>JAFUVK010000059.1 GCA_017477555.1 Muribaculaceae bacterium
AAGCCACGATTTCGCTATCGCTTCTTCTCTCCCAAGCGTCACCACTTGAAACTTGCGAGTCGCTATAGGGTTCGTCGGTGACTACGCCCCGAGTGGACTTTCACCACAGATGTACAACATGCCCGTCATACCAAAAAAGAGCCCCCTTGCGGGAGCTCTGTATCAGTTGTTGAGGTTATCGAATTACTTCACAACCTTAGCAACGCTCTGAGTACCATCGGCATAGGTGGTGACAACAACGTTCACACCGTCGAAAGCCTTGTCGGCAGCCTGACCGGCAACATTGTAGTACTTCACACCAGCAACAGCCTTGCCAGCAGCGATGTTGTCAACAGCGACATCCTGGTGGGGAACCTGCAGGTCGATAGTGTACTCAGCGTTCACCCATGCGTTGTCACCCTCGTCGATCACCTTGAAGTTCCAGATGCGGAGAGCGTCACCCTCCTTGAGCTCAGCGTTCTTGAGGAATTTGATGCGGCAGAGGTTCATGCCTTGCTTATTCTCGATGGGAGTAGCAGTCAGGTTCACACCGATGTACTTAGCGCTGTTGGGCATTCCAAGACCCTCGAGTGTAGAAGCGGTCCAACCCAGCACCTGAACATCCTCTTCCAGAACTTCATCGTAAACCTTGGTGTCATTGTGAGCAGCGCAAGCAGCGTGAGTCAGACGATCCTCGGGGAAGTCGATGGTGAACTCAACGTTCTTCCAGTTGCCCATGTTCTCATCATAGTTGACAACTGCATTGATGAACCCACTGGTCTCGCCAACACCAATAGCCTTGATAGCATCGATGTCGAGGCTGATTTTTCCGTTTCCGGGGATGTCCTGTGCCATAGCATTCAGAGCGAGCACTGAAAGACCAGCAACAAGTAAAGATTTAATCTTCATAATTAAAACGTTTTAAAAAGTTAATAATTGTTAATAAAATTTTATTTTCGGTCTCTAAGTCCATTTCCTGACTTCAAAAGGACGATTGCGCTCTTCGGGGGCTTGAATTCCTCCCAATGCTTGACTGAAATTACGTACTGTTTTTCAGCCACTTAGCAACCAATCCAAATAATTCGTTCATTTTTCGACTACAATATTACGAACTTTTTCTGAACTGACAAAATTTTCTTCAAAATTTTCATCATTTTTTTGTTTTTGCCTTCCGGCGGCAACGCACATGGCCGGCATGATTGCCATAAGAATTTTGTTAAAATCTCCTTGCTTTCGTTGTTTTGTGCTATGCCCCAGCTACGACAGGGCATAGCACCCGCACCGACCAGTCATCAAGCATTAGTATCGCCATGGGACACCCCACGGCCCGGGGGTCTTTTACTCCTTATATATTATAAGGTGGGTTCTATAAATTCCAAAAATGTAATCCTATTGTTTCGGTCATCTTGTTTTTCTTTTTGCCATATTTCGCCTCAACCTTTTGAACCGTAGCCCGCTACTGCCTCATCCAGATTGAGCCGAAACCTGCTCAAAAATCTAAAACAATCTAACTCGAGCAATTTATAGACCCCACCTTTATAAGGTGGTACAATCTCTAGCATACGCCTGTCAGCAGTCGCCTGAGTCGTTTGTACCACCCCTGGCGAGTGGCATTGTCAGGCTTGGGCGTGAACCCACGGCGCGCTATGTGACGCACTTGCTGCTCGATGAGCCGGCGCAGTTGCTCATAGTCGCCCGGCTGGGCGGATGCTTGATTTTGACCATTAGTTTTCATGCTGCAAAATTACTGCCCCCGCCGCGGTCACGGTTAGGAGATTTCTGACAAAAAGTTGGAGATTTCTGACAAAATGCGGATTTCAGCTTTAGGACAAAACTGACAACACTCCACAAACACACTCATTATCAAGTACTTAAGCCACTACGGTACTGCGAGGGTGTCTGTCCATAGAATTGCTTGAACTGACGCGAGAAGTAGGCCATGTCGTCATAGCCGCAGCGGTCGGCGATGTCGCCGATGGTGAGGTCGGGCTCGCCACGCAGCAGCTGCGCGGCGCGTCCCAGACGCAGCTGGTTGATGTAGCTGAGTGGTGTCTTGCCTGTGATGGCGTGTACCTTGCGCCGCAGCTGCGTCGAGGTCATGGCCAGCTGGCTGGCCATAAGCTCGAGGTCGACCTTGTGCTCGGTCATGGCCTGCTCGGCCAGTTCGACAAGCCGCAACATGAAGGCCTGCTCGCCCGCCGTGATGGCCCGCAGGTTTTGCCCGGGCTCCACCGGCAGGTCGGTCGGTACGGGTGGCTGCGGCTGCGCGCCCTGCTGCTCTTGCGCATCAGTGTCCTCGGCCTGCGTAGCGGCCATACCCAGTTGGCGCAGGAAGTGCTGCCGCAGTTGCCGGCGCTGGTCGAGCAGGGTGGCCACACGCAGTCGCAACTCGTCGGGATTGAATGGCTTCTCGAGGTAAGCATCGGCACCCAGCTCATAGCCTCGCATACGGTCCTCGTCGGTGCAGCGAGCGGTGACCATGATGATGGGGATGTGGTTAAGCACCGGATGGCGACGCACCTGCCGGCACAGTTCGTAGCCGTCCATCTCTGGCATCATCAGGTCGGTGATGAGCAGGTCGGGCACCAGTTGCTCGGCCTTGTCGAGAGCGTCGCGCCCATTGGCCGCATAGCTCACATGATATTGCTGGCCCAACTGCTGGCCTATGTAGTAGGCCACATCGTTGTGATCGTCGACAACCAGCACGCGGCAGAGGTCGTCGCCCTCGGGAAGACGAGCGTCGTCGAGCTGCACCTCGGCGGTAGCGTGTGGTGCCTCGATGTCGCCGGCCACATCGTCCAGAGCGGGCCAGTTGCCGTCGCCGTGCCGCCGCGGCAGCGTGATGGTGAACACGGTGCCCTTGCCCTGGTCGCTGTGCACCACGATGTTGCCCTGCATGGCATCGACCACCTGCCGCACCAGCGACAGTCCCACGCCCGTGCTCATGTCGCCATGGCTCACAGCCTTGCCCAGGTAGAACGGCTCGAAGATGTGCGGCAAGTCGCCGGGAGCGATGCCGCGTCCGTCGTCGGCCACGGTGAGCTGCACCATGTCGCCGTCAGTGAGCCCGCAGGTGACATTGATGTGTCCGTCGGCGGGGGTGAACTTAATGGCGTTGCCCAGCAGGTTGCCCACGATGCGTCGCAGGTAGTAGGGCGCAAAGTCCATGCCGATGTCCTGGGACTGCGCGGCATAGCGCAGACTGATGCCTTGCTGCTCGGCCAGTGCCTGATAGGCCTCGGTGAGCATGGCCACATAGGGCACCACATTGCCGTGTCGCCACTCCGGGTCGCCGATGGCACTGCGCACTCGGCTGATGTCAAGCAACTGATTGATGAGCTGCAACAGGTTGCTGCCCTGCCGATGGATGATCGACGCCTGCCGCTGCACCTCACTGCCATCGAAGCCGGGCTTCTGCAGCTGGGCCGACAGCCCCATGATCACCGTGAGCGGCGTGCGGAACTCGTGAGTGACATTGGTGAAGAAGCTGGTGCGCATCTGCTCGAGCTGCTGGCGGAGCAACTCGCCGCGCCTACGCGCCCTGAGGGTATAGAGCAGAAACGCGATGGTAATGGCGGCCAGCAGCACCACCAGCACGGCCGAGAATATGAATATATTCTTGAGCTTTCGCTCGTTCTCGTAGTTGCGGTTGATGAGGTCGAACTCGGCCTGGCGCCGCTGACGCTCGTAGTTGACCCGCGCATTGAGCATCTGGGTGGAGTTGGCCGCGGCGTTCACGCTGTCCTCGAGCGAGTCGGCCAGCTGGAAATAGCGCAGAGCGCGCGGGCTGTCGCCCTGGCTCCGTGCCAACTGGTAGCGCAACTTGTAGACTTGCGCCTGATGCTCGAGCGAGCTGATGGACGTGGCTATACTGTCGGTGATGTTGACATAATACTGTGCGGCCGTGTAGTCGCGCATCTTGATGTACACCCTCGCCAGGGCCACGCACGCCTCCATGCGGTGCCACGAGTCGCTGCTGTGCAGCATCGTCCCATAGGCGGCATGGTACTCGTCGACGGCGCGGTCATAGTGTCCGGCCTGCTCGTATAGCTCGCCGAAGTGCGTGTGGCACAGCGAGATGCCCAGCTGGCTGCCCACACGCTCGTTGAGAGCGAGCGACTGGCGGTAGTAGATCCATGCCGAGTCGGCGTGTCCCTGATGCTCAAGTATCGAGCCGATGTTGGCCAGGTTGATGGCCTGCCCCAAATCGCTGCCCAGACTGCGTTCTCCGGCCAGCGCAGCCCGTAGCACCGAGTCGGCGGCCTGGTAGTTGCCGGTGGTCATGTAGATGTTGCCGATGCCATTGAGCGACACCACTCGGTTCTTGAGCATGAGCGAGTCGTCCTGACGACTGTAGCGGTCACAATAGCTCAGCGCCTGATAGTGATAGCCGGTGGCCTCCTCGAGCACACCCATGCGCCTGAAGTTGGTGCCCAGGTTGTTGAGGGCCCGAACAATCTCGATGGTGTCCTTGAGCCGGCAGGCGATGTCGAACTGCGCGGTGTGGGCATCGATGGCCTGCTGGAAGCAGCTGTTGTTGCAGTAGAGCTTGCCCAGCTGCTTGAGCGCCATCATCTGGCCAGGCTCGTCGCCGCTACGCCGCAGACTGTCGACAAGGCGCAGCATGGTGTCGACCGAGCCCACACGAGCATAGGCCGCGTCGAGGGCCTCGAGATGGGCGCGCGACGTGGTGCCAGACGGACGGCCGCAGGCCGCCATCAGGGTCAGCACCAGTGCCAGGCACAGGGGTATGTAGATTGCTCTGCAGGTCATGCTCACGACAAAAACAGGACAAAAGTAGCACATTTTTCTAAAATCATAGGCCAAAATCCCGATTTTTTTTGATTTTGTTGTATCTTTGCAATTTCTGACCAAAGCATCAGCAGTTATGGAAGAACAAAAAAGTGTCTTTAAGCGCGGAGCCGAAATGGGAGTGCCCATGGGGCTGTACATGACCACCATCTCGGTGTGTTCGATATTTGCCGACCGCTTTGCCACCCTGTCGTGGGTGGTGATTGTGCTGCTCGTGGCCGGCCCGTGGATGGTGTGGCGGCTGCAGCGACGCTACTACATGGAGGAGGGAATGACCTGCGAGTATGCCACACTGTGGATGCTGGGCATTCTGATGATCATCTACGGCGCGCTGATTACCGGCCTGGTCACATGGGCCGTGCTGCAGTGGGTCAGACCGGGATATATATATGAGGTGACGCAGCAATTTGTGGACATCTACAGCACGATGCCCGAGATGAAGGGCAACGAGCTGCTGACCGCCATGCAGCGCGCCATCGACACGGGGTCGCTGCCGTCGCCCATCGAGACGGTGACCAGCACGTTCTGGCTGGTGACGTTCTCGGGCTGCGTGATGAGTGCCATCACGGCGGCCTTCGCCAAGTTGCGCGGCTAGCTTTCCCGAGCGCTCGAATGCTCGAGCACATGAATGCTCGATTGCTCGAATGCTCGAATGCTCGATTACTCGAACACTCGAGCACACAAAAATTAGTTTACTCGTTTACTTAAAAAATATGGACATATCAGTAGTAGTGCCTCTGTACAATGAGGCGGAGTCGCTGCCCGAGCTGGCGGCATGGATTGAACGCGTGATGCAGGAGCACAACTTCACCTACGAGGTGATTATGGTGAACGACGGCAGCACCGACCGCTCGTGGCAGGTCATCGAACAGCTGCATGAGCAGAACCCGGCCATCAAGGGGGTGTGCTTCCGCCGCAACTATGGCAAGTCGCCGGCCCTGAACACTGGGTTCGCGCGCACGCAGGGCGATGTGGTCATCACCATGGATGCCGACCTGCAGGACAGCCCCGACGAGATTCCCGAGCTGTACCGCATGATCACCCAGGAGGGATACGACCTGGTGAGCGGATGGAAGAAGAAGCGTTACGACCCACTGTCGAAGACGCTGCCCACCAAGTTGTTTAACGCCACAGCGCGGCGAGTCAGCGGCATCAAGAACCTCCACGACTTCAACTGCGGCCTGAAGGCCTATCGCAGCGAGGTGGTCAAGCACATCGAGGTCTATGGCGACATGCACCGCTATGTGCCCTACCTGGCCAAGATTGCCGGGTTCACCAAGATTGGCGAGAAGGTGGTGCATCACCAGGCGCGCAAGTACGGCGTGTCGAAGTTCGGACTAGACCGCTTTGTCAACGGCTATCTTGACCTGCTCACGCTGTGGTTCCAGGCAAAGTTTGGTGTCAAGCCGATGCACTTCTTTGGCCTGCTGGGAAGCCTGATGTTCTTGTTGGGCTTCATCGCGGTGATTGTGGTAGGGGCGCTCAAGCTCTACAACATGCATGCGGGCAACCACTACACGCTGGTGACCAACTCGCCCTACTTCTACTTGGCCTTGACGGCGATGATTCTGGGCACGCAACTCTTTCTCACGGGCTTCTTGGGCGAGCTGATCACCCGCAACTCTCCCGGCCGCAACCACTACGAAATCAGCCACGAACTCCCCTAGACACAAGAACATTATTTTTTAGACATAAGAACATAAGAACACAAGAACATTATTTTTTATTCGCGGTTATTTAAAGATATAAGATCATTATTTTAGATTTTGTTGCAATAATCTAAATTATCTTGGTATGGAAATGGACATTAATTCGTTGGTGAAAAAAGTGATGGACTGCGGATTTCGCGTTCATCAAGCGCTAACACCTGGGTATCTCGAGGAGGTTTACAAGAAAGCGATGATGATTGAGTTGGCAGATGCCGGCTTAAATGCACAGGAAGAAGTGAAAATCGAAGTAAAATATAAAGGACAGATTGTTGGTAACTACTGTGCAGACATTATCGTTGAGGATCGATTGATTGTTGAACTTAAAGCAGTCGAACATCTTTCCAAAGCCTTTGAAGCACAACTCGTCAATTACCTGACAGCAACAGGCATTGATGACGGACTCTTGATTAATTTTGGCACTGAGACTTATAGCCCGAAAAGAAAATACAGAATTTATAAGAGCACGGAATGAAAGCATCAGACAGCACAGGGCTTATGTCCTTATGTTCTTATGTCTTAATCTTTTGCAGCCTATGGCTGACTGGATGTGGCGACGGGAGCTGCAATGACAATGCCAGTGCGGTGCCACTGGCACGGTTCTACTACAGCCAGGGCACCACACAGGTGACCGTGAGCGACCTGACCGTGAGCGCCATTGGCGCCCCGGGCGACACCGTCCTCGTCGATGACGACGACGTGACCGACCTGCACCTGCCACTACGCGTGGGAGCCACATCGGTGCAGTGGTGCTTGAGCTTCGCCGTCAACGACACCACCAGCGTGACCGACACCGTGACCATCGCCTATCGCCCCAAGGAGTACTTCGTCAGCGTGGAGTGTGGCGCGATGTACCACTTCGACATCACCGGTGTGACCCATACCGACAAAGTGATTGACTCGGTCGTCGTGGCACAGCCACAAGTGACCAACGTCGACCAGGTGAACCTACGCATCTACCTACCCAACAACTGAACCCGCCATGACCCGACCGATAACAACCATCGTGACCCTGATGCTCATGGCGCTAGCCACCTGGGCACAAGACACCATTGCAGTGAGCCAGCAGCGCCACATCACCCCCGTGCGTCCGTCGACCAACGTGGTCAAGCAGCCCGGCCGTGACGTGAGTCCCGAGCTGATTGAGCAATACATCAGCGGCGACACCCTGGCGGCGCTGAAGAAGGCCCGTGAGGACTCCATCCGCCGCAACTACCCACGCTACCCGCGGCTGACCTCGCTCTGGGTGGGGGTGAACTTCATCGACCCGGTGCTCATGGCCATGGGGCAAGACCATGCCGGCGTCGACCTACACGCCACGCTGAACATGTGGAACCGACTGCAACCCACCCTGGAGCTGGGACTGGGATGGGGAAAGGCCAAGCCCGACGACCTCAACTTCACCTACCGCGCCAAGGTGGCGCCTTATGTGCGCGTGGGTGCCAACTACAACTTCCTGTTCAAGAGCAGTCCCGACTACCAGGCATACGTGGGACTGCGCTTGGGTGCAAGCACATTCAAGTACGACGTCGATGCGCACTACTACAACTCCTACTGGCAAGAAGAGCAGCGCTTCACCCTCAAGGGCGAGCGCAGCCATGCACTGTGGGGCGAGGTGGTGGCTGGCTTGAAGGTGAAGATTTATGGCCGCTGGTCGCTGGGGTGGTCTGTGCGGTGGCATCACCTGTTCAAGTACAAGAGCACCGAGCACAGCCGTCCGTGGTACATCCCCGGCTATGGCCCTCGCGGCCGCGCCCTGGGATTCACGCTTAGCGCCTACTACACCCTGCCGTTGAGCCAGGCAAAATGGCCCCAAAAAGCCGAAAAGCTAAAAGAATGATGAGAAAATAGAAAAAAATTGCCCAAAAAAGTTCAAATTATAATAATTTTTGTTACTTTTGTGGGCAGAAACAATAACAATACTTTTAATTCATCAAATTTAAACACTTATGGCTTATACAGAGACTACAACCACAGGCTACGGAACCCGAGTGGGCAACTCGTTCAAGCAGATTGGAACGGGCTTCCTGATGTTCCTGGCCGGAACCGTGCTGCTGTGGTGGAACGAGGGGCGCACGATTCATCGTGAGCAAGACATCAATTTTGCCGACAAGAACTGCGTGGAGATGACCACCCCCGACAAGGTAGACCCGTCGTTTGACGGCAAGTTGGTACACACCACAGGCAAAGCCGTGTCTAACGACATCCTGCAAGACGGCATGTTCCCCGTTGCCGGCAACTTCACCAAGCTTGAACGCGAGGCCGAATACTACCAGTGGGTCGAACACAAGCAAGAACAGAAGCGCGACAAGCTGGGTGGCGGAGAGGAGACAGTCACCACCTATACCTACGAGCGCAAGTGGGTCGACGAGCCCGTGAATTCCGGTTCATTCCACGACCCATCGTACCGCGGTGCCAATGGCGTGCGCCTTGAGGTCAAAGACCAGTCGCTCTATGCCGAGAATGTGACCTTCGGAGCCTACAAGCTGCCCGACTTCTTCATCAAGAGCGTTGGCACAGCCGAGGACGTGAATGTGTTTGAAGACCCCACTGAGTACACCAAGGCACTGATGGGCGGCGACAGCGCACAGGTCACCGAGCAAGACGTGGTTCGCGCCTGCCAGAACCTGAACGTCGACTACAACAGCACGTCGGGCAACACGATCTACTTTGGCGACCCGGCCAACACACAGATTGGCGACGTTCGCGTCACGTTCAAGGCCGTGAAACCTGAGAATGAGATCTCGATCATGGCACAAGTGAGTGGCAACACGTTCACCCAGTTCAAAGCGAAGAACGGAACATTTGCCGAGATTCGCAACGGCATCAAGACACAGGCCGAAATGGTCCAGGCAGCCAAGGACGAGAACGACATGATCAAGTGGGCGCTGCGCCTGCTGGGTGTGCTGCTCGTCATCGGTGGTCTGAAGGGCATCTTCAACTTCCTGGTCATCCTGCTCAAGGTGGTGCCTTTCCTGGCCAGCATCATGAACTTTGGCGTAGGACTGATTTGCACCGTACTGGGTATCGTATGGTCGCTCATCGTCATTGGCGTGGCTTGGGTGTTCTACCGTCCCGTCTTGGGCATATCACTCCTGGTGATTGCCGGCGGCTTGATTGCCTGGCTGGTCATCAGGGGAAAGAACAAGAAACCAGCCGTCGAGGCCGCTCCTGCCATGGCCGGAGCCGGTGGCCCCACTCCCGGTGTGCAACAGCCCATGCCCCAGCAGCCGCAACAGCAGCCCTACCAGGCTCCCCAGCAGCCGCAGCAGCAGCCCTACCAGGCTCCCCAGCAACAGCAGCCCTACCAGGCTCCACAGCAGCCGCAGCAGCAGCCCTACCAGGCTCCCCAGCAGCCCATGGAGCAGCCCAAACAGATGCCGCAGCAGCCTTACGGACAGCCACAGTATCCGCAGCAGCCGCAACAGCCTATGCAGGATCCCTACGGCCAGCCGCAGTATCCGCAGCAGCCTTATGGACAGCCGCAGTATCCGCAGCAGCCTTACGGACAGCCCGGACAGCCCTATCCGCAGCAGCCCTACGGACAGCCCGGACAACCGTATCCGCAGCAGCCTTACGGTCCTGACCAGACCCAGCAGATGCCCGATAACTCAGGTATCAGCGAGTAAGCACTGACTGCTCACCATCAACCACAAGGCCGCCCCACTTTCGGGGCGGCCTTGCTGCATCCACATCCCGCCACTTTTGCGATTTTTGGCAAGTATTAATTTAGGGGTAACTGTTCACCGATTCAGAAAAATCTCCTCTTCCCTCCCTGTGCATCGAAGATGCAGAGCGGGTCGAAGACCCGATTTTGTTCGTAAGACCATGCAAGTGCATCGAAGATGCACGCAGCTTGGTCCTGAGACTCGAGCAGCCAAGTGCCTCGCAGAGGAACTTTAACCAGCTAAATACTAGTTGTTTGGATGAAAAAGTTCCTCTACGAGGCACTTTTGTTCTGCTCCTTTGTGGACCAAGCGGCGAGGACCTCCGGCCCTCTTGCATGGTCTTCTATGTTGCAATCCAAATGAATGAATCACTTTAACTTTTATTTAACATTATTGTAGTTCAACACGTTATATGTTCAAGTGATTTGAGCA
>JAFUVK010000060.1 GCA_017477555.1 Muribaculaceae bacterium
AAAACCCCTGTACTGCTTGACGGGGTAAGGGGAAACTGTGTGCGAATCACACGTAATCGTTGCTGTAGGGGCGGGAGATTACTCTGAAGGAGGGCCAGACGGCAAAATTAGTCCGAATGACTATTAGTTGCGGATTTTAGGATTTTTAATTTTAGGGTTTAAGTTGAACGTTTTTCTTTTTTTCGCCGCAAAGTTACAATTTTTTTTGGTTAATGGTTTAATGTTTTGGTTTAAATTTGTGGCAGCAGGCTCACAAGCCTGCTGCCACAACTAAAGTCTAACGTCAAAGAAACGCCTAACTACTTGCCGAGCATGATGTTGATCACGGCATTGACATCGCTCACGTCGATGTCGGTGTCGCCCTCGGTGACGTAAGCGCGACCGTCATATTTGTCGGCGCTGTCCTTGCCCAGCATGATGTTGATGAGTATGTTCACATCGCTCACGTCCACTGTGCCGTCGCCATTCACGTCGCCCACGGCATAGTCGGGAGTGACCTCGGTGGTGCCGGGGCACAGGATTTCGGTTGCATCGACTGTCTGCATGGCCTTGAAGTAGGCACGGAACGGAGCCACGGCCTGCGGTGTGTCGTGCAGCACAAAGCGGCTGCCCTGTGCATCCAGGGTGTAGATGCCAGCCTCGCTGACAGGGATGTAGGTGCCGTTGAGCATGTAGTTTACGCCACTGGTGATGGCGATGGGCTCGGCCTTGAGCAAGACGTTCTCGGCACTCCAGCTCATCACCTTGCCCGTCATGTCGCGGTCGCTGGCCACGGCCACCAGATAGGGCACATTGGCCTCCATGGCAGTCACTGCGTCAAACACCACGGTGCCGTCGTCCTCGCGCGGGAAATTGTAGACCCAGTAGTCGGTGTTGGCTGCAGGTGTGCGGCCATCGACTTGCACCGTTGTAGCGGCGAACGGCAGCACCATCGTGCTCCATGCCGTGCGCTCGTCGGCCTTGCGGCCCTGGGTGAACGTGCGGTGGTAGGTCACCTTGCCGGCATTCACACTCACGGGCACCATATAGGGATAGCCATCCTCCAGCACAATCTCCGTGGCATTTTGTCCTTTGACCACGTTCTTGCCATTGAGGCTGGTGGGCACAACGGCATTCTGGTCGAGCACATAGACGGTGTTGGGGTTGTTGTTGACCACGATATTGGTCATGTTCAGGCCCTCAAGGCTCACGGCAACAGCCTCGGTCGGCACCTGATAGCCCTCGACGGGCTTCACACCCTGGCGTGCACCGTCGGCACTCCACACCACGATGCCCGGACGGATGTCGTAGTAGACCGACTCACCCGGCTTGACGATGTTGTCGACGTGCGAGGCATCCTCCTCCATCGGCACATTGTTGCGGGCGTAGATGTTCATGGCGTAGGTCGAGCCGAAGGCCAGGTTGTCGAAGTCGAAGTAGTAGGTCTTCGTCTCGCCGGCAGGCACCGAGATGGTCAACTGCTGGTAGGACACCATCGACCCACGGCCATTCTCGACGATGAATAGCGGAGCCAGGATATACTTGTTGTACTCGGTGGTGCCATGGTTGGTGATGGCGGCGCTGAAGTGGGCGCGACTGTCATAAATCACGTCATGGTCGCCCGTGTTGTCGCCGGCCACGGCATTCTCGGCGCGGATGACCACCGACAGGTCGGCCACGTCGAAGTCGGTCGAGCCACTGGCGGCAATGGTCACTGTGCCCGTGCCGGGAATGGTGGGATTCCAAGTGTTGTCATAGGTCGACAGGTGAGCGCTCTTGGTGCCAGCATTCTGCGGCGTGAAATTGAAGGTGACCACCTTCTCGCCACCGGCGGGAATTTCGGCCTCGACCACGGTGGTGTACTCGCCATACTCGTCGATGCTCTCATTGTCGACATACAGGAACAGCCTGCCGTTATAGCGGTCGGAACTGTTGTTGCGCACCGTCACGTGGCACTGCTCGGCAGTGCCCACCTTTTCGCCTCCGGTGAACTCAAACTTGGTGCTTTGCAGGTCGACGATGGGGTGGTTGGTAAAAGAGCAAGTATTGCCATTGAACGTCACTGAGCAGTAATAGCGGTCGCTCTCAAGCATGGGCACCCACTCGCTGCTGCCCTGCATCTGGCTCACTGGCTTAATCTTATAGGTGCCGCTGGTGATACCGGCACCGAAGGGGTAGGTGGTCGAACTCTGGGTGTCGGGCCAACTGTCGGTGATCGACAGTGACTGCGAATAGTAAGAGGTGCTGGCAATCAGTTGCACAAAGTTGTCGTTGGCATCAAACAGTGCAATGCCGCGCATATACTTTGTGCCATCGTTGATGTGGTCCTCGGCGGTGACCTTGATGTATTTGCGCTTGGTCAACTTGAACGGATCGGAGGTGCGTTCGCGCTCGAATGACGAGGTCCCCTCGCTGTACATGTTGAATACGGTCAACACATGATTCACCTCTTCGGGTTGGCCGCTGTAGCCCGGCTTGATGCCGATGATGGCGGTCTGGTCGATGTTGTAACCCTCGGCACTGCTCGACGAGCCTATGCCACCGGCATAGGGGTTGAGCACCGACAGCACAAAGTAGCCGTTGCCCATGCCACCCCAACCCCAGTTGATGTGGTAGTAGTCGCCATACTCATAGCCATCGCACACAAACGAGTGTCCGCCGCCACTGCCGGCACGGCCGTTGTAGATCATGGGGCGCCCATTGGCTAGCTCGTTGTAAATCATGTCCTCCCATGTCTGCTGGTCGTAGTCGCTGCGATAGACCAGGTTAGCATCGTAGTCGAAGTAGTTGTTGAGGGCCTTGGGGATATAGGGGTCGCTCGTACTCGATGCCGACATGCCATACTGCATGTGGGCCGCGCAGCCGGCATACAGCATCAGCCACGAAACGGCCTCGGTGTAGACCTCGTCCTCGGCACCGGTGTAGGTGTCCTTCATGTGTGCCCAGTCGAAGGCAATCGGAGCCAGCTCATCGGTGTTGAACGAACCGTACTCGTATGTGCCTGTGCTGTAGGTTACTGTATAGGACGGGATGGTCTGGCTGCACTGTGCGGGCCAGTTGTGATATTTCATCACTTGTGCCATGGCGGTGGCCACACAGCCGGTGTAGGCCAGCTCATAGCCGTCGGCCTCGTCGTCCGAGTTCATGAATTGTGGGCAGTGGTTCCAGTAAGGGGTGGCCTGGTCCCACTTGGTGGTGATGAGCGGCGCGATGGAGTTGCGCGTGTTCACCGACTGAGCGCGGCGAGGAGCAGCCATGACAGTAGCGGCCTCGACGTCGCTCATCGTGGCGAGTCGCTGCAACTGTGCGGCATAGCCATCGAGCATGGCCTGCATGTTGGCCGGCACTCGTGCGGCATCAAAGTGTCCCTCGGTCGAGTAGCCCAGGATGGGTGTGGTGCGGTCGTCGCCCGACACAATCACAAATCCATTGTTCTCGCCGACATTATAGATGTAGTAATAGCCAGAGTTGGCAGCGGCTTGCACGCTGGGCGACTGAGCCGCCATTCGCAAGGTGCGGGTCGTGCCTTGCTTTTGCCCGACAAATGCGGCGGCAACCTCACGTGCTTGGTCGGTACTGACAGGAGCGGACCAAGCCGAGGTAGCCACTTGCATCGTCAAAGCGAGCAAGGCTAGTGTCTTTTTTGTCATAAAGATACGATTTATTGGTGGTTTATGTTGTTTTTGTCATGTGTGACGGACAAAAATAGTCAATTTGTGTGGAATAGGGCAGGAAATACTTTCTTTTTCGGTGGAATGGTCTTTTTTGTCAACTAAATAGACTTGACTCGCGCTGGCGTACCGCTTCAAACAGTAGTATGGCAGCACTTACCGACACATTGAGCGAGTCGAGCTGCCCGCGCATGGGTATGCGGATGTGTGCATCGGCGGCATCGCGCCACGCCTGGGTCAGCCCGGTGGACTCGGTGCCCATGACGATGGCGGTGCCGTGGCGCATGTCGGTGGCATAGTAGGGGTGCGAGTCCTGCAGTTGGGCGGTCAGAATCTGGATGTCGTGCGTTTTCAGGTACTGGATGCACTCGGCCGAGGTGCAGCACACGGTGGGTACGGTGAAGATGGCTCCTATCGAGCTGCGCACCACGTTGGGGTTGAAGAGGTCGGTCAGCGGGTCGCATACGACCACGGCATCGGCTGGGGCGGCGTCGGCACTGCGCAGCACCGCACCGAGGTTGCCGGGTTTCTCTACCGACTCAAGCACCACAATGAGTGGCTGCTCGGGCAGACGCAGGTCTTCGAGGGTGAGCAGGTGTGGACGCACTTCGGCGATGATGCCCTCGGTGCCGCCGCGATAGGCAATCTTGTCGTACACCTCGCGGCTCACCTCGTGGCACGGGCAGCCATAGTCGGGGCAGGGGGCGGCTAGCAGGGCAGGGCAGTAGTACACTGCCACGGGGTGGTGCCCGGCTGCGGCGCAATGCTCCAGTTCGCGCCTACCCTCCACTACGGCCAGGCCGCTCTGGCGGCGCAAGGCCGACTTCTGCTGCAGGGCCACCAGCCGCTTGATGCGGTCATTTTGCAGGCTGGATATTGTCATCTTTTCTTCCATGCCTGCAAAGGTACTACTTTTTTAATTCATAACTCATAATTCATAATTTATAATTTCGAGCTTTCGAGTATTCGAGTAATCGAGTAATCGAGCAATCGAGTAATCGAGTGTTCGATGTTGGTGCTCGTTTGGCTAAAGTCTAAAAGTCGCTCTGGTCGGTCATGATGAATCGTAGCTCGTGGGCGTTGACGAGTGTGTGGTGGTCGATGAAGGGTCGTGTGAGTGGCCTGCCATCGACCAGCACTTGGCTCACATACTTGTGGCTCTCGCTGAGTCCCTGTGCCACGATGTTGAGGGTGTGGTGGTTGAGCTGGAGTGTGATGCGCTCAAATTGTGGAGCGCCCAGCGCATAGGTGTTGCTGCCAGGCGTGACGGGATAGAATCCCATGACGGAGAACAGATACCAGGCCGACATCTGTCCGCAGTCGTCGTTGCCGTTGATGCCGTCGGGGGCGTTGCGATAGTTGTCGCGGGTGTGCCGGCGCACGAGCTGCTGGGTCTTGTGTGGCTGGCCGCAGTAGTTGTAGAGGTAGATGTAGTGGTGCCCCGGCTCGTTGTCGTGGCGGTAATGTCCTCCGGCGAAATTCTCGTCGAGCTTGGCTGCGAAAGCGTCGTTTCCTCCCATCATCTCAATCATGCCGGGTATGTCGTGCAGCACACAGAAGAGGTAGGTCCACTTCGACCCCTCGGTGAGTCCATGGCGGTCGTGGTCGTCGAGGTCAATCCAAGAGCCGTCGTAGCGGCGCGGCAGCATGAACCCCTTTTCGGGGTTGTACTGGTTGCGGTAGTTCTGTGCCCAGCGCATCAGCGTGGGGTAGTCGTCGGGACGCAGGTCGTGCGCCAGCTGTGCCACACACCAGTCGTCGTAGGCGTGCTCGAGCGTGCGCGACACCGACTCGGCAGTGCGGTCGTCGGGCACATAGCCGATGCTGTGGTAGTAGCTGGCTCCGGCGCGTGCCTCGAAGGCCGTCCAGCGGTCGCGGTCGCCATAGCGGCGGCGTGTGTCGCAGTCGGGCGGCACCATGGCATCTTTGCGCATGGCCTCGTAGGCCAGCTCAAGGTCATAGTCGCGCAACCCCTTCATGTAGGCGTCGGCAATGACGGCGTCGGCATGGGTGCCAATCATGATGTTGGTGTACGACGGATTGGGCCACATGGGCATCCATCCACCCTCGCGGTACATCTGCAACAGGCCGGTGATCCACTGGCATGTCAAGTCGGGCTCCAGCAGGGTCATCAATGGGTGCAGGGCACGGAAGGTGTCCCACAACGAGTAGTCGTTGAACGAGATGCCCTCGTGTACCTTATCGTCCATGGCGCTGTAGTAGCGTCCCTGCTCGCTGAACTGGCGCGGAAACAGATAGGCATGATAGATGGCTGTGTAAAAGATGGCCCGGTTCTCGTCGCCGGTGTCGTGTACCTGCAGCTTGGCCAACTTCTCGTTCCAGGCCCGCTTGGTGCTGGCTGTGAGCGCCTTAAAGTCCCATCCTGGCAGCTCGGCCTCAAGGTTGGCCCGGGCCTGGTCGATGCTGATAAACGAGGTGCCCACCTGCGCCATCACCTGTTCGCCCTGGCGGGTGGCAAAGTCGACGTAGGCTCCCATGCGTGTGCCCTGCAGCTCGGCCTGTGCGGGATAGGTTTTGTCGCAGTCCCATGTGCCAAAGGTGCTGAATTTCTTGTTCAAGCGAATCACAAAATAGCCTTTGAAATTGGGCAAGTCCGGCCCAATCTGCGCCGACTGGCGGTCGGTGTTGTAGCCGATGATCTCGCCGCGCTCGGGGTCGACCTTGACCCAGCCCTTGAGCTTCTCGAGCCGGGGGCCGTAGTCGTTGCACCAGTCGCCCAGGGCCGGGTTGAGGTTAATGCCCTGAATCACCAGTCGCGAGTGCTGGCTGCGGCCATAGGTGAAGCGCATCAGAGCGGCACGGCTGGCTGCCGCCACTTCGGCCCGCAGGGGAGTGCCCTCCTGCGAGGTCATCTTCACGCTGTAGTAATAAGGGGTCGCCTGCTCGTTGTCGTGGCTAAAAGGCAACTGGCGGTCGTGGGGCAGGGTGCGCACCTGCTGTCCCTGCTGGGGCATGATGGAGACATATCCGTAGTCGCCCATCCACACGGTGGGCTGGTGCGATGCCATGATGCCCATGAAGTGGGTGTCGTCGTAGACGTAGGCCATGGTGCCCATTTTATTCTCTCGCGTCTGCGGCATGAGCTTGGTCATGGCGTGCGGCACACCCACAAAGGGTGCCGTGCCGCCCTCGCCCTTCAGGGCGGTCCCTACCAGCGGATTCACATAGTCAACCAGTTCGCGTGCCTGCACCCCCATGACAAGGGCTGCAAGGCATAATATTGTTATTAATCTTTTCATTGTCAATCGGTCTTGAAGGTCCAAACACATTGGTCGGTAATGGTGTCGGCCTGGCAGGCGGGAACCCCTGAGGCCACAATAGTGTTGTCGCCAGGTTGGAGATGGGCACCTCGGGCAACAAAGATGCCCATGCCACGGCTCTCCACCTCAACGGGCACACCGTTGACCACAATCGTCACACTGGGGCAGTTGCTGTAGACCTTGATGTCGGTCAGCGGCTCGGTGCGTGTGGTGTGGCGGCGACTGGTGATGTAGACCATGGGCTGCTTGCTCCAGTTGGCCTTATAGAAGTAGAAGGCGTCTTTGCGCACCTTTCGGTCGTATGTCACCAGTCCCTTGTCGTTGATGCCCATGGTGTCGCCCTCGTGGCGGCTGGCACTGGCGAAGTCAAACATATTCCACACAAACGATGCCCACAATGCCGGATGTGCCACAATCTGGGCATAGTTGCCCTCATGAACGGTGGCCTGCCACTGCTCGGGATGCCATGGACCGTCGGTCTTGGGCGCCTGAGTGATGTGCTGGTCGTGCTGACGGATGCTAGCTCCGGCGCCATACTCACTGATGGCAATGGCGCGTCCCTTGCCCAGCTTCCACTCTATGGCCCACTTCATGCCATTAGGGTCCGACCAGTACCATCCTGGATAGGTGTTGTAGGCCATGATGTCGGTCATGTCGTTTTCGGGCCGGCCGTCGTTGTTGGCCGCGGCCACAGTGAGGCGTGTGGGGTCCTCGCGGTGTGCCAGCTCGTTGAGCATTGCCACCAGCTCATCGGGCCGGTCAGGCCCACCCAACTCGTTGAACAGGCTCCAGCAGAAGATGCTCTCGTGGTTGTAATTCTGGCGAATGAGCTCGGTGAGTTGCTGCATGGCATTGGCATCGAACGCCGCCGCTCGGGTGCCCTTGCCAATGTAGGGAATCTCGGCCCACACCAGCATGCCGGCGCGGTCGCACAAGTTGTAGAAGTAGCTCGAGTGGGGGTAGTGAGCCAGACGGATGCTGTTGGCCCCAATCTCCTGAATGAGAGCCATGTCCTCGTCGTGCTCGCGCTCGGTGATGGCCCAGCCCATGCCCTGGCGGTCCTGGTGGCGGTTCACACCGTGCAGCGGATAGCTCCGTCCGTTGAGCGAGAACCCTCGCTCGGGGTCGACGCTGAAGTAACGCAGGCCCATCGTCTGCGACAGGGTGTCGACCACGCGTCCATCTTGCAGCAGCTCAAACACAAAGCGATAACGCTCGGCATGGTCGATGCCGTCCCACAGACGGGGATGGTCGATGGTTAGCTGCTGGTCAAGCTCAAGGAATTTGCCGCCTGGGCGCGCTCCCTGTTGTGTGTGGGTGAGCACTTGTCGGCCCTGCGGGTCGTGGACGGTGGTGCGCAATTGCAGGTCATCGGCCGCGACATGGGTGTCGATGCGCGCTTTGACATCGAGGTGGGCCTGCGAGTGGTTGACATCGGTCTGGCTGATGTAGATCCCCGAGGACGCATAGTCCAGCGGCGTGAAGCACGTGGCGGGCAGCACCAGCAGGCTCACTGGGCGGTAGATGCCGCCGAAGATGGTGAAGTCGCCGTCGAGGGGCATAATCATGGGGTCGGGTGCATTGGTGACCTCGACACGCAGCTCATTGGCGCGCGGCTTGAGCAGATGGGTCAATTCGAAGCAGAATGCGGTGAACGCACCCTGGTGACGGCCCAGCTTGTGGCCGTTGAGCCACACAGTGGCGTCCTGGCTCACGGCCTCAAAGCGAATGAATGTACGGTCGTGTGCGCCAGCGCGTGGGGTATCGAATCGGCATCGGTAGGTAGCCGCTCCACGATAGTAGTGGGGCGATGTGCCGTCGTGGGCATTCCACGAGTGTGGGATGGTGATGGGCTGCCACTGCTGGGGGGAGTCGGCACGGGCAAAGCTCCATTGCCCTTGCAGCGGTTGTGTGGTGCGTGCCGGCATGGCCAGCGAGGCCATGGTGGCGAGGCATAGTGCCAGGAAATTACGTCTTATTTTCATGCTGCAAAAGTAGCGAAAAATTCGGTCGCAGAGTTTATAACATGGTGTAAAAAACTGGCATTCTGGTGCGCTCTGGCCGCCCTGTCGTGGGCAAAAGGTCATATTTCTACAAGATTGTTATTTTTTGGAACATTTACAATTACAATAAGTAGTACTTTTGCGGTGATTAATTTTTGAAAATCAATGAAACAATTCGTCAGCATATTATGGACAATAATCCTGTGCCTGTCGCTGCAAGCGGGGGCGCAGAATTATCCCTACAGGCATTACTTCCGCAACATCAGCAAGCCCGATGGCCTGTCGCAGACCGACATCAAGGCAATCTTGCAAGACAAACGCGGATTCATGTGGTTCGGCACCCGCAACCGCCTGAACCGCTACGATGGGCATACAATAAGGGTGTTTGACTGCCACGATGCTGCCACAGGCAAGCGAAACAACAATGTGTCGTCGCTCTACGAGGACAAGCAGGGGCACTTGTGGGTGGGCACCGACAAAGGGGTGTTTGTGTTCGACCCCCGTGCCGAGCGATTCACCTTTGTGGCCGACAAGACGTCGCAGGGCGTACAGATGCTTGACTGGGTGGCGGCCATCGACAACGACAACGAAGGCAACGTGTGGATTGTGGTGCCCAATCAGGGAGTGTTCTGCCACAGACCGGGCAAGCCGCTGGCACTCTACACCTTCGGTAATCCCAAGCATCCCGACTATGGTGGCCCGCAATGCCTGTGCATCGATGCCGGTGGCCGTGTGTGGGTAGGGACCAACGGCAATGGTGTGTACCTCTACGACAAGTCGCAGAACCGATTCACACAATATCTGGGCAAGACCGATGGCGCCACGCTCACAGGCGAGAACATTTACACCATGTGCGACTATGGCGATGACCTGGTGCTGGGCGTGCACGATGGCAAGTTGCGGCGACTCAACAAGCGACTGGGCGTGGTGCGCGACTTCGACGCGCAGCCCGTGCACTATAGCATCATCCGCGATGTCAAGTGCTATGACGATGTGCTGTGGGTGGGCACACAACGGGGCATCTATGTCATCGACGAGCAACGAGGCACCATTCAGCACATTGAGCACGACGCCATGTGCGGCTACTCGTTGAGCGACAACCAGATTGGACGCATCTACCGCGACCGCGAGGGGGGCATCTGGGTGGGAACCAACCTGGGTGGCGTGAACTACCTGCCCCTGAAGGGCATGGCATTTATGCGCTATGTGCCGCTGACCAAGCCCTTGACCATAGGCAGTAAGCGCGTGCGCGAGATGGCCGAGGATGAGCAGGGTAACATCTGGGTGGGTACGGAAGATGCCGGCATCAATATCTTTGACCCCAAGACCGGCCAGTTTCACGCACTGACCAAGTCGCAGGGCGGCCTGGCCAGCGACAACACCCTGTCGCTCCTCGCCATGGCCGGACAGATGTGGGTGGGATACTTCAAACAGGGACTCGACGTGATTGCACAGGCCGGTCATGGCGTGAGGCACTACACAGCCCAAGCCATGGGGCTCAACGATGCCAGCATCTATGCCTTGTGCCGCGACAGCCAGGGACGTGTGTGGCTAGGTAACGGATGGGGAGTGTATGTGGCCGGTCCCGGGGCCACGAGCTTCACCCGCATGGACCAGTTCGGATTTAACTACATCTTCGACCTGATGGAGGACAGTGACCACAACATTTGGGTCATCACCATGGGTAAGGGTGTGTATCGCTACAATCCCGCCACCGGAGCGGTCAAGCACTTTATGCACCAGGAGGGCGACTCCACTTCCATCAGCAGCAACTCGGTGAGCAATGTGGTGCAGACGTCCCGGGGCGAGCTGTGGTTCTCGACCGACCGTGGTGGGGTGTGCCGCTACAATAAGTCCACCGAGACGTTCACCACCTTCAGCATCGAGCAGGGACTACCCGACGACACGGGCTACAAGATTCTTGAGGACAAGAACGGTCTGCTGTGGTTCGGCACCAACAATGGCCTGGTCAAGCTTGACCCGGCCACAGGCAAGTGCCAGGTGTTCACCACAGCGCACGGCCTGCCAGGCAACCAGTTTAACTACAAGTCGGCCCTGAGCACACGCGAGGGCATCTTCTACTTCGGCAGCAGCGAGGGGCTTATCTCGTTCAATCCTTATTATATCAACAAGAACGAATATGCGCCACCGGTCTACATCACGCGGTTTTTGATCAACAACAGCGAGGTGCTGCCCGGACAGGACGACTCGCCGCTGTCGCAGAGCATCGTCGACACACGGCGCATCACACTGCGCTACGACCAGTCGAGCATCGGCTTTGAGTTTGCCGCGTTGAGCTACGTCATGCCTTCGGCCAACCGCTACGCCTACAAGATGGACGGCGTGGACAAGGACTGGGTGACCACCGAGAACAACCAAAGCGTGTCGTATGCCAACCTCAGCCCCGGCCACTACGTGTTCCACGTCAAGGGAGCCAACAGCGACGGCGTGTGGAGTGAGCACGAGGCCTCCGTCGAGATTGTGGTGCTGCCGCCCTGGTGGAAGTCCATCTGGGCCTATCTGGTGTATCTGGCACTGATTGCGGCGCTGGTGTGGTGGGTGCTTAACCTGCTCAAGCGACGCGAGACGATGAAGGCTCAGGAGGCGCAGCGCCTGTTTGAGGCCGAGAAGGAAAAAGAGCTGTATCAGAACAAGATAGACTTCTTTACCAGCATCGCCCACGAGATTCGAACACCGCTCACGCTCATCAACGGGCCGCTGGAGAACCTGGTGGACATGGACATCGCCGACAAGGAAATCAGACGCAACCTCGACACCATGCAGCGCAACACCAGCGACCTGATGAACCTCATCAATCAGCTGCTGGACTTCCGCAAGATGGACAGCAACAAGATGGAGATGCACCTGGTCAGCATCAATCTGTCGAGCCTGTTGCGCGAGTGGAGCAGGAAGTTTGCCGAGGTACCCGCCGCCGCGCAGCGCCACATCACGCTCGACCTGCCTGAGGACGATATCTACGTCAGCGCCGATTGCAACGCGCTCATCAAGGTGCTGAACAACTTGTTCTCTAACGCGTTGAAGTATAGCGACAGCCACATCGCAGTGAGCCTGCGGGCCGACGACAAGCAGGTGACGATGTGTATCGACAACGATGGGGCCATCATACCCGAAGACGAGCGCATGAAAATCTACGACCCATTCTACCAGTTGCAGAAGAATGCCAACGCCTCGTCGAGTTCGGGCATAGGTCTGTATCTGGCACGGTCTATGGCCGAGATGATGCATGGCACGCTCACCTATACCGAGAACGGTGGGCTGAACCGGTTTACGCTGACGCTCGTACCACAGAACATGCCAATCGAGAATCAGACACCACAGGGCGAGCTGCTGCTCACCGACGATGACGACCCGGTGCCCGAAACACTGCAGTCGGCGGTCATCCTGCTGGTCGAGGACAACGAGCAGATGCTCAGCTTCGTGGCCGACAAGTTGCGGCACACCTATGCCGTGGAGACAGCTCTCAACGGACGAGAGGCTCTCCATGTGCTCAAAGAGAAAAACATCGACTTGGTGCTGAGCGACATCATGATGCCCGAGATGGACGGCTTGGAGCTATGCCGGAGCATCAAGGAGGACATCGAGCTGAGCCACATCCCCGTCATCCTGCTTACGGCCAAGAACGACCTCGAGAGCAAGGTGCAGGGCTTGAAAATGGGAGCCGACTCCTATATCGAGAAGCCATTCTCGTTCAAGTATCTGGTGGCGCAAATCACCAGCATCTTCGAGAATCGGCGGCGCAGCATGGACGCATTTATGCGCAAGCCTTTCGTGCCCACACAGACCTTGGGCATGAGCAAGGCCGACGAGCAGCTGATGGACAAGATAGTGAAGATTATCGAGGACAATATCGACGACACCAACTTCGGTGTCGAGATGCTGGCCGAGCTGGTGTGCATGAGCCGTTCGAGCCTGCACCGCAAAATCAAGGCCATCAGCGACACCTCGCCTACCGACTTCATCAAGATGGTGCGCCTGAAAAAGGCCTCCGAACTCATCGCCGAGGGCAGCTACCGCGTGGGTGAGGTGTGCTACATGGTGGGCATCAACTCGCCCAGCTACTTCATCAAGCTGTTCCAGAAACAGTTTGGCATGACCCCCAAGGAGTTTGAGAAGCAGCAGCGAGAAGCGAGAAGCAAGAAGCGAGAAGCGAGAAGCGAGATGTAGCGACGCGGCGTGCCGCGTGAACAGCCACCATGTATTGGCTGAACTATTGGACTACTGAACTACCAACAAAGTATCGTATTAACAACATTTAACTCCTTAACTCCTTTAACTACTAACAAAGTAACGGCTGAACTACAGAACTACCGTAACTACTGGACTAAATATATGAGAATTATTAGTTTACATGCATCAATTGTGACACTGGCCGTGACACTTGCCGCATGGCCTGCCCAGTCGGGAAGTATCATTACCCCCGGGCTCGAGTGGGAGGACACCAACGGAAGCCCCATCAATGCGCATGGCGGAGGGGTGATGTACCACGATGGAGTCTATTACTGGTATGGCGAGTACAAGGGCGACTTCACCTACCGCTCGCCCGGCGTGGGATGGGACTGCTATCGTACCGAGGCTGGAGGAGTGTCGTGCTACTCGTCACGCGACTTGTGCAACTGGACCTTTGAGGGCATTGTGCTCGAACCCGACACCGTGGACACACACAGCGACATTCATCCCACAATGGTCATTGAGAGGCCTAAGGTGGTGTATAACGACCGTACGCACCAGTTTGTGATGTGGATGCACATCGACAATCACAACTACGGCAAGGCAACGGCCGGGGTAGCTGTGAGCGACACCCCTACAGGTAAGTTCCGATTCATCGAGGCCATGCGTCCCAATGGGCAAATCTGCCGCGACCTCACCGTGTTTAAGGACGATGACGACCAGGCTTATCTGATTTATTCGTCGGAGGACAACGCCACACTGCACATTGCCCGCCTATCGGACGACTACCTCAAGCCCACGGCACACTACACGCGCAATTTTCCCAACGGATTCCGCGAGGCACCGGCGATGTTCAAGCGGCAGGGCAAGTACTATCTGGTGACGTCGGGATGCACGGGATGGGACCCCAACGAAGCCGACTTGGCGGTGGCCGACCAGGTGATGGGGCCTTACACCCCGATGGGCAACCCCTGCCGAGGAGTCGATGCCGACAAGACGTTCTATGGCCAGAGCACCTTTGTAATCGCTGTGGAGGGCACCGATCAGTATGTGATGATGTTAGACCGCTGGAACAAGCGTGACCTGATCGCCTCGCGCTACATCTGGCTGCCCTTTGAGTGGAGCGACGGCAAGCCGTCCATCCCCTGGCGTGATGTGTGGGCCCCCAATACGGCCTGCCGCGCAGCCCGCTAGTAGACCACAGTCTGACAACCGAATGAATAACTATTTACACTGAAATATGACATGATGAGAAATGTTACAGCTATTCTGCTCACAGCAGCCAATGCTTGGGCGATGTTGGCGGCACAGACACCGGCACCTGCCGAGAACGTCAAGTTTGCCAAGGTGGCCGCGCCAGTCACCAACCAGGGTACACAAGGCAACCGGCCGGCCGGTGAGTTCTATCACGCTACCTACACCGGTGCCGCTTGGGGCGACTACGACAACGACGGGTTTCTTGACCTGTACTATAGCGACCGCAATACTCACATCAGCGGCAACACGGTGTTTAACAACTTGTACCACAATTCGGGCGACGGAACGTTCACTCGGGTGCTGCGTGCCCCATTTTCGTCCACGGCATTCTCATGCCCGGTGTGGCTCGACATCAATCGCGACGGCAACCTCGACCTGGTCATCAGCGGTGTGAGCAACTGGAGCTATGGCTGGAAAGCCGACGGCTCGCAGTTGGGCTATATCCGGGCGCATGCTTATCTGGGCGATGGCCAGGGCGACTTCACCGAGATAGAGGATTGTGGCCTGCATCCCATCTTCAATGGCCTTACCGGCGGCAAGGGACACAACTGGATCTCGGCCGGTGACTATGACCGCGATGGCTACGTCGACCTGCTGATGACCGGATTCGACGACATCAACCGCCTGGGCAAGGAACACTATGAGGACGCCATGCGTGTGGCTTACCTGTATCGCAACATCGGCGGCGAGCGATTTGAGCTGCAGCCCTCGCCTGTGCAGGGCGACAAACCCCTGACCGGACTCACCGACGGTTCTGCCCTGATGACCGACCTCGACGGTGATGGCTGGCTCGACCTGCTGACCACCGGCTATAGCGAGAAGCACAACAGCGAGGGGTACATCTACTGGAACAACGGCGACGGTACCTTCAGCCAGCGTCAGCCACTGCCCGTGTGGGCCTTGACCAACGCGTCAAGCTCAGTGGCCGACCTGGATGGCGACGGGCTACCCGACCTGGTGCTCACCGGCATCTATGTCGACACAGGCGGCAAATATTTCTATATCTGCAAGAACAATGGCGACCGCACGTTCACACCGGTCGACGTGGCCGACACCTTTGAGGGTATCGACGGAGGCCAGCTGGCCTTTGGCGATGTGAACCACGACGGGCTTACCGACATCCTGGTGGGTGGACACGGCAGCACGCACGAGCACACCACATGGCTCTATGTCAATCAGGGGAACTTTGACTTTGCGGTCAATGGGGCGTACTACAACGACCCGTTCGGCAAGTTGGGCAGCTTCAGTCGTGTCACCCACGGCTCGCACCATCTGGTCGACTACGACAACGATGGCCTGCTCGATGCCTGGTTCCTGGGATGGTGCAATGGCGGTTGCGGCAATGGCTGCCTGACCGAGCTGTGGCACAACGAGAGTGCTACCAAGGGTGTCACGCCCAATGTCCAGCCTGTGGCGCCCACAGCCATCAGTGCCACAGTCAACCCAGCCAGCGACGTGGTGTCGCTGTCATGGACACCCGGCAGCGACGAGGTAACACCTACATCAGCTTTGCGCTACAATGTGTATGTCAAGAACTTGGCCGATGAGTCGTGCTTTATGCTCATCCCTGCCAACCCCTTGACCGGACAGCTTAAGGTCAGCGCGCTCAACACGGCCCTGACCATCACCGACTACCAGATGCGGCTGCCCAAGGGCGACTACGAGTGGGGCGTACAGACCATCGACAATGGTAATGTGGGCAGCGCCTTCACCACAGGCCAGTTCTCGATAGCCACCAGTGGTGTTGCCACCATAGGCGATGCGGGCCAGCCGGTGGTCACGGCCACTCGCGGCGGCATTGCCTATCGGCTGAATGCTGCTGCCACGGTGAGCGTCTACAACGCGCAGGGCATGCTCGTGAATCGCTCACGACTCATGGGAAGCGGCACACTTGCTATGGCCACCGGTGGATTCTATCTGGTGGCTGTCGAGCATCAGAATAAGCGCTATACTTACCGATTGGTGCTGTAAGTGCGTTGATGTCAATGTGATATGAGGAGATTTGCCTTACTCTTTAGCCTCGTCGCACTGGCGATGAATGCCCAAGTAATCAACTTGGGCAACACGCCCTGGCGATTTACCAAGGTCATCAATCGGCAGGCCAACATGGCAACCGGGCTAGACGTGCGGCGTGCGGCGGGCCGTGTGGCTGAGGTCAACGATGGTCGTCTCGACACCCGGGCCGATGCCACCGAGCCGCTTACGCTCGACCTGCTGCATGACGCTGAGCTTGATGGCGTGGAGCTGGTTTTTGCCTCCACGGTGCGGCAGGCTTCGGCACACGTTGAGGTCAGCCACGATGGCATCGGCTGGACACCGCTTGACCATGGCGCGCAGCCCCGACTGTGCCGCGACAATCACGCTGGCGACATCACCACGGTCAACAACACCGTGGGCTATGCGCAGGTGGTGACCAGCACATCGCTCGATATCGCCGCGCAAGGCCGCTATCGCTATGTGCGGGTGAGTGACGTGCGCTGTCTGGACAGCCTAGGCCGCACACTCGATGCGCAGCTGGCCGAGCTGGTGGTACACCCTGTAGGAACCAAGCGCCCCGATGACCACTATCTGGATCCTGCCCTAGACATCGCACAGTGGCAGGAGGTGGGGCTGCCGCACTGCTACAACGAGCAAGACACCTATCTTAATGCCACCACTGGCGAGCGCTGCTGGCGCGGAGAGGCCTGGTACCGCAAGTTGCTCGATGTGCCCACAAAGTGGCGTGGCAAGCGACTGATGGTCGAGTTTCAGAGTGTCAACATCGGGGCCACGGTCTACGTCAACGGCCATCCTATTGAGGGCAACTCGGCTGTGCCGCAGCCCGGTCCGGTGACCCATGTGGGCAGTTCGCTGCCCTTTGTGGTCGACATCACGCCCTATGTCCGCTATGGGCAGAGCAACTTGCTGTGTGTCAAGGTCTCGAATAGTCGTGGCACATTTTTTACCTATCCTAATTTTGCCGAGAACGAGGGATTCGGGCAGGCCATGGGCGGCATTGTGGCCGGGGTGTACCTGCATGTCGTCGACGAGGTGTATATCCCGCTCAATGCCTATTCGCCACAGGGGCAGTGGGGCACCTATCATGCCACTGTCAGGGCCGATGCCCGGTGTGCCGTGGTGCGGATGATGACCCAGGTACGCAACAGCTCGCACCGCCCTTGTCGCATCGAGTTGCGCACCCGTGTCATCGACCACAAGGGTCGTGCCGTGCTGCGCTATAAGCAGCGTGGAGTGGCTCCGGGCTGCGGAACACTCGCGTTCGACCACACCGACTCGATTATGCGCCCCACCTTGTGGTATCCGGTGGGTATGGACGGCGAGCCGTATCTCTACACTGTGGTCAACGAAGTCTACGCCGATGGTCGTAAGACCCACGAGCGGCGCGAACGCATGGGCCTGCGTACCATTGCCTGGGATACCGACTACTGCTATGTCAATGGCCAGAAGTGCATACTCCGGGGGTTCGGCAACCGCAACATCTACCCCGGACTGGGAGCTGCCGTGCCGCCGGCCATGCAGTGGGCCGATGTGCGCCGCATAGCCCAGTGTGGAGGCAATGTGTTGCGCGTGGGGCATCAGCCACCCTATAGCGAGGCATTCGATGCCTGCGACGCGCTGGGTGTGATGCTCATCGTCAACAGTGGCGACAACGAGTGGTCGCTCAAAAACGAGCCGGCGCTCACCTACAAGCGCGAGTATGACCGCGACCTCATGGTGGCCACGCGCAACCATCCGTCGGTCATCGTGTGGGAGTCAAACAATGGGCTGGCCTACGACGGCGAGAAGTACCTGCCCAGCCACACCTGGCAGGTGGCGCAGCAGTGGGATCACATCGCGCCGCGCATCGTCATGAACCGT
The DNA here is from genome assembly GCA_017477555.1 of Muribaculaceae bacterium. Taxonomy (GTDB): domain Bacteria; phylum Bacteroidota; class Bacteroidia; order Bacteroidales; family Muribaculaceae; genus Sodaliphilus. The sequence goes on from JAFUVK010000060.1 coordinate 18,238, forward strand.
GACGGCTATCCCCCGCAGTGGCCTGCCGACCAAAACATCGTCATAGGCTACACCAACCGCTATGAGAAGAATCCCAGTCACCCATCGCTCAACACCGAGGTCTATGGCACCAACTGGAGCGGACGGCCCAGCTGGTGCATCGCCCGCGACGACTACGACAACGAGAAGGCCTTTGCCGCTTTCTATGTGCAGAACTATCTCGACGACTTGGCCGGCAAAGCCTGTGGATGGATTCACTGGATGCTGGCCGAGACCTACGGTGAGGGCTATACCATCTACCTCAATGGCCGCCGCAACCAGAAGAGTCTGGGGTCGTGCGCTATGGACGGCAACCGGTTCGCAAAATTGCCCTACCGCATCTATCAGAACGCACTGTGGGTGCCCTTTGACCGCCGTCCGGGAGTGACGTTGCAGAGTCACTGGAACTTGAGCGGAGTGCAGGACGTGGATGCCTGGAGCAACTGCCCGCAGGTCGAACTGCTGGTCGATGGCATGTCGCAGGGCATTGTCACCCCCGACCCGGCCACACGCCGGTGCACCTGGCCCGGCATCACCTGGCGGCCCGGCACACTGCGTGCCATCGGGCGCGACCAGCAAGGACGCGAAGTGTGCAGCCACGAGGTGCGCACCGCCGGTGCACCGCATCATCTCGAGGTGACCATCGAGCCGCAGGGGGCCAAGCCCGACGGAGAGCCGTTTGTGTTGCGCGCCAATGCCAGCGACGCTTTTATTGCCACCGTACGGGTGGTCGACAGTCAGGGCAACTGGTGTCCGATGGCTACGCCGCTGCTGCACTTCGACGTCGAGGGGCAGGGAGTGTATAAAGGCTCCTACAACTTCTATGTCACCGAAGGTCAGTCGCTGGGCTATCATGCGCCCGGCGACCACGAGCTGCAGGCCGAGGGGGGCCTGATGCGTGTGGCCGTGCGCACCACCTTCACCCCAGGCCCCATCACGGTTCGCGTCACCTCGGCCGGCCTGCAGCCCGGCCAGGCCACCGTGTCGAGCTACTGAACAGCGAACAGTGGACAGCGGACAGCGAACAGCGAACAAGCCCTGAAAGGGCGGCAGAACACAGGCCGGGGTGTAGCGATAGCGCAACCCCGGTATAGATGCCCGCCCGCCATCCAAGCCCTGAAAGGGCGGCAGACACCCAAGCGTCCCTCTCATGCGCATGTCGCCATTCCACCCTGTTCGGCCTGATGGTTCCAAACCCCACCCCTGCCGCTCCCCTTTGGGAAAGGGGAGGGGAAGTGAGGAGATTTTCTGAATCGGTGAATAGTTACCTCGAATCATAAAATTCTTAATTCTCAATAAAAAAGTGAAAACTGTTAATAAGTTCATCTCTATTTCGTTGTTCACCGTGCTGGCATGCGTCGGCTCGGTGAGCATTTCAGCAACAGTGTCGCTGCCCGCCTACCTGAGCGACAACATGGTGGCACAGCAGCAAGCCACACTGCTGGTCAAGGGAAAGAGCGACCGCACTGGAGTGGTGACGGTCACCGCTAGTTGGAATAAACGGGCCACCCAGGGTGCCATTGCGGCCGACGGCTCGTTTGCCGTTGCACTGCCCACGCCCAAGGCAGGAGGCCCCTACACCATCACCATCGACGATGGCGACAAGCTCACACTGCGCAATGTGCTGGTGGGCGAGGTGTGGTTCTGCTCCGGGCAGAGCAACATGGAGATGCCCGTCAAGGGCTGGGGACAGGTCAAGGACTGGCAGCAAGAGTTGGCTGGTGCCGACCATCCGCGCATCCGATTATTGCAAAGCAAGCATGTCACCGCGCTTACGCCCAGTCAGTTGCCGCAGGTCAATGGCGATGGATGGCAGGTGTGCAGCTCTGCCACGGTCGAGAACTTCTCATCGGTGGCCTACTTCTTCGCGCGCCAGTTGCAGCAGCGCCTGGGAGTGCCCATCGGAGTCATCGACAGTTCGTGGGGAGGCACGCCGGCCGAGGCCTGGACCAGTGCGTCCACACTGACTCATGTGGTGGAGCATCAACGCAATGCGCAGGCCATTCTCGCCGCGCAGGGCGACCGCGACGTGCTGTGCCGCAAGTATGAGAAGGACGTGATCAGCTGGCAGGAAACCTACAACCGGGCCGACCAGGGAATGCAGGGCGACAAGCCCCTCTGGATTGATGCCGAGCAGACGGGCGACGGATGGCGCACCATGCAGCTGCCCAACGCCTGGGAGTGGCAAGGACTCGAGAACTTCGACGGCATCGTGTGGTTTCAGCGCACGGTTACGCTGCCCGACCGATGGGCAGGCAAGGAGCTTACCCTCAAGGTTGGGAAAGTCGATGACACCGACATCACCTGGTTCAACGGTCACAAAGTGGGTGAGACCGACGGCTATTGGATTGTGCGCGAGTACAAAGTGCCGGCACAGTGGGTCCAGGCAGGCAAGGCCATCATTACCGTCAAGGTCAAGGATGGCAGCGGACTGGGAGGCATCTGTGGCGATGCCGCCGACTTGAGCCTAGGCATAGGCGATGACCGCATCTCGCTTGCCGGCCAGTGGCGCTGGCACATCGGAGTGGCGCACGACGACCTGCCTTATCGAGCCATCCATCCCGACCACCAGAATTATCCCGCCAACCTCTATAACGCCATGGTGCATCCCTTTAAGGACTTTGCTGTTAAGGGCGTGATATGGTATCAGGGCGAAGAGAATGCGTCGCGATGGCGCGGCTACACACCACTTTTCCAAGCCTTGATACACGACTGGCGACTCACCTGGCAAAACCCCACGATGCCCTTCTATTTTGTGCAGTTGGCCGGCTGGCAAGAGCCGGCACTGGTGCAGCCCGATGCCGCCTGGGCCTATCTGCGCGAGGCACAGGCCAACGCTCTGGCACTTGACCATACCGACATGGCTGTGGCGCTCGACATCGGCGAGCCCTACGATATCCATCCCAAGAACAAGCAGGAGGTGGGTCGCCGCCTCGCCCTGGCCGCGCTGGCCGGTAGCTATGGCCGTGGTCACTACCAGGTGCCGCAATGCACAGATCATCACGTGGAGGCTGGCCGGATGGTGCTCACATTTAACCAGCCGGTCACTATTGCCGGCGACCAGCCTCAGGGACTGGTCATAGCAGGCCCCGACATGGAGTTCCATCCCGCACAGGCCACTGCTCAAGGCAATCGGCTGGTGGTCTCGTCGCCGCAGGTGGCCATGCCCGTGGCGGTGCGTTACGGTTGGGCCAACTGCCCGCCCAACAATCTTCGCGGTCGTGACGACTTGCCCGTGGCCCCCTTCCGCACCGACCGCTGAACAGTCATCTAGCCACAATAAATAGTTAAAATTAGAATTTGCTATTTTTTGCAACGATAGTTTTATCCATCATTATAAGGTGTTAGTAATTTTGCCGTCGAAAATATAAACTATCAAAACGTATTTAACTCACTTAATAACTAACAAATGATGAAAAAATCTACTTTTCTTGCTAGTTTGCTAGCACTGATGGCCCCTCTGGCCATGCAGGCCGCCGACGTGTTTGTACACGCTGGCGACATGACGATTGAGGAAGATGCCGTGTTCGACCGCCTCAATCAAAACATCGGCAACTGCAGCCCGAACACCCGCGTCTGTCTGGGTGAGATTGACTTTGGTGCCACGGGCGACAACTTCCAGGCCACCAGCATCGAGTTTGCCAACGGATGGTTTGCCGACGGATGGGCAGTGCTCCATGCCGGCGCCACCTACGAGACTTCGGTGCCTTTCACGCAGATGTCTATCAACGAGACCGGTGGATACCAGCGCTACGGCCTCTATGGAGCCAACATGGCTTATAACGCCACCAGCCTCGACGAGCTTCCCTACGGCCCCGCCATGGAGGGAATCACCTACGTCAAGCCTACGGGCAGGCAGAAGGTGTGGATGACCTTTGTGGGCGGTTCGGGCAACATCCGCTCGATCAACTTCTATGAGAACGCCTTTACTGCCGAGGACTTCCTCAACGACGAAGGTGACTGGGACAGCGGCATCCGCCTGCTCAACCCCAACGAGAAGCCGGGTTATGACCTGATTTCGCACAAAATCTTCTCGGTCGACTCTGAACCCGCCATTCCCATAGGCGAGGGTACTGACTATCCCGACACACGCATCGACACCAGCGCCGCTGGCGCCAACGCTTGGGGATGGACCAAGGAAGGCTTCATCGCCGACTATGGAACGGTCGACTTCGGCAACGGCAAGTACCGTCAGCTGGTGTGCTACATGACCCACTGGGCATCTAACATCTACGACTACCTCGAGTTCTACATCGACGATGTGACCGAGGCCAACAAGATTCTCACCGTTTGGTCGGGTCTCGATCTGGGCAACCAGGGACCGTTCCCCTTTGCCAAGAACCTGCCCAACATCACCGGTCAGCACAAAGTGCTGGTCAAGTGGCGTGGCGGCAGTACCAACCTGCAAGCCATCGAGTTTGTCGAGGACATCCTGTGGGTTGAGCATGTGGACTGCGGCATCGTCCTAGAGGATGTTGAGCCTGATGCCGACGCATTCCACTTCACCTTCGAGGGTTGCCCCGAGGGCCAGGGTAATCCCTGGGGATATGAGGTCAAGTGCCACGGAAAGTATGAGGCTGCAGGCAACATTGGCTACACCGGCAACGGCACGGTGATTGACTTCTTCGGCGACGGCGACGGTGTCGACTTTGGCGATGGCGGCTGGACGCGCATCATTGTCAACCACTCGAGCGAGCCCTCGTGGATTGGTGACATCGATCGTTCGAACTTCTCGTTCTACATCGACCTCGATCCCGACTTTATCTACACACCTGAGGACTGGTCGCAGAACCTGGCCGCAATCCTTGAGGGACACGAGCCCATCGCTGTGGTGCGTCTGCAAGGTACCGGTGCCTGGAGTGTGCGCAAGCGCACCGCCGGCGAGTTCCTGGTCAATGTCACGGGCAAGCACGACCTGTTCATGGTCTATAACACGCCCAACTACGACACTGGAGCCAATGTGTGGGACATCTGGTTTGACAAGCACGTCGACCAGCAAGGCATTCCCGGCGATGTCGATGGCAACGGCTCGGTGGGTGTCGAGGATGTCAATGCCGTGATCAATGTCATGCTTGGCAAGTCCGAGAATCCCAATGCCGACCTCAATGGCAACGGCAGTGTTGGTGTCGAGGATGTCAATGCAGTGATCAACATCATGCTTGGTAAGTAATTCTTCATTAAAGGTGGGTTCTATAAATTGCTTGAGTCAGTTTGGTTCGGATTGCCGAGCAGATTTTTTGCCAAGCTGAATGACGCAGTAGCGGACTACGGGTCAGGCAGTTGACGAAAAAGATGCCGACAAGACGAGCCAAGATGACCAAA
>JAFUVK010000002.1 GCA_017477555.1 Muribaculaceae bacterium
TGCCTCAAGTCGCATTGTGGGGTAAGGGGAAGGTGTGTGCACGGGACACAAATTCTCACCAATGTTTGCGGCGTGGCCAGCCAACGCGCCACTAGACAAGCGCGGTGAGTGGTCTGGCTTATAGGCTGCGGATTTTAGGTCTTTCTCGTTGAGCAAACTGAATATAATGGTTGGAAGCAATATCCGTTACATCTCCATTGCCATCAGTCGATTTGCCAACTGTGACTTCAAGGCATTACTCAATCAATATCGCATTCAGGAGGCTTGCCGAAGAATGAATGATGTAGAGCATTATGGAAGATATACCATCGAGGCCATTGCCAAGAGTGTGGGCGTAACCTCAAGAACAAGTTTTATCCAAAACTTCAAAAAACAGACTGGACTCACCCCGTCGGCCTACTTAAAATTCGCACGTGAGAAGGCTGAGGCAAATTGATAAAAACCCATTAAAAAAACGACTGTTTCACCCCCCTAAAAGGGGGTGTTTTGTTTGTTTTTTCGAAGAACGAACACTGCCCTAGCCACTTTTCTTGCCATAGAGAGGTGGTTATTATAATTTTGCACTTGAATTTTCGGTACTCTAAAAAAAAAATCTGGCAGTGGATAAGGGTTCGACATTGTCGAGGTTTCATACTGGACCCACACGAAATCATTATGAAAAAATTATTTACCCTTTGCGTCCTGTTGGCTGGTGTCTTGACAGGGCAAGCAGCAGTAGAGATGGGGTTGACGCCGGTCATTCCGCCCGTCACCAATCCCGGACCGTCACGCAACATGAAGAAGGCCGCAAACTATGCAGCAGAGGTCGTTGTCAACAATGTAAAGTATGGCATTGATACGGAAATGGGCATGGCTGTTGTGCTTGGTCTAGACGATGATGTACTTGATCTGAACATTGAAGAATCGATCAATTATGAAGGTTCCACTTTTCCTGTCAAGGAGGTCGCCCGCATGGCATTTAATGCTAACGAAATCATTGAGACAGTCCACTTCCCTACCCACCTGGCAAAGATAGGCAGTTGGTCGTTCCAAAACTGCGCCTCGCTGCAGTCGGTAGAGATTCCCGAAGGCTGCGAAGTCGACTCAATGGCTTTCGGACAGTGTATCTCACTGGCCAATGTAACCATTGGAGAAGGAGCAAAATTGAATTATGGCGCATTCTACAAGGACGTTGCCCTGACCAGTGTGACTATTCCGGCTACAGTCACCGCACTGGGAAGATATTGCTTTAACGAGTGCACCAACCTCAAACATGTCACGATGCAGGGTGATTATATGTCATTTATCGGTTATGGATGCTTCATGAAGAGCGGAATTGAAGAGCTGAACTTGCCTGCTACCGTTGATCTGATTGAGGCATGCCTCGCCTATGACAGCCGCAGCCTGAAGTCCATCACGTTGCCCACCAACCTCGAGACCGTGCCCGCTCAGGCTTTCACCATGTGTACGTCGATAAGCAGTGTCTACCTGCCCGAAAACTACACCAAGTTGGGACAGGAAAGCTTCTATATGAACAGTAGTCTGACAAGCATCAACCTGGAGAATATCACTGAATTCCCCCGTATGTGCTTGGTGCAATGTGTCAACCTAGCGATAGATTTGGAGATGAACGACAATACCACATTCATCGGCGAGCAAGCGTTTGCTCGTGGTGCCATCAAGAGTGTCAAAACGGGTTCCAAGACCACGACCATTGACAATTTCGCATTCCTTGAGGATGGAGGTCTCAAGAAGGTGACTCTGCTTGAGGGACTGCAAACCATCGGACGCATGGCATTTGCTGGCGTGGGAGCCGAAAAGATTGTCATCCCATCTACTGTCACACGAGTTGACGGAGGTGCTTTCCGCAACTCCGGTGGTATCAACAGCGGCCTTAGGACCTTGGTGTGCTTAGCCACCACGCCTCCTAGCATGCAAAATCCAGATGAATTGGTTGATGATTATTCGATTGTTACCCTCTATGTACCTGACGCAAGCATCGAGGCATACCAGGCAGCCGAATATTGGAAGAAATTCACCAATGTGTTGCCGGTGAGCGAGTTGCCTAACGTCGAGGAAGTTACTATTGATGGTATCGTGTATGAACTTGACTTAAACACAGGCAAGGCAACTCTGATCAATGGCGCAGCAGCAACTGGTGACTTTGTGGTGCCCAACACCATCGCGCACGACCGCGCATCCTTCACGGTGGTAGGCATCGGCAAGGGCGCCTTCGATGAGAACACCAAACTGACTAGCATCACCCTCAACGAAGACTTGGAGACCATCGGCGATGACGCCTTCCAGTATTCAAGCATTCCTAGCCTGCACTTGCCCGCCAAGGTTCAGAGCGTGGGTCACGACTTCCACTACAAGGCTACCAGCCTGGCTGAAATCACCGTCGACGAGAACAACCCGTACCTCTGCGCCGAGAACAGCCTGCTCATGAGCAAGGACAAGAAGATCGTTTGGGGCTTCCCCGTGGCTAACCCCGCTACCGAACTGATCTTGCCCGAGGAGGTTGAGATTGTGAAGAACGATGCTGTGAACCGTTGCAAGAACCTGCACAAGATTGTCATCAACGATGGTTGCAAGACCATCGAAGACTACGCCTTCGACAACTGCACCGCTTGCACCGAGTTGATCATTGGTAAGGGCGTTGAGACCATTGGCTATCGTTCATTCCGTTCGCTCTCGTCGATGACTTCGCTCACCATGCCCGAAGAACTGATTGAGATTGGTGAATTAGCCTTCCACAACTGCGCAGCGTTGCCCGAGTTGAAGTTGCCTAACAAGTTGGAGCGAATCAATCACTGGGCATTCAACAACTGCGTGTCATTGAAGACGGTAGAGTTGCCTGCAAGTCTGGTATACATGGGCGCAGGTTCGTTCAATGGCAACAACGCGATGGAAACCATGATCAGTTATGCTGATGTCCCGTTTGAGATAGCCGAAATCTTCACTTATGAGCCGCAATACACCATCACTACGCTGAAGGTTCCTGCTGGCAGTGCCGAGCTCTATAGAAATGCTCCCTTCTGGATGAAGTTCACCAACATCGAGGAGATGCCTTGGACGGCGGTCGATGCTGTGAAGACCACTAATGAGGCACACGTGGTGGGCATCTACACGCTCGATGGCAAGCGCCTGAGCGAGATGCAGCCTGGTGTCAACATCGTTCGCATGAGCGACGGCACCGCACGCAAGGTTATCAAATAATACGTTCAATCAATCATTGCGACATGGGGATGACCCATGTCGCAATTTTCTTAAAAAGCGATTAATTCATATGAAGAAGAAATTACTGTCATTGATGTTTGCCCTGGGGTGCTTGTTATTTGCGAATGCCCAACAGATGCAACAGGCACCTGCGATGCCGAACATTGTAACGCGCGCCGCCAAGGCTCCAGCCCTCCATGCGCTGGGACCCAACCAGCTATATCTGGGCCATTACACGAGCGACAACTTACCCTCTCAAGGTGTGGGTTTGGCATCTCTGGAGGAAACCATTTGCTTGGGAACGGTCTTGACGCTTGACCAACTCGAGATGTTTAACGGAAGTGAAGTGAAAGCCATCCGATTTGGCTTGTACCAGACGGTTACCGATGCCGCTGTATGCATGTGGCCAGTGACCAGCCTATCGCCGCTCACTGTGGGAGACCCTGTGGTGTTTCAAGAAACTCCCTCAACAGTGACGGGATGGAATACCGTTGAGATTGAAAATCCCTATACCATTAACACTGATGGTATTGTAGGACTGATGCTGGGCTATCAATATCATCAAGTGGCCGGCGACGATAATAAGAGTTATCCTGTTATGGCCGTGCAAGAGGGAGACATCGCCAAGACCTATGCCTATGGCTTCTTAGGAACAACTTCCAAGAACTGGTTTGATGTGGGGTTGACCTCTTTTGGTAACCTGTGTGTACAGGCCATTGTTGAGGGCGAGAACCTTCCTGCCTATGATTTCCGGCTACTCGACATGTATGTGCCCGCCTATGCCAAGGTGGGCGATGGACTGAACTTTTCAGTCGCGCTGCAGAACTACGGTATCAAACCTCTCGATAATTATGCCTTCAATATGCTCATTGACGGAAATGTGGTCGGAATGATCAATTCACCCCAGGCATTGACTCCCGAAGTGGTTTATTTGAATCTCAATTGTCCTCTCAATTGGCTGAACCTCTCGGTGGGGACGCACACATTTGGCCTGCAAGTCGCTAGCATCGATGGCGAGGATATTGATGATGGTAAATTACTCACGGGCGAGTTTACTGCATACTATGAGTCGTTCCCCCGCAAGAAGAACCTCATTGAGCAGTTTACCTCACAGACTTGTACCTATTGCCCCTGGGGAGAAGCCATCATCAAGCGACTGGACCAGATGCGTGATGATATTGCATGGGTGGCTGTTCACGGAAACATGGGAACACCCGAGGACATCTTCCACACCACCAAGAGCGACCAGTTGATGACTTATCTGGGAATTGATGCTTATCCCACAGCCATTTTCAACCGATATGACTATCCCAATAGCGGCGTGCTGGGAATGGGTATGGGCTATAATTCCAACTACACTCAGATGGTAGCGGACTATATCAATGACGGATACTTTGGACAAAATGCCACACCTGTCGCCGCCAGCATTGGAATCACAGGTACATTCGACCCCGAGACACGCGAACTCAGCGTCAAGGTAGCAGGCGAGGGCACTAGCGAGTTTAAGACACTGTTTGGCTCCATTGTGGGTGTCACAGTTTATCTCACCGAAGACGGGCTGGTTGCGCGTCAGCTCAACAATGGTACATGGGTTAATAACTACACACACAACCATGTGATGCGCGATATGCTCAGCACAATCACCGGATCAGCCATCAAGTGGGATGACGATGCTAAGCACTATGCCAATGAGTTCGTCACCACGCTGGATGAAAACTGGAATAGCGACAACATGCACATCATCGCCTTTGTCCACCGCAAGGGCAGCGGAGTGAAGAAGCAGGTCATCAACTGCGACATGGTCGCCATCAGCGACCTTCCAGCTCCTTCCGATGCCGTTGTTGGCGATGTTACGGGTGATGGAGTGGTCGACATCGCCGATGTCAATGCCATCATCAACATGATGCTCGGCAAGGTCGAGGCAGTTCCTGCCGCCGACCTCAACACCGACGGAAATGTCGACATCTCTGATGTTAACGCCGTCATCAACCTCATGCTAGGCAAAGTAACAGATAATGGATAAAATGGGTAGTAATTGAGGTAATTTCTGACCAACACGGCTCGCCCTGCGCATCACGCACGACGGGCCGTGTTTTTAACTGGTTTGTTCGCCAACTTGGAACCAAAGTGCCTTTTCTTGGAAAGTTGTTTTTTTAAGAGGAAACACGAACAAACTCGAGCCCATTTTTCTTGACTTAAATAGGTGAAATCTCTAATTTTGCCACCAAGAAAAACTTTCTAAACCTTGGCAGGGAATAAAGGGTTCGACTCAACCAAGGTTAACACTAGAGCCCGTTACGGATTCTTATGAAAAAATTATTACGATCTGCATGCCTGTTCTTGATGGCCGCCCTGGCTTTGCAGGCATCTGCCTACAGAGTGACGCTGACTGAGTTGCCTGCACCCAGCGATGTGGCTGTCAATGTGGCCAAGATGGCCCATCAGCCCAAAATGGTAGGAAAGGCAGTGAGCTATGACAATCAGATTGTTATTGACAACGTCACCTACGGCATCGACATGACCAAAGGCATGGCCGTTGTCTTGGGACTCACCGACTTGACCATCAAGGATCTGGTGTTGGCCAACGAAGTTACCTATGAAGGTGTCGCCTACCCCGTCAAGGAGATTGCAAACAGCGCCTTCAGAGAGAATGGCACTATCGAGACTGTCCAACTGCCTAACCAACTAGAGACAGTAGGTGCGTACAGTTTCTTGATGTGCAGCAAACTCAAGAGCATTGCTCTGCCTGATGCTTGCCAGTTTGTCGACACTTGTGCATTTCAACAGTGCGTTTCGATGACCAGCATTGACTTGAATCAAGTCAAGAAATTGAGTGTCCAAACATTTTGGGGCGACTCCGCACTGACGAGTTTCACATTCCCTGAGACGCTAGACTCGATTCCTAGCCATCAACTCACCAATTGCGTCAGCTTGACCAATGTTGAGTTCAAGAACAACCATCTCAGGACACTTGCCGGCAACATCTTTATGAACTGCACCTCGCTCACCAAGGTCAAGTTCCCCGAGACCATCGATGACATGGGAACAGCTATCTGTTGGACATGTAGCATGTTGTCTAATGTAGAACTGCCCACCAACGTGACCATGCTCCCAGCTCAGACCTTTGTGAGTTGCTCGAGCCTGAAAAATGTTACTCTTCCCGACAGTTACACTGCTATCGACGGTTCGGCATTCTTTGGAGCCGGATTGGAGTATATCAATATTGAGAACATTGTGGAATTTGGTGGCATGTGCTTTATCAACTGCCCGTTGACAGGCATGCCCAACATTGTGCTGAACGAAAACTGCACGGTTATCCCCACGAGCGTGTTCCGCAAGACGGGCATTAAGAGTTTCACTGCCAGCCCGAACTTGGTGACGCTGGGTTCGGAAGTCTTCTATGAGTGTGCTGACTTGAGTAGAGTCACGCTCAACGAGGGACTGGAAGAGATTGGACATTTGGAATTTGTGCGTTGCCCCAACATCACCTATGTGACCATCCCATCGACCGTAACGGTAGTCAATGGCTATGCCTTCTGGGGAACTGGGTTGCAGACACTCGTCTGCAAGGCCACCACACCTCCTGAGAATCTGACTGAAGCTGATTATGTGATGGACTACAGTGTACCAACACTCTATGTTCCCGAGGAGAGCATCGAGGCATACAGGTCAGCACCCTATTGGCAGAAGTTCACTAATATCAAGCCGCTGAGCGAGGCTCCCGTAGAGCCACGTATCGAGGAAATCACCATCGATGGAATCGTGTATAGAATTGATTTAAATAATGGAACCGCCATCCTTATCAATGGCGCAGCAGCAACTGGCGACTTTGTGGTGCCCAACACCATTGCCCGTGACCGTGCTGAAGTATTCACTGTGATTGGCATTGGGGATGGTGCATTCGACGAGAACACCAATCTGACGAGTATCACCCTGAACGAGGATCTCGAGACCATCGGCGACGACGCCTTCCAGTACTCGAGCATTCCTGCCTTGCACTTGCCTGCCAAGGTACAGAGTGTGGGTCACGACTTCCACTACAAGGCTACTAAGCTTGCCGAGATTACTGTCGACGAGAACAACCCGTATCTGTGCGCCGAGAACTCGCTGCTCATGAGCAAGGACAAGAAGGTCGTTTGGGGCTACCCCGTGGCTAACCCTGCTACCGAACTGATTCTGCCCGAGGAGGTTGAGATTGTTAAGAGCGACGCTGTGAACCGCAGCAAGAACCTGTTGACCATTGTGATCAACGACAACTGCAAGACCATCGAGAAGGAAGCCTTCGACAACTGCACCAGCTGCACGAGCCTGACTATGGGCAAGGGTGTTGAGTTTATCGGTTATCAGGCATTCCGTTCGTTCAAGAGCATCACCGAGCTGACATTGCCCGAAAATCTCAAGGAGCTTGATGCATGGGCTTTTAGTTGGTGCCAAAGTTTGAAAGAGATTACTTTCAACGACAAACTGGAGAAGATTGGCAATGGCTCGTTCTATCACAACGATGCTCTCGAGGTGGTTGACCTGCCTGCCACTGTGACTTATATCAATGCCTATGCCTTCAATACCTGTGATGCCATTACCGAGTTCCGTTGCCGCGCCACGGTTCCTCCCGAGGTTATCACCGACTTGTGGGAACCCCAGGGTAACTACATGTCGATTCCGTTGCTGGTTCCCGCTGGCAGTGAAGAGGCCTATGCCAATGCTCCGGTTTGGCAGAAGTTCACTAACATCGAGGCCCTGCCAACCACCGCTATCGATGCTATTGAGGCTACAGACAATGCCACTGTTGTTGGCATCTACACCTTGGATGGCCGCAAGGCTAGCGAGTTGCAGCCTGGCATCAACATCGTTCGCATGAGCGACGGCACTAGCCGCAAGGTTATCAAGTAAGTATCTCATTTTCTAAATCATTGCGACAAGGGGAGATGCCCCTTGTCGCAATGTTTAATAGACATGAAAAAGTTTTTTCTATTTTCGGTTCTGCTCTTCATAGGAGTTATAACAACTCAGGCCTATCCTAAACTGGTGGCTGTCAACAATGATGCCGCGACCGAGTTCCCCCGACAGAAGCACTTGGTGGAACTGTTTACCTCGCAGGGCTGCCTATATTGCCCGTTGGGTGAGGAAGTGCTGGAATTGGTGTATCAGAAACCTGAACTGTCAGAGAAGATAGCTTGGGCATCTTTGCACATCAATATCACAGTGAGTGATGTCTTCTGCACATCCAAGACAAGTACCATTTGCACTGACCTTGGGGCAACCTCATTCCCCTCAGCCACATTCAACCGCAAGGACTATACAGGCGATGGCAAGTTGCCCATCGTGGTAAGTGCAGTGAATGAGAATATTCCAATCGTGGCGCAAGAATTGTCTCAGATGTTGATGGATGACACTACACCGTGCCTTGCCAATATCAAGTTGGATGCTACCTATGACGAGACAACACGAATGCTCAATGTTGATGTGTCGGGCCAGACGGCTAGCAACTTCATAGCCACATATGGCAACAATGTTGGTTTGACAGTCTATCTGACTGAGGACAGTCTGGTAGCCAGACAATTGTCCCCTGATGGCACATGGGTGCCTGACTATGTGCATAACCATGTGGTGCGTGATGTGCTCAGCAGCATTAAGGGCGACATGGTCACCATCACCAACGGCATCTATCAGAAGTCTTTCACCAAGACTCTGAAAGAGGCCTGGAATGTGAACAACATGCAGGTCATCGCCTTCTTGCACCGCAAGGGCTCAACTCCCATTACACGCGAGGTTATCAACTGCGAAATGATCGACTTGCGGGATTTGTTGGCTGTAAAGGGTGACATCAATGGTGATGGCAAAGTAGACATCGCCGATATCAATGCCGTCATCAACATGATGCTGGGCAAGGCCGATGCCGTGCCTGCTGCCGACCTCAACACCGACGGAAACGTCGACATCTCTGACGTTAATGCCGTTATCAACCTCATGCTCGGCAAGTAAGCCTCCCACTCACAAAAAAGGTGAATTGGTTTTTAATTGCAACGGCTCATTTTGTGATATATATCACAAAATGAGCCGTTATGCTTTGTGTATGCGAAAAAATCACTACCTTTGCCAATCAAAAACCCAAACCTTAAGATTGTGTCGAAACAATTCTATATATTGCTGCTGATGCTCATCGCATGGGGATGCGCACAGGCCAAGGTAGTTTATCCAGAATACTGGAAGAGCCTGAACAATGAACAGATGATGGAAAAAGGCGGTCAATTTGCCAAAGCCGAGCAAATGGACAGCGCCTTGGCGTGTTATTCGCTGCTTGCGAGCCAGTTAAGCCGTGAACATGACCAGGCGAGCGAGGCCATGCGCGCCAAAGCCATCTTTGCTATGGCAAAAATTTATTCGTATCATTACTACAATTATCAGAAAGGGGCTGATTGCCTGATGATGGCTCGTCAGCCAGCCGAGGCCGCCAACGACTCGGTGTTGCTGTCTGGAATTTATAGCAACCTGGGACATCTCTATCTGCAGCAAGAGCACGAGTCAGCAGGCAAAACAAATGAATTGTCCACGACTAAAAAGTGTTATAAAAAGGCCTATAGTTATGCGGCTGATAATTCTCCTTCTCAACGCTCAATCATCACCAACTTGGTTGCTATTGGCTTCTGGACGAATTTTGCTGCTAATTTCAATGCCGAGATGCAGGATTATTGCGATAAACACAAGCAGCCTGATGATCTTACACAGTTCTGCCGTGCCTCGTGGAGCATGCAGCGGCGCGACTATGACGGGGCACTGAAATATCTGGATGAGGCAGTTGAGTTGTCCGATAATGAGCGGGTCAGGGGAGTGGTGCTGATGATCAAGTGCAAACTGCTCGACGAGATGGGGCGTGATGCCGAGTCCATGGCGGTGTTGGATGAGTATGAGAAACTGGTGCGTGGCAATGGTTTGCTCGAAGGCATCCCCGACATCTATGACCAGAAGTATTTGTTCTATTCCAAGCGAGGCAATCAGGCGCTGGCCAAGGACAATCGACTCAAGTACTTTGAGTCGGTCGACAGCCTGAATCGCATCACCCAGTTGACCTATCTCGAGAAGATTCCCTTTATTTACGACTTGCAGAAGGCCACTGAAGAAATTCATGTCCAGGAAATCCAGCATCATCGGTTGATGCAGATACTATGGATCGTCATTGTCGCAGCCATCATCTTTATGGTGTTGGCATTGATGATTTACCGGCGCAACAAGGAAATCCAGGAAAATTATCGCATCCTCTATGAGCAAAACTTGCAACACCTGGCGATTATCGAGGAGGAACGCAAGAAAATGCCTGTTGTCGACCAGCCTCTGCCTGCATCGGACGAAGAACCCGAACTTACCGAGGATGAGCAGATTGATGCTGAGAAAGCCGCATCTTCGGGCGATACCGCCAATGATGATAGCAACAATCCTGTGCTCAACGAAGTGTATCAGCGCATCTGCGCCGTCATGGAAAAGTCGCCCGAAGTGTATAGCGAGAATTTTACCTTCGCTCGGTTGCATGAGCTGGTGGGCAGTAACACCAAGTACCTGTCACGCGCCATCAGCACCCATGCACAGTGTGACTTCAAGACGCTCTTGAGCCAGTACCGCATTCGTGAGGCGTGCCGACGCATGAATGATGTGGAGCACTACCGAAACTTTACCATCGACGCCATCGCCAAGAGTGTGGGCATTACCTCGCGTACCAGTTTCATCAAGAATTTCAAGAGCCAGACGGGCATTACGCCGTCGGCTTATCTCAAGTTAGCCAGGCAGAAAACAAGCGAAAGCCGTTCGGCCAAGTGACCAAGATGTTCGTTTTTTGGGAAAACGAACACACTACCCGTCCATCATCGGGTGGGAGTGCTTTAACTTTTGCACCTTTGCATGGTCAAATGGATGTGCTCGTCCCTTCTCAACTTTCGTGACCTTGCTGCGGGGTCATCGAAAAAAGAGGGAAAGCCGAAAAAAGATTTTGACGATTCAGATTTTTGTTCTACTTTTGTAAGCTATAACGTGAGAGATGTTCTCAAGAGTAAGATAAGATAACATAAGAAAATAAAGAGTGGCAATGATATAGATTTTCCCAATAAGGGTCAACTTCTATATTGTTGCCAAAACTAAATCATAAACTTAAAACAAAACAATGAGCAACAAACGCCAAATCGTGGAATGCGTGCCCAACTTCAGCGAGGGCCGCAACATGGACATCATCAACCAAATCACCGACGTGATACGCCGCGCCAGCGGTGTGAAGCTGCTGGACGTGGACCCGGGCGAGGCCACCAACCGCACTGTGGTCACCTTTGTGGGCGACCCCGACTCGGTGGTCGAGACCGCCTTCCAGGCCGTGAAAAAGGCCGGGCAGCTGATTGACATGCGTCAGCACCATGGCGCGCACCCGCGCATGGGTGCCACCGATGTGTGTCCGCTCATCCCCGTGGCCGGCATCACCCTGGAGGAGTGTGCGGCACTGGCCCGCAAGCTGGCCGAGCGCATCGCCACAGAGGCCGGAATACCGTGCTACTGCTATGAGGCAGCAGCCTTCACCCCCGAGCGCCGCAACCTGGCGGTATGCCGCGAGGGCGAGTACGAGGCTCTGGCCGAGAAGCTCTCCACCCCCGGCAAGCAGCCCGACTTCGGGGCGCGCCCGCTCGACGAGCAGGCCGCACGCACCGGCTGCACCGCAGTGGGAGCACGCGACTTCCTGATTGCCACCAACTTTAACCTCAACACCACATCGACCCGCCGCGCCAACGCCATAGCCTTCGACGTGCGCGAGAAGGGACGTCCGGTGCGCGAGGGCAACCCCATCACCGGCACGCCCAAGAAGGACGAGAACGGACGCACCATCATGCAGCCCGGCACACTCAAGGGCACCAAGGCCATCGGATGGTATATCGACGAGTATAAGATTGCACAGGTGTCGATGAACATCACCGACATCAACCAGACTCCGCTGCACGTGGCCTTCGACGAGGTGTGCCGCTGCGCGCAGAACCGTGGTGTGCGCGTCACAGGCACCGAGATTGTGGGCTTGATTCCCAAACGCACACTCATCGACGCCGGCAAGTACTTCCTGGAGAAGCAGCACCGCTCGACGGGCATCCCCGAGACCGACATCATCGACATCGCCATCCACTCGATGGGTCTGGACGACCTGAAGCCTTTCGACCCGCAGGAGAAGGTGATTGAGTTTATGCTCGACGCCGATGACAATGCCGGCAAGAAGCTGGTGGACCTCACGGTCAAGGGATTTGCCGAGGAGACCTCGCGCGAGTCGCCCGCACCCGGCGGCGGCACCATCGCCGCCACAATGGGCGCACTGGGAGCGGCCCTGGGAGGCATGGTTGCCAACCTGAGCAGCCACAAGCCGGGCTGGGACGACCGCTGGCACGAGTTCAGCCTCTGGGCCGACAAGGGCCAAGCGCTGATGACCGAGCTGCTGCACCTGGTGGACGAGGACACCGAGGCGTTCAACCGCATCATGGCCGCGTTTGGCATGCCCAAGAAGACCGACGAGGACAAGGCTGCACGCAGCGCCGCCATCCAGGCCGCCACACTCTACGCCGCACAGGTGCCCCTGCGCACGATGAAGGAGTCGTTCCAGGTGTTTGAGCTGTGCCGCGCCATGGCCGAGCAGGGCAACCCCAACAGCGTGAGTGACGCCGGTGTGGGTGCTCTGGCCGCCCGTGCCGCCGTGCTGGGTGCCGGCATGAATGTCAAGATCAACGCCGGCTCGCTCAAAGACCGTGCTGTGGCCGACGCACTCATCGCCGAGGCCAACGACCTCATTGCCCGCGCCAACGCCGAGGAGGCCGAGATCACCAAGATTGTCGAGTCGAAGCTCTAAAACCGCAATTCCTCCGGCCAAGTGCCGAAGGATAAGGCTAAAAACAGTGCCGTAAGTCGGAAACAAATCGACTTACGGCACAATAATTTTGGGGAACTATATACGACATAAGAACATAAGAACATAAGAACGTAAGGGTCGTGGTCAAAAAGACATAAGAACATAAGATTCGTGGGGGTCACGATTATTTATAACGAACCTTTAGCTCGTGACCGAATGGGAGCAATTTTCGAATTATCGAACTTCCTTTGCGTGATTAGCAGTAAATATAAAACGGCAAGCTTTTGGAAAATATACAGCAAAGGCACGCACTACTGTGACAGTGGGTGCGTGCTATTTTGTGTTGTCCCCCGGTGAGGACAGTGTTGTGCCAGTAAGCGATATTACTTGGCGGGAGCTGCAGGTGCGGCAGGTGCCGGCTGCGCGGGAGCTTGCTGAGCGGGAGCAGCAGCCTTCTCGCCCTGCTGGGCGGGAGCGGCAGCCTTCTCACCCTGCTGGGCGGGAGCGGCCTGCTCAGTACCCTCGGCCTGTGTGCCGAAGGTCGGGGCCTGCGTCTCGGTGGTGGGGAGCTTCTTGATTTGCGGGGCACCCTGCACGATGGTGGGAGCCTGCACAAAAGCCGATGCGATGCTCAGCACGCAGATAAAGATGGCCAGTCCCCAGGTTGCCTTCTCGACAAACTCTGTGGTGCGCTTGACACCGACAAACTGGTTGTAACCGCTAACATTGGCAGCCAGACCGCCACCCTTCGACTTCTGGATGAGGACTACGCCAACCAACAAGACCGATGCAATCAAAATCAGGACTGCAAAGATTACATAAAGTGTCATATCGTTAATTTTGGTTTAAAAGTTTCTCATTTAACACCAATTTTCGCAAGAAGCGAATTTGGTCTGCAAAGTAAATACTTTTTTCTGGATTATCGGCACTAATCTGCTCAATAATTTCTAGTGCCTTCGAAAATTTCTTGCCGGCGATGTAACTCATGGCCAGGCTCTCGCTGAACATGGTGTCGTCGGACTGCTGTGGCTCATCGACCTGTGCGCCTGCGATTTCGGCCCGCTCATCGGCCTCGACATGAGGCTGCGACGGTGCTTGAGCCACCTGTCGCTCACGCTCCTGACTCTGTGCAATAAAGCGGTCGATGAGCCGGTCCTCACGTGTGAGTGGCGCAGCGTGTGCGGGCGATTGTTCGCCCTCTTGTGCCGCCAGCACATCGGCATAGTCGGGCATGGGGTTGAAGATGGCCTGGCTGATGGCTTGAATCTCCTTGTCGCTGGTGTGTCCGTAAGCGTTGAGAAAGCGGTCGATTGTGGTGTCGGTATCGGGCGTGTCGGGCATCGCCTCTGGCGGATAGAACTGTGCCAGCTTACCAGCATCCTCGCCCAGCTGCAGCGCCAGAGCGCGCCTGTCGGGGCAGGCTATGGCCAGCCGCGCCAGCAGGTCCTCGTTGCCTGCCGTGCCGTTGCGCTTGAGGTAGATGAGCAGCGGCAGTGTGCAATAGGGTGCCTGTTCCATGGCCTGGTCGAGCCACTGGCGTGTGACGGGTGCCGTCTCGTCGGCCAATAAATGTCTCAGTTGGTCAATCATTCATTGTTTTGAGTTTCGAGGTTTGAGTTTCGAGATTTGAGCAGTCGAGCAGTCGAATAATCGAGTCACTGCCACAACCTTAACAGCCACAATCTTACCAGTCGCCCAAGGTGGCATTGAAGATGAGGTCGGACAAGTCCTTGGTGATTTGGTTGCATAGCTCGTCTTGCACGTCGGTGAGCATTTCGCTGCTGGAGAAGTCGCGGTAGGCCGAGAAGGACTGATCCTTCGACAGTTCGGGCTTGCGGTTGTTGATATACTTGACCCTGACGGTGATGGTGAGTCGCGTCTGGCTGGCGTAAGCATCCTCGCCAATGGCCTGTGGCGACAGGCTGTAGCCGGTGATCTCGCCCTCCATGCGCAGGTCGGCATTGACATTGTCGACCACACGCAACCGCGTCTGCTGCTCAATCATGTCGGCCATACGGTTCTCAAACAGCTGCTGCAGTGGCGGATAGACCAGTGCCGCACGAATGGGGAACTCGCCGAACGAGATGGTCCGATAGGTGCTGTAGTCGATCGACGCGCCATTGAGGGTGTAGCGCGGCAGACAAGCCGATGTCCCGGCCATCAAGGCCAACAGCATGGCCCAAGCGGCTATCTTGAATGCCCGTGTCATTTGTCCAAGTTATAGAGCTTGATTTTGCGGTATAGCGTTCGCTCGCTGATTTGCAGCTCTTGCGCGGTGGCCTTTCGTCGCCCGCCATTGCGGTTGAGCGACTCGATGATGGTGTCGCGCTCGGTCTCCTCGAGGGTCTTGACGTGTGTGGCCTCGACATCCATCACCTGGCCCACGCCATCCAGTTCCACCACCTGGCCGTAGTCCCGGTCGATGGTCCTCGGCTTTCCGCCAGTCAAGTCGTGTGGTTGTATGAGTGACTCATGGGTAGCTCCATATCCCAACTGCTTCGACTCGCGCCGCAGCTCGGCCATGCTGGTCGAGTAGTGTGGCATGGTTGGCGCCGGTGCGGCATTGGCCAGCTGTTCCTTGATTTCGTTGAGCTCCTTCTGCAGCTGCGAGATGATGGCGAACATCATCTCTCGGTCGCGCGAGTAGTCGACCTGGGCCGGTGCTCCCACGGTGGCGAGCTCCGCCTTGGGCAGATAGGCGCTCAGGGTGTCGGCGGTGACGGTCGTTCCGGCCTCGAACAGTGCCACCTGCTCGATGATGTTCTTTAGCTGCCTGACGTTGCCGGGCCAGTGGTAGCTGAGCAGTCGCCTCCGCGCGCTCTCGTCGAGTGTCACCTCCTCAACATGGTTGTTGTCGACAAAGTCGTGGAGGAATTTGCGCGTGAGCAGCAGAATGTCGTCGCCCCGCTCGCGCAGTGGCGGCACATCGATTTGCACGGTCGAGAGTCGGTAGTAGAGGTCTTCGCGAAACTTTCCCTCCTTGATGGCCTGTGGCAGATCCTTGTTGGTGGCGGCCACAACGCGTATGTTGGTCTTCTGCACCACGCTCGAGCCCACCTTGATATACTCTCCGCTCTCGAGCACACGCAGCAGCCGCGCCTGGGTGCTCATGGGCATCTCGGCCACCTCGTCGAGGAAGATGACCCCGCCGTCGGCCTCCTCGAAGTAGCCCTTGTGGTCGCGGTCGGCCCCGGTAAACGATCCCTTGACGTGTCCGAACAGCTCACTGTCGATGGTTCCCTCGGGTATGGCTCCGCAGTTGACAGGGATATACTTCTTGTGGCGCCGCGGGCTGTTCTCATAGATGATTCTGGGAAAATGCTCCTTGCCCGATCCGCTCTCGCCAATGACGAGCACCGACAGGTCGACCTCGGCCACCCGCAATGCGCGCTCGATGGCAGCCTGCAGGCCCGGAGCCTGCCCAATGATAGAGAATCGCTGCTGCACTTGCAGCACCTGCTTGAGGATATCGTTTTTCTTTGCCATTTGTCTATTAGATGAAGTGTTGAGTAATGAAACCGTCACATCGTTGCGCAGCTGGCTCACCGCCAGTGGCGCATCGCATAGGTCTGCTGCTTGAGCCAAGTGGCCAAGTCGGCAACGTCGGGGTGCTGGGCGATGACCTCGGGCGAGATGGCCTCGCCCACCGAGATGCGGAACGTGTCGCCCTTGCGGCGAAACACCTCGTTGGGCAGCTTGAGCGTGCGCAGTCGCCAGTCAATCATCCCCAGTAGTGTGAACGTCAGGCTGTTGTGTCCATGGAAGTAAATGGGCACGACAGGCACCTTGAGCTTCTGGATGATGCGCACGACACTGGGTTGCCAGTCGCGATCCTCAATGTGGAGGTCGCGCGTGAACTTACTCACCGCTCCGGCGGGGAAGAATCCCAGCGGATGGCCCTGCTTGACATGGGCCAAGGCCTGTGCGATTCCGCGCATCGACACCGCCCGCTTGGCCGGGTCGTTGCTCTGCAGTGCATCGACGGCGATGAAGTTGGGCCGCATGGCACTGATGTAGTTCAGGATCATGTTGACCATAACCTTGAAGTCGGGACAGTAGCCACCCACGAGCTTGATGAGCATGATGCCATCGAGGGCACCAAAGGGGTGATTGCTCACGGTGATGAACGGCCCCTTGCCGGCCATGCGCTGCAGCACTTGCTCGCCTCGCACCTGCATGGTGATGTCCAGGTCGCGCAGCAGCCCCTCGGTGAACGGCACGCCTGGCGTGTCGCAATTGTGGTCGTGTATCCAGTTGACCTTGTCGATGTCGAGCAGTCGCGACAAGAACGCTACCAGCCGCGGCTTGCCTTCGAACCATGGCACCATCTGGCGCAGGTCGTCGTAGTCGAGTACGGTTCGTTTGATGGGTTCTGACATTGTCTGTTGTGAGTTTGGGAGTGCAAAGTTACAACATTATTTTGGAACGAGTGACATTTTGGCAGATTTTTTCACAAAATCGCCCGTCCATCAACACCACAGGAGGGCACTGACTCGTGTCCTCCTGCTATGGTATGGGTGGTTGCCGCTGGGGCTAGAAGACCAGCGCAAAGTTGTCGACCCACAGGGTCATGCCCACTGTGCCCACGTAAGCCGTTCCGCATCCGCTGCTGGCCATGAGCAGCATGTGGGTGGGTTGAGCATTGGCGTCGTCCCACTTCTCCTCGGGGCACTTGACCATCTTGCCCTTGCTGTTGCGCGCATAGTACGACTTATCGCCGTTGATCAGTCCCATGTAGCTCTGATAGCCGGCATGATGAGTGATGTCGCCATACCAGATGGGTATGCGGTGTCCGTTGACCCAATTGGCCGTAGTGGTGCCGAAGCGCTGCCGTCCTGTGCCCACACGTGCTGCGTGGAGGTGTCCCTTGCTGTCCTCCCATCGCCGCTGCAAGATGATGAACACCTCGGCATAGTCTCGGCCCTGGATGGTCTTCTTTCCGCCAAATCCGCTGCTGTAGGTGCGGTTTCCGGCCGGTGCGTTGAGCTTGTAGTCAAACTGCAGGAACCTGGGACGCTGCTTGTAGGGGATGCCCATCTCCATCTTGCTGTAGGGGTTCTTGGTGCTCGACAGTGGCTCGATCATCTGTCCGAGGAAGATGGAGCCGCTCACCAGCACATCCATGTTGATGATGCCCACAGCCTTGACATGCTCGAGCATGGTGGTAAGCTTGGCACACTTGCCGTTGCCGTGGGTGTCGGGGAAGACAGCGTTGCTGGTCTTGACCACGCCCATGACCTTGGCATAGACGTTGCTCGAGCCCCAGGGCGAGCCTCCGAGGTTGGTGTAAGCTTTAGCGCCATTGATGGTCTGCGTGGGACCAATCTCGTAGACGTGCTTGGTTTTTCCGCCGATGACGCCGCTCTCCTTGATGACGCGTGTCACCCAATGATCCATGTTGCCGTAGTTGATGGGCACCACCTTTTGTGCCCTTACGGCCGGTGCCCCCGCCAGGGTGAGCGCGATGGCCGCCGTGATGAATAGTTTCTTCATTGTTATTGTCGTTTTTGATTTACACATTATTAATATATAAAGGGCAACTGTTCACTGCCTCTTGGCTGCCTGACTGAGCAGGCGATGCCCGATGCGGCAGTAGATGCACTTGCGCGAATCGCAGTAGGCCTTGCGCAGCTGAATCAGTGCCTGTGAGGTGAGTGCGTCGTGGCAGCGGACGCCCGCGCCCACGAAACGGGCCACGATAGCGTTCTGCTCGGGCTTGAGTGCTTCCAGCAGTTCGATGGCACGGTCGGTCATCGCATAGTCGCCGGTCAGCTCGCCGTAGGCATAGTAGAGCGGTGCCACCAGGTTGATGAGCACAATGTCGATGCTGGCGTTGCTCAGTGCCCGGCTGGCGTTGGGCACCTCCTTGCCCAGCGTGTAGTGCCTCTGCCAGTATCCCGTGAGCTCGACCTGGAAGAGTTCGCGGAGCTGCTTCTCGCCCTGCGCCTGCAGGATGCGGCGCATCAGGCTGAAGCCGTCGTAGACGTAGTGCGCCAGCAGCGCGATGCGCCGGTGCGGGAAGTTCTGCGGACGTATGCGGAACATCTTCCACGCCTCGGGCTCCATGGGTTGCAGCGAGAACTTGTTGGCCAGAAAGGCATACTCGCGTCGCAGCTGCCCTACGTAAGGGTCGCCATCGTCGGCCGCCTGCCCCAGCAGTCCGGCCTGTCCCAGCAGCAGTGCCTCGAGCTGGAGCCTCGAGTCGCTGTGCTTGTGCAACAGCCGCAGTGGCGCACGTCGGGCCAGCCGCTCGAGCGCGTCGCTGTTGAGACCGAATCCCAGCGTACGGGCCAGCATCACATAGCACACGTCTTCCCAGCTGCCGGCATACAGGTCGCGCAAGTTGGCTATGCGCTCCACCTTGCCGTGCAGCCGCTCAAAGGCCAGTGCCTGCACCCACTCGGTGACCACCAGGCTGGGCACCTGCGGCAGTTGTTGCGCGCA
Organism: Muribaculaceae bacterium; assembly: GCA_017477555.1. GTDB lineage: Bacteria > Bacteroidota > Bacteroidia > Bacteroidales > Muribaculaceae > Sodaliphilus. Next base: position 19,499 of record JAFUVK010000002.1, read on the forward strand.
GGGCAGCTCGGTGCGCGCCTCGACCAGGCGCTGGAGGCTCTCGCCGAACCTGGGCGAGACGTCGAGCACAAGCTGCGGTATGCGTTCGCCATCGGTTCGGTAGACCGGCGCGTCGTCAAACTGCACCACATGCATGATGACACTGTCGTAGGCTGGGTCTTTGTCATGCCCGTGCCTGTGCCAGTCGGTGGCCCGCACATGAATCTCGACGTTTCCCACCCACACCCGTCCGTCCATCTCAACCTTGGCGTTGAAGAAGTCGGGTCCGGCATCGGTGTTGAGCAGCCCCGGGTCTAGCACACGCACCCGATGGCCATCGTTGGTGGTCATGTCGTCGGTGCGCCACAGCCGGTGCTGCCATACGTATTGCAACAGTTGCTCCATCGTGCTCGACAATCAAGGGGGTTCGATGATTCCCCTTGAAACTCTAGACTATCGCCACACGGCAAGGTTTAAATGCCAATTGTGAAAAAGCCGGTGCGAAAGTACACATTTTTCGCCACATAACGGATTAAAGGGGGCAAAAAGTTCCGATTTTGCCCCCTTTAGAACAATTTTTCGCATTTTTTCGGCAAAAAATTTTGTCATTTCAAAAAGTCGCCGTAACTTTGCACCCGCAAAACAAAACACGGTACCTTAGCTCAGTGGTAGAGCAGTGGACTGAAAATCCGCGTGTCCCTGGTTCGATCCCCGGAGGTACCACCTGCTTAACCTGGCCATGAGGTCAGGTTTTTTTATTACAATCACAACTCTAATAATATTCACTTATGAGAAAGTTCGTACTCGCGATGGTCGCCATGACCATCTTCGCCGCCCAGGCCACAGAACAGACCGACACCGTCAAGGTCATCAACCATGCCAAACAGGTGGTCATCACCGAACGACGTGGCGACATACGCATGCGCGTCAACGGCCTTGAGGACGACGATGACTACAACTATGAGTACCGCGTCAAGCAAAACAACGACGGCACAGTCACCGCCACACAGACCGAGAACAAGAACGTGACGTTTGGCTACCCGTTTAAGCGCTGCGACCCCGACCGCACCGACTCGCACTTCGAGGTGTTTCTCAGCGACGTGTATGTGGGATGGGGCCATACCAAGGTAGGCGCCGCCAACAGCGACCAGATACGCAACCACACCTACGAGGCCGGTATCCTCAACCTGCTGGGAGTGGGCTACAACTTCAACCTCAACCGCTCGCGGCTGTCGCTGGGTGTGGGCTTCAACTGGGCCTTCTACTGCATGAAGAATCCCTACCTGTGGGCCAGGAACGACGAGGGTCAAGTGGTCTACGACGACCTGAGCATCCTGGGCGACTACAGCAACCGCCACTCCAACCTGGTGGTGCGCTCGCTGCAGTTCCCGCTGATGTTCAACCAGCGCATCGCCCAGCACGTCAACGTGGCTGTAGCCGGCGTGATGAACTGGAACTATTACGCCAACCTGGAGAACCGCTACCGCATCGGCAAGACCAGCCACAAACTGACGACTAACGGACTGCACCAGCGCAAGGTGTCGTTCGACGTGATGGCTATTGCCACCTTCAAGAGCCTGGGTGTGTATTTCCGCTACTCACCGCAGTCGGTGTTCAAGGGCGATTGGGGTCCTGAGCTCAAGAACCGCTGGAACCTGGGTCTGATTCTGCACGGTTTCTGATTCTGCAACGCGGCCAACTACGCGGCACACCGCGTCCCTACTGACGACAGAGCACATGCGGGCCAACCGCCTGTCATCAAAACCGGGAACAGGTTTTTCCCCTGTTCCCGATTTTTTGTGCCTAAAAAAGAGGCTCGAGGCGGCTGAATTACAAAAAAAATACAACGCCGCGAAATTCTTTGTTCGCAAAACTCTATCCTTAAACAAAAAGTTATTACCTTTGCAGGCATTTTTGTGAACATGGAACGAGGATACCTCCATTCAGTTGTCTGGATAGTGCTAGTGACACTGCTGGCGCTACTGTTACTCAGCTGGTTACCCACCATCAAAGTGGGCGACTGGCAGATGCGTCGCATCGACCTGCTGAGTGACCTGCGCGGCGACTCGCTTGCCGCCGGACAGGAGGTGCTCGAGGTGCTTCCCGACACGCAGGAGTCACTGTCGGCAGGCCGTGTGGTGGTCGACTCGTGCCGTGCCGGCATGACGTGCATTGACGACATGGCCGACGACGAGGACCGCGGCATGAACGCCCTGTACCGCGCGCTTGAAGGCATCGACACGCTGGGCCGTCCGGTGCGCATCGCCGTGCTGGGCGACAGCTACATCGAGGGCGACATCCTCACTGCCAACTTGCGGCAGCTGCTGCAGGAGCGATATGGCGGCAGCGGTGTGGGGTTCATGCCCATGACGTGCGACGCACCCGGATTTCGCCGCAGCGTCAGGCAGCGCTTTGGCGGTGGCTGGACCGCGCACCATGCCAACGACCACAGCGGCTACGACCGGCGTTGGGCCAACCTGACGGGTCACTACTACTTTGCCCGGTCGGGCGCGCAGATGACCCTGAACGGTGTGTCGGGCTACCTGAGCCGTCTGGACACCTGCAGCCAGAGCACATTCTACTGCATGGGCCACGGCACCGGCCGTGTGACCGCCATCGTCAACGGGGGGCAGACGCAGTCGTTCGACCTCTCGCCCAATGGCCACATCCAAGCCGTCACCGTCAGTGCCCGCATGGGCAGTGTGGAGTGGCGCGTGGACCACGACGGCGGGCTGACCTACCTGGGTGCCTCGATGGACGACACCCGTGGTGTGCAGGTCGACAACTTCGCGTTGCGTGCGGCCAGCGGTCAGCACCTGCGCGCCATCTCGGAGCAGATGTTGGCCGACCTGGATGCCGTGCGCCACTACGACCTGGTGATTGTGATGTATGGCCTGAACGTGGCCGGGCGTCAGACGAGCGAATATACCACCTACCGCGACCGCATGACCGAGGCCATCGAGCACATGAAGCGCAACATGGCCGGCACAGGGTTCCTGGTGGTGAGTGTGGGCGACCGCGAGGAGAAGCGCGGCGGCACGTTCCGCACCATGCGTGGTGTGGTGAGCATGGTCAATGCCCAGCAACGCATCGCCTACGACTCGCGCGTGGCGTTCTGGAATCTGTACACGGCCATGGGCGGCGAGGGCAGCATCGTGCGCATGGTCGACCAGAAGCTTGCCAACCTCGACTACACGCACATCAACTTTGGCGGCGGTGCCCGCCTGGGGCGCCTGCTGTACGACGCCATCGTGTGGGGCCATGAACAATATCACCAGCAAGTGAAGGAAGGAGGTGAGAGATGAGCGCAAGTGCAGTGTTTGACCATGTCATGTCGCAGCTGACCTATAATCCACAGTCGCCCATGATATTCAGCAGCGGCGTGTTTTTGTGGCTGTTTGCAGCGTTTATCATCGTCTATGCCATGCTGCACCGCCATCTGGCCGCCCGGTTGCTCTTTGTCACGGCGTTCAGCTACTACTTCTACTACAAGTCGAGCGGCGTGTACTTCTTCTTGCTGGCTCTGGTCACGTGCAGCGACTGGCTGATAGCCGGGCGCATGCACCGCACCCGCAGCCGTGCGGGTCGCAAGTGGCTGGTAGCGTTGAGCTTGGCAGTGGACTTGGGTCTACTGGCCTACTTCAAGTACACCAACTTCTTCGGCCACATTGTGGCACAGCTGACGGGCACCCACTTCAGCGACCTGAGCATCTTCCTGCCCGTGGGCATCTCGTTCTTCACGTTCCAGTCGTTGAGCTACACCATCGACGTCTATCGTGGTAAAATCCGTCCACTGGATTCGCTGCTCGACTACGCGTTCTACGTCTCGTTTTTCCCGCAGCTGGTGGCGGGTCCCATCGTGCGTGCCAGCGACTTCATTCCACAGATACGTCGGCCGTTGCGCGTCACCCGCGAGATGGTGGGCACCGGGGTGTGGTTCATCATGTGCGGCTTGTTTAAGAAGGCCGTGATCAGCGACTACATCAGTGTCAACTTTGTGGAGCGCGTGTTTGCCGACCCGTCGCTATACAGCGGCCTGGAGAATCTGCTGGGCGTGTATGGCTACGCGTTGCAGATCTACTGCGACTTCTCGGGCTACAGCGACATGGCCATAGGCATCGCTCTGCTGATGGGATTCCACTTCAACATCAATTTCAACAGTCCCTACAAGAGCGCCTCAATCACCGAGTTCTGGCGACGGTGGCACATCTCGCTCAGCTCGTGGCTGCGCGACTATCTGTACATCTCGCTGGGCGGCAACCGCAAGGGCCGTTTGCGCCAGAACCTGAACCTGTTCATCACCATGTTCCTGGGTGGGTTGTGGCATGGCGCTTCGTGGAACTTTGTGGCATGGGGCTCATTGCACGGCTTGGCGCTGATAGCCCACAAGTGGTGGATGCGCCTTACGGGCCAGAAGCCCGGTGTGCCTCACAGCCGCCGCTGGGTGCAAGTGCTGTGTGTGGTGGTCACATTCCACTTCGCTTGCCTGTGCTGGATATTCTTCCGCAACCGCGAGTTCTCCAGCTCGATGACCATGCTGAGCCAGATATTCACCAACTTCCACCCCGAGCTGCTGTGGCAGCTGGTGGCGGGCTACTGGCAAGTGATTTCGCTGATGGTGCTTGGCTATGTGCTGCACTTTGTGCCCGACCGCGTCGAGGCCCGGTGCAAGCGCACGTTTACCCGCCTGCCCATGATGTGCTATGTGCTTGCGCTGGTGGTGATGGTGGTGCTCATCGTTCAGGTCAAGAGCAGCGACATCCAGCCGTTTATCTACTTCCAGTTCTAGCCCGTTCGGAACACCGCCACAGCCCCATCTACCGCACATTGATTGAAACAAAGCACACACTTGCTGAAAGTTTCTTGCAGCATTGCCATAAATTATCTATTTTTGTGTTCCGAAACAGATGCCCCCAGGAGCTATGAAATGGACAACTTACACATCACGTCAAGAGACTATTGCCAACATATTACTATGGTCGGTGATGCTGATTGTGCCCCTGATGGGCATGTTGGTATTGTCCTCGGTCGATGAGCACTACTCGTTTCGCTGGCTCAACATGTGGCACATCTGGAAGCCCATGCTGGTCATCCTGCTGTCATTCTTGATACACAACTATTTTATCGCCCCCCAACTCATCTACAAGAACCATCGCGGCCGCTATGCAGCCCTGCTGACGCTGCTGCTGATGGCCTTTGCCGCCCATCAGTGCACCAGCGGCCCGCCCGCCAAGCCGCCAATCCCCGAGAGTGCCGCGTCGCAGCAGGAAGCGACAGGCAATCGACTTCCGCCGATGCCCATGGAACAGCCTCCACGCTTCGACCGTCCCGACCCTACGGGTTTTCGCCACAAACCACTGGCCAGCCCGCACAATTACACGATGTTCTCGCTGCTGGTCTTCGCCCTGGGTGCCAACCTGGGCATCAAGCTATATTTTAAGACCCAACGCGACACGCAACACTTGGCCGAACTTGAGCGCGAGAACCTGCGGCAGGAGCTTATCTATCTGCGCTATCAGGTGAACCCGCACTTCTTGATGAACACGCTCAACAACATCCACGCGCTGGTCGACATCGACCCTGCCGAGGCCAAGAACTCGATAGTGCATCTGTCCAAGTTTATGCGCTACTTGCTCTATGAGTCCGACAAGAAGGTCATCTCGCTGGCCCAGGCCATCGACCTGATCAACCAATACATCGACCTGATGTCAAAGCGCTATGCCAAGTGTGTGGACATCCGCTTCGATGCCCCGCAGCAGATTCCCAACATCGGTCTGGCTCCCCTGATTCTGATTCCGTTTATCGAGAACGCCTTTAAGCACGGTGTGAGCTACGACAAGCCATCGTACATCCACCTGTCGCTCCGTGTCGACACCGACACCATCAAGTTTGACTGCGCCAACTCCATAAACCACAATGCGCATGAGCATGGTGGCGTGGGCCTGAACAATGTAATCAAGCGCCTGAACCTGATTTATGGCGAACGTTACACGCTGCACATCGACGACTCCGACCCCTATATCGTCTCGCTTACCGTACCGGCCGATTCCTTGAGTGCGACAACCGGTCAGCCCGACACCTAGTCAACGAACAATTAACCACAAAAATAGAACAGCCCTATGTTAAGATGTATCGTAATCGATGATGAGCCCTTGGCTCTGAAACAACTGATCAGCTACGCCAAGCAGACACCAGAGCTCGAGCTGGTGGCCTCGTGCCAGAGTGCGCGTGAAGCACTGGAGGTGCTGCGCAACGAGCACATCGACGCAATGTTTATCGACATCAACATGCCCGACCTCAACGGCCTGGACTTTGTCCGCTCGCTTGAGGACCGCCCGATGGTGGTGTTTACCACAGCCTATAGCCAGTATGCTATCGAGGGCTTCCAAGTCAACGCCATTGACTACCTACTCAAGCCGTTCGGCCTCAGTGAGTTTCAGCGTGCCGCGCAGCGCCTGAAGCAGCAGTTCGACCTCAAGTATGCCGCCTCGGTGTCGAACGTCGACGAAGACGATTGCATCTTCCTCAAGTCTGAGTACAAGATTGCGCGCATCGCCATCAAGGACATCCTCTACGTTGAGGCCATGAGCGAGTATCTGCGCATCCACTTCTCGACCGGTGCGCGCCCCATCACGGCGCTGCTGAGCATGAAGCGCATGGAGGAGCGTCTGCCGTCGTCCACATTTATGCGCACGCACCGCTCCTACATCATCAACCTGAAGAAAATCATCGAGGTCAACAAGAGCCACATCGTGCTCAGCCCCACCGTGTCGCTGCCCATCGGCGACCTGTACAAAGAGACCTTTATGAACTACATCAACCGTAAATTCTTGAGTAAGTAACAATTAAAAAAACTGCAAAGTAACAGTAATCGATTTTTCAAGTAAAAATCACTCTCCACTTTTTTTCTCATAGCTTTTAATTTTGAGGATGCTGCGACGAGATGTCGAGGCATCTTCTTTTCATATCTCACCCAGTCGATCGACAGCCTGCAGTGATTTGCAGACGCAAACAAATCCAACAAACCCACAAGCACCTGTCTTTAAGCCACTTTGCAAAATTGTTAATAACTTTGTGATAAAAAAATTTACAAAAACAAATTTGAAATTCCAAATTATCCAAAAAAAGTTAGTAACTTTACACCCTCAAAAGTCACCACCCGTCGAATACAGCAAACTGAAGGTCATGAACGAAGTTGTCTATCACACCCCGGCACTTGTCGAAGAGTGCATCAACGGACTGAACATCAAGCCCGATGGCACCTACGTGGATGTCACATTCGGTGGCGGCGGCCACAGCCGCGCCATCATCGAGCACCTGTCGCCGTTGGGCCACCTCTATGGCATGGACCAGGACCTGGACGCATGGCGCAACCGTCTCGACGACCCGCGCTTCACCTTTGTGCTGAGCAACTTCGCCTATCTGAAGAACTTCATGCGCTACTATGGCGTGACGGGCGTGGACGGCATACTTGCCGACCTGGGCGTGTCGTTCCACCACTTCGACGACTCGGAGCGGGGCTTCTCGTTCCGCTTCGATGGCCAGTTGGATATGCGCATGAACCGCTCGGCCCGCGTCGATGCCCGCCAAGTCATCGCCACCTACAGCGAGGAGCAGCTGGCACAGGTGCTCTACCTCTACGGCGAGCTCAAGCAGAGCCGCCCCATGGCCCGCGCCATTGTCAAGGCGCGCTCGCAGCAGAACATCGACACCACACTGCAGCTGATCGACGTGGTTCGGCCGCTCATCCGTCCCAGCCAGGAGAAGAAAGAGCTTGCGCAAGTGTTCCAGGCACTGCGCATCGAGGTGAATCATGAGCTCGACGTGCTCAAGCGTCTGCTGCAGGCATCGCTCGACGTGCTCCGCCCCGGCGGCCGCCTGGTGGTCATCACCTACCACTCGCTCGAGGACCGGCTGGTGAAGAACTTCATGCGCAGCGGCAATGTCGAGGGACAAGTGATCAAAGACTTCTACGGCCGTGTGCAGTCGCCACTGGAGCCGGTCAACAACAAGGTCATCACCCCCGGCGACGACGAGGTGACCCGCAACCCCCGCTCGCGCAGCGCCAAGCTCCGCATTGCCCAGAAGAGCGAAAACCAATAACCTTCAAACACCAAGATAGAATGAAAGACGAAACCGAACATATCGACACCGCAGCACAAGCGTCCCAAGCAGGCGACAACAAGAAACGCAAGCGCCGCCAGGGCAAGGCGCAGAAAGCCGTGAAAGAGGTGATACAGGGGCGCTCGTTCCTGTCGTGGGACTTCTTTAAGCGCAATGCCGTCTACATCGTGGCCGCCACAGTGATGACGCTGATGTATATCAGCAACAAGTTTGTGTGCCAGAGCTACATGCTGCAGGTGATGCAGTTGCAAGACGAGCTGGAGAACGCCAAGACCGACTGCGTGAACGCCAGCGCGAAGTACAACTCACAGATTCGCGAGAGCCAGATGGTCGCCTTTGTCGACACGGCCCACATCGACCTCACCGCCCCCGAACAACCCCCCTATCAACTGACCGAGCAATGAAAGAGACCAACAAACGACACATCCTGTGGCGCTACTCGTTTATCGTGACCATTGTGCTGCTGTTCTCGGCCGCCATCGTCTGGAACATGTTCAAGACGTCGGTGGTCTACTCCAGCCGCTGGAACAACAAGGCCGACAGCATCCTGACCCAGGTGACCATCATCGAGCCCGAGCGCGGCAAGCTGCTGGCCGACAACGGCACAGTGCTGGCCGCCAACCTGCAGTTCTACATCGCGCGCATCGACTGGCTGGCCGCAGGCATGAAGAAGGACACACTCGACAAGTACCTGCCTGCCCTGTGCGACAGTCTGGCCGTGCTTGAGCCGTCGAAGACCGCCGCGCAGTGGCGCAGCGAGCTCACCGACTCCTACCAGCGCATCACCACCGACACCAAGAAGCGCAACCACAGCTACCGCCTGATTCGCCGTCTGCTCACCCACAGCGAGTGGCAACGCCTCAAGCAATTCCCGTTCTGCCCATTCGCCCTGAAGAAGAAAGTGCTCTACTGCGAGCGACAAAACAAGCGCAGCAAGCCCTATGGCACCATGGCCTCGCGCAGCATAGGCAATGTGGCGCAAGACTCCACCAGCTCGAGCATGCACGGACGCTCGGGCCTGGAGATGGCTCTCGACTCGATGCTCTATGGCATCCCCGGCGAGGCCACGCGCATACAGCTCACCAACAACATCGTCAACCACGAGAGCAAGCCGGCCATCCCGGGCTACGACATCACCACCACCATCAACGTGGCGCTGCAAGACATCGTCGAGAACGAGCTTTACGACATGTGCCACGAGACCGACGCGCGCTGGGGCACCTGCGTGCTGATGGAGGTGGCCACCGGCGAAATCAAGGCCATCAGCAACCTGGAGTGGAACGACAAGGCCGGCGACTATGTCGAGGGCCGCAACAATGCCGTGCTGGGCTATGAGCCAGGCTCGGTGATGAAGCCCATCTCGATGATGATTGCCCTGGAGGAGGGTGTGGTGGGCAACATCGACGCCCCCATCACCACGGGCACTACGTGGATTTACGAGGGCCGTGCCATCAACGACCCGCACGGCGGGGCGCAGCTCACGCCACGTCAGATTATCGAGACGTCGTCGAACGTGGGCATGTCGCGCCTCATCGTCAAGCGCTACGGCAACAACCCGGGCGGGTTCTACGACAAGCTGAAGAGCATGGGCTTCTTCGAGCCCTTCCACTCGGGCATCGGCGGCGAGCAGGCCCCCATCATCCACCGGCTGGGCAACACCCGTGCCGACAAGGTGGCGCTCACGCGCATGGCCTTCGGCTACTCCACCCTGATTCCGCCGCTGAGCACACTGGCCATGTACAACGCCATCGCCAACGACGGCAAGTACGTCAGGCCCCATCTGGTCAAGAAACTCTCGCGCGACGGTGAGCCTGACAGCATCGTGCCTGTGACCTACATCCGCCAGCAGGTGTGCAGCCCCGAGAACGCGCAGAAGCTGCGCATCATGATGCACGACGTGGTGTGGGGCAGCCGCGGCACGGCGCGCAAGTGGGTGCAGGACAAGCGTGTGCCTATCGCCGGCAAGACCGGCACGGCCTACACCATCACCAGCGACGGCCACTACGGCACGCAGAAGCGCTTGGCCTTCTGCGGCTTCTTCCCCTACGACAACCCCAAGTACTCGTGCGTGGTGCTCATGCTCGGTGCCAACCGTGGTGCCGGCGCCAGCAGCGGCATGGTGCTCAAGAACATAGCCCTGAAGATGTATGCCCGCGGACTGCTGGGCAACGAACCCAACTATGCCCTTACCGTCGACGAGCAGGGCAACCCGGTGAAGAAAGCCACCTCACAAGCCACACTCTTTGCCAGTACCAATCCCAAACACACAACCAACGTACGCAAAGGCCTCGCCATTGACAACGCCAAGGTGTTTCAGCAGCCCGCCGCCACACAGAGCGGCGTGCCCAATGTGCGAGGCCTGTCGGTGAGAGACGCCATCCGCCGCCTCGAGGACGCCGGACTGTGTGTGCGCTTCACGGGCAGCGGCTTTGTAGCCGGCCAGAGCCTGACGGCCGGCAGCAAGTTTGTCCGCGGACAGGTGATTAACCTCACGCTCAGGAACTGACTTGCTCGCCACATGACAACCAGACAACCAAAACCAGAACACAATATGAAGAAATTAAGTACTCTGTTGCAAGATTTGCGGCCTACACAAGTGGTGGGGCCAACCGACATCGACATCACCGATGTGGTGTGTGACTCACGCCGGGTTAAGGGCGGCGAACTCTTTGTCGCCGTTGTGGGCGTGGCGGTCGACGCCCACCGATTCATCCCACAGGTCACACAGGCCGGTGCAGCCGCCGTGCTATGCCAGCAGTTGCCCGACAGCCTGGCCGACGGCGTGACCTATGCCGTGGTGCCCGACACCACCCATGCGCTGGCCCTGGTGGCCAACGAGTGGTATGACCGTCCCGGCGAGCATCTGCGACTGGTGGGTGTGACCGGCACCAACGGCAAGACCACCATCGCCACCCTGCTCTACGAGATGATGCAGAACTTGGGCTACAAGGCCGGCCTACTGTCGACAGTGAAGAACATGATTGACCGCCGCGAGCAACCCGCCGCACAGACCACCCCCGACCACCTCACGCTCAACCGCCTGCTGCACGAGATGGTGGAGGCCGGCTGCGAATATGCCTTCATGGAGGTGAGCAGCCATGCCTGTGTGCAGCACCGCATCGACGGACTGCGCTGGGCAGGCGGCGTGTTCACCAACCTGACCCAGGACCACCTGGACTTCCACAAGACGATGGACGAGTACCTGCGCGCCAAAAAGACCTTCTTCGACGCACTGCCCGCCGACGCCTTCGCCCTGGTCAACATCGACGACAAGGTGGGCAAGGTCATGCTGCAGAACTGCGCCGCCAGCCACTACACCTATGCGCTGCGCACCATGGCCGACTATAACTGCAAGCTGGTGGAGGAGCGCATCGACGGCATGAGCTTGCAAATCAACGGGCGCGATGTCGAGGTGATGCTCACCGGACGCTTCAACGCCTACAACCTCACGGCCATCGCCGCCACAGCCATGCTGCTGGGCATCGACCGCGACGAGGTGCTCGTGCAGCTGAGCCGGCTCCATGCCGCCGACGGCCGCTTCCAGACGCTGCACGCTCCCAAGGGCTTCACCGCCATTGTCGACTATGCGCACACACCCGACGCACTGGTCAACGTGCTCGACACCATCCGTGACCTGGTGCATGGCCGCGGACAAATCATTGCCGTGTGTGGCTGCGGTGGCGACCGCGACGCCACCAAGCGGCCCATCATGGCACATGCCGCCGCCACCCGCAGCGACCGCACCATCCTCACCAGCGACAACCCGCGCACCGAGGACCCTGAGGCCATCTTGCGCGACATGGAGAGCGGACTCACCGACGACGACCGCCAGCACACCATCAAGGTCACCGACCGCCGCGAGGCCATACGCACGGCCTGCATGCTGGCCGGGCCGGGCGATGTGGTGCTTGTGGCCGGCAAGGGACATGAGACCTATCAGGAAATCAATGGTGTAAAGCACCACTTCGACGACCGTGAGGAGCTACGTGCCTGCTTCTGAACAGCGAACAGCTGACAACGAGGCTCATTCATCACTCATCATTAATCACTAATCATAAATCACGATGTTTTACCATCTTTTTCAATATCTGCAACAGTTTGACGTGCCGGGAGCGCGGCTGATGGACTATATCACCTTCCGAGCCGGCATCACACTGGCCCTGTCGCTGTTCATCACCATCGTCATCGGCGGAGCCATCATCAAGAAGCTTGAGCGATACTATGCCAAGCAGGGCGGCGAGAGCCAGCGCGACCTGGACAATGGCGGCAAAATCATATCGCACACCGACGCCATCGAGAAAATCCAGACCGTGCTCACCAACATGGACGAGACCGAACAAGAGAAAAAAGACGATGTGGCCAAGGCGCTGGAAAAAGACCGCAAGTCGCAGACACCCAGCATGGGCGGCATCATCATCATCATCGCCATCCTGGTGCCGTGCCTGCTCATGGGCAAGCTCAACAACGTGTACATGCTGCTCATGATTCTGGCCACACTGTGGTGCGGTGCGCTGGGTTTCCTGGACGACTACATCAAGATTGCCCACCACGACAAGCAGGGCCTCAAAGGCAAGTTCAAGGTCATCGGGCAGGTGGGCCTGGGAGTGGTCGTGGCGCTGGTGATGTGGGCCAGCCCCGCCATAGTCATGAGCGAGAACACCGAGGTGCGCAACCCCACGACGGGCCAGATGGAGGTGGTTCACGCCCCGCAGGTCAAGGGCACCCAAACCACCATCCCCTTTATCAAGAACCATAACTTCGACTATGCCCGCGTGCCACAGTGGCTGGGCATCACGGGCAAGACTGCCCGCGCCATCGGGTGGCTGATTTTCGCCGCCCTGGCCATCTTTATCGTTGTGGCCGTGAGCAACGCCGCCAACCTCACCGACGGCTTCGACGGGCTGGCCAGCAGCACGAGCGCAGTCTATGCCATCGCGCTGGCCATCATGGCCTACCTGAGCGGCAATGTCATCTATGCCGCCTACCTCAACATCATGTATATCCCCGACAGCGGCGAGTTGGTGATCTTTGCCGCGGCATTCATTGGGGCCACCCTGGGCTTCTTGTGGTACAACTCCTATCCTGCCCAGGTGTTTATGGGCGACACGGGCAGCTTGTGCCTGGGCGGCATCGTGGGCGTGTTCGCCTTGCTGCTGCGCAAGGAGTGGCTCTTGCCCATCTTGTGCGGCGTGTTCTTCGTCGAGGCGTTGAGCAACATGGTCCAGACTGGCTACTTCAGGTACACCAAGCGCAAAACCGGCGTGGGCAAACGCATCTTCAAGATGGCCCCCATCCATCACCACTTCCAGATTCCGGCCGGCAAAATCAAGAACGTCATGTTCCAGAAACCCGACAATGCCATCCCCGAGAACAAAATCGTCATCCGCTTCCTGCTGGTGAGCATCATCCTGGCCGTGCTCACATTCGTCACCTTCAAGGTCCGATAACCGACCCAACACCTCTCACTTGGCCTTTCCCATGCCGGGGAGGCTAATCACGCGGCACGCCGAGGCCACTGAAAAAGTACCCGATTTTCGGTAGTCGCACCTGTAAAATCGCACAAAGTCGGCTTTCTGCTCCTTTTTCTTGCCGCCGTGGTCGACTTTGTGCGTTTTTTCGCCTTGAGACCACCCATAGGTATACCCCA
>JAFUVK010000031.1 GCA_017477555.1 Muribaculaceae bacterium
CAGAAATCAAGAACGATGGGAGGTGGCCTGAAAAGACACCTCTGAAAACAAGCCAAACCGCCGTATGCCGAACGGCACGTACGGTGGTGTGGGAGGAAAGGGAGCGAAAGCCAAAACTCTCGCTCCCCGACCTACCCGATCGCTACGCAAGGCGATGAATAATCCAGGTTAAATTTTGGGAAATGTTGTCGGTATGCAATTCTTTTTGTAATTTTGCCGATTGGTTCGCCCATAGGTGGGCGGGCCCACTTGTGACCCATGATCGAAGTGAAACATATCGTCAAGCGCTATGGCGACCTCGAGGTGCTGCGTGGCGTGGATGTGACCATCGGAGAGGCCGAGCTGGTCACCATCGTTGGACCCAGTGGGGCGGGAAAGACCACCCTGCTGCAGATTGTCGGTACGCTCGACCGTCCCGACGAGGGCACGGTGACCTACGATGGTGTCGACGTGCTGGCCCTCAGGGGCAAGGACTTGGCACGATTCCGCAACACCAATGTGGGATTCGTGTTTCAGTTTCACCAACTGCTGCCGGAGTTCACCATGCTCGAGAATGTGGCCATTCCGGCCCTTATCGCAGGCATGAAGCGGCACCAGGCCTATGAGCGGGCAAAAGAGCTGCTCGACTACCTGAAGCTCACCGACAGGCTCGACCACAAGCCAGCACAGCTGTCGGGCGGTGAGTGCCAGCGGGTGGCCGTGGCGCGGGCTTTGGTCAATAAACCCAAGGTCATTCTGGCCGATGAGCCAAGCGGTAGCCTGGACACGGCCAACAAGCAGGCGCTGCATGAGTTGTTCTTCAGGCTGCGCGACGAGATGCGCCAGACCTTTGTCATTGTCACGCACGACGAGACGTTGGCTGGCGAGGCCGACCGAGTGTTGCGCATGTGCGACGGAAACCTAGTAGACGATTGACCGACGATGGCTAACTGGACGCGAATCATAGTGCTGACACTGCTGCTGATGCTGGTGGCATGCGGCGACGAGGACATCGACCGCCGCTACACCGACTATCGCACCGACATTGTCACCTTTCTCGACAATGACGAGCAGGGAGCCGTCTTCGAGCTGCTGCGCCGCGACGACTCCACGGCGGTGACACTGCTGGGCAATCTCGCACTGGGCAACGGTGTCAAGCCCGGACAGCGAGTGCTGCTGCGCTACGACTGGGCCGACCGTCTGGCCGCCGACCGTCGAAGGGTGATGGTCTATGGGGTTGCCACCATTGTCAGTGACTCGCTGCGATACACCGTCAAGCCACTCAGCGATTACCTCGACCAGATGGAGCCAGTGAAACTGTTGAGTATCTGGCGCACAGGTGATTACATGAATCTTAGGGCGCAAGTCGAGTACACCGGCAAGGCGCGCCACTTCTATCTGCTGCTCGACAGTGCCACCGTCAAGGCCGACACGGCGCACTGCTATCTGGTCAACAACACGCACGGCGACACCACCTATCACTGGAGAGAGGGGTATGCCTCGTTCTATGTGGGCAACCTCTGGCACAGGCCGGGCCTGTGCACGATGCGGGTGCATGTCAACGACGACAATCATCACGGAGTCACTACCTATGACTTCGACAAACAACAATTATCTAAACAATAATCAATCGATTTTTAATTAAGAAATTATGGCAAACGAAAACAAACAGAATCAGATTCAAATCGAAGTTCCTGCCGACGAGATGCAGGGACGTTACGCTAACCTGGCTGTGATTACACACGGACCCAACGACTTTTTCCTCGACATGATTCTGATGGCGCCCAACACGCCCAAGGCACGCGTGCAGAGCCGCATCATCATGACACCCGAAAACGCCAAGCAGCTGCTCATCGCACTCAACGAGAACATCCGCAAGTATGAGGCTAACTTCGGCGAGATCAAGCCGCGTCAGCCCAAGGGTGGTGTCAACGACGGCATCATGGACTTCCCCCTGCCCAAGGGACAAGCCTAAGCTTTAAGAAACAAAAAAACGAGACAGAAACTCCCCTCCCTTCCCCCTACGGGGGCTGGGGGAGGAGCCATACGATGGCAGTGATTATGAATTCTGAATGATTCAAGTTTCGGAAGTCTAAGTAGTCATGTGGAGTTGATCTGAAGCAGTTAAGAAGTTAAGTAGTCAAATGGAGCTGATCTGAAGTAGTTAAGTAGTCATGTGGAGTTGATCTGAAGTGGTTAAGAAGTTAAGTAGTCAAATGGAGTTAAGACGTGTGCATCATTGTGGCGAGGTACATTATGCTGCCACTATCATGAAACGGCCCTACTACTCTACTACCTTACTACTCTACTACTAAAACGACCTTACTACTCTACTACTGATAATTAACTACTTTAGGAAGTTAAATGAATTACTGTAATGGAAGCTTTATATCTATATAACACGCTGACACGGCGCAAAGAGGTGTTCAAGCCCATCAATCCTGGCAGAGTGGGCATGTATGTGTGCGGTCCCACCGTCTACGGCGACCCGCATCTGGGACACACCCGTCCGGCCATCACCTTCGATGTGCTGTTCCGCTATCTGAAGCATCTGGGATACAAAGTGCGCTATGTGCGCAACATCACCGATGTGGGCCACTTGGAGCACGATGCCGACCAGGGCGAGGACAAGATAGCCAAGAAGGCGCGGCTCGAGCAGCTCGAACCCATGGAGGTGGCGCAGTTCTACACCAACCGCTATCATGAGGCCATGCGCCAGCTCAATGTGCTGCCACCTAGCATTGAGCCGCATGCCACCGGACACATCATCGAGCAGGAGGAGCTGGTCAAGCAGATTATGGCCAATGGCTATGCCTACGAGAGCAACGGCAGTGTGTACTTCGATGTCGAGAAATACAACCGCGATCACCACTACGGCAAGCTCAGCGGACGAAACCTCGACGAGGTCAAGGACGCAAGCAGACAGCTCGACGGGGTGGGAGAGAAGCGAAACCAGGCCGACTTCGCCCTGTGGAAGCGCGCCCAACCCGAGCACATCATGCGGTGGCCATCGCCCTGGAGCGACGGATTCCCGGGATGGCACTGCGAGTGTACAGCCATGGGACGTAAATACCTGGGCGACCACTTCGACATTCACGGCGGAGGCATGGACTTGGTGTTCCCTCATCACGAGTGCGAGATAGCACAGGCTGTGGCCAGCCAGGGCGACGACATGGTGCGCTACTGGATGCACAACAACATGATCACCATCAACGGACAGAAGATGGGCAAGTCGCTGGGCAACTTCATCACACTCGAGCAGTTCTTCACCGGCCAGCACCCGCTGCTCACGCAGCCATTCACTGCCATGACCATCAGGTTCTTCATCCTTCAGGCCCACTATCGCGGCACTGTCGACTTCTCCAATGAGGCACTGCAAGCTGCCGAGAAGGCCTACGAGCGCATCATCGACGGCTGGCACAGGCTGCTGGCACTCAAGCCGGCGCAGCAGTCGACCATTGCCATCGACGACTACGACCAGCGATGCGCGCAGGCCATGAACGACGACCTGAACACACCCATGGTTATCGCCACGCTGTTCGATGCATGCAAGGTCATCAACCAAGCCAACGATGGGGGCATCGCATTGAGCCAGGACGACATCGACCGACTTAAAAACACGTTCAACACCTATCTGTTCGACGTGCTGGGCATGCGCGACGATGCCGCAGGGGGCGCGCAAGGGGTGAACCTCGAGCCTTACCACAAGGCGGTGGACCTGCTGCTGGAGGTGCGCCGGCAGGCCAAGGCCAACAAGGACTGGGCCACGAGCGACCTGATTCGCGACCGACTCAATGAGGCCGGATTTGATGTCAAGGACACCAAGGATGGCTTTGAATGGAAAGTGCGATGACACGTCGGCTATGAGTCAACCGCTGGTCACAGTCATCGTCCCGGTCTATCAAGTGGAGCGGTATCTGACACAGTGCTTACACAGCATTGTGAGCCAGACCTATGACCGTCTCGAAATATGGCTCGTGGATGATGGCAGTACCGACGGCTCTGCACAACTGTGCGATGACTGGGCTGCGCGCGACAGCCGCATCCATGTCATCCACAAGCCTAATGGCGGGCTGAGCGACGCACGCAATGCCGCGCTCGATGTCATGACCGGCGACCTGGTCATGATGGTCGACGGCGATGACTATGTGGGCGGCGACTGTGTCGAGACGCTGGTGCGTGTCATCGGCGACACCGATAGCGACATGGCAGTGGGGCAGTGGCAGATGTTCCGCGACGGCGACAGTGTGGCACCGCCATCGTCGCTGCCCGGGCAGGTGAAAGTGTTTACCCGCGACCAGGCCATCAACAAGGTGTTCTATCAGGACACACTTACCAACTCGGCGTGCAGTCGCCTGTTCAAGGCCGCGCTCTTCAGCGGGTTGCGCTTTCCGCTGGGCATGCTCTATGAGGACCTGGCAGTGGCCTATCCGCTGCTCATGCGCACCCGGCGTGTGGCTTACACCCATCATCAGGTTTACTACTACCGCCAGCACCCCGACAGTATTACCGGACATTTCACGTTGCAGCGCACACAGGTGCTCGATATCCTCGAGCGGCTGGAGCAGCAGGTCGAGCGAGAGAATCCGCAATTTGTGCCAGCTGTGCGTTCGCGCCTGCTCAGCGCCTACTTCAACATCATGCTCCTGTGCCCCGATGGCCGGGAGTTTGCCCAAGTCGTGGATCGTTGCTGGGATGGCATATGTCGACTGCGATGGGGATGTCTGTGCGATGGCAACGTGCGTCTCAAAAATCGTCTGGGTATCTTAGCGTCATGGATGGGTAAAGTGTCCTTTTTACGAACTTTTAAGTCTAAATTTGTGAAAAAGTATTGAAAATACTAGATTTAAACCCATTTTAACGATTTTAGTCTTTACTGTCTGAAAAAAATGTTATACCTTTGCAGTCGCAAATACATCATTGAAAAGTAAGATTGTTTTAGGCTTGTTTCATTAATACCATGAAATGGGTTTTATCTAACACCAGGAGGTCAGATGTGAATCTGGCCTCCTGCTTTTTGGTAGCCGTTCTGCGATGGCGTCACTCCCTCTCCCCTTATAGGGAAGAGGTTTCCGTATTGTTCTGCGATGGTGTCAGTCCCTCTCCCCTGGCAGGGGAGAGGTTAGGTGAGGGGTTGAGAAGCTAGACGGCGGTGGTGCGAGGTTGTAGGGCTGCGCCCCTTCCCTGCCAAGTGAGGTGAAGTTGCAGTCCCTCTCCCCTGGCAGGGGAGAGGTTAGGTGAGGGGTTGAGAAGCGACAATGTAGGTGTCTCTCCCTCCATCGTGGTGTCATCGGCATTCTGGCAACTAATCCTCCACTTAAATGAAAATCAGCTCCTCTCCATAGCAAGGAGGGGAGCTGTATCATCATGGCTCATTGCCGGTAGGCTTGTCGGGCGTTGGGGTACCGCCACCGCTGCCGCCATTGCTGGTGGTAGGCTTGTCGGGTGTTGGGTCACTGCTACCGCTGCCGCCATTGCTGCCGGTAGGCTTGTCGGGCGTTGGGGTACCGCTACCGCTGCCGCCATTGCTTCCGGTAGGCTTATCGGGCGATGGGGCACCGCCACCACTGCCGCCATTGCTGCCGGTAGGCTTATCGGGCGATGGGGCACCGCCACCACTGCCGTCATTGCCGGTAGGCTTGTCGGGTGATGGGGCACCGCCACCACTGCCGCCATTGCCGGTAGGCTTGTCGGGTGATGGGTCACTGCTACCGCTGCCGCCGTTGCCGGTAGGCTTGTCGGGCGAAGCCTCGTTCTTGCCGGCAGCCTGGCTGGAGCCGGACTGGTTCTTCGGCTTACGGTTGTTGCGTGCCGACCTGTCGGGTTTGTCTTTGTCTCCCGAGCTCGACTGTACCTTGTCCGACTTGCGGTTCTTGCGGTCCTTGGCCTTCTGTTTGCGCTCCTGCTCTTTCTGCTTCTGGCGCTCCTTGCGCTCGCGTTCACGCTCTTTGCGTTCCTGCTCGCGCTTCTTGACCTGCTCTTTGCGCTTGGCCTCGCGCTCCTTCATGCGCTGCTTGCGGTCCTCGGCCTTCTGCTTGCGTTCCTGCTCGCGGGCTTTGATGCGCTCCTTGCGGGCTTTCTCAGCATCTTTCTTAGCCTGTTCACGTGCCTTCTTCTTGTCTTTGATCTCTTGTTGCTTGGCACGCTGCAGTGCCTCGATAGAGTCCTCTTTGGCCTCACGGGCGCTCTTGTAGAGGTTCTCGCGTTCCTCCTCGGCGCGCATGATGGAGTCTTGCCGCAGTCGCTCGGCGCGCTTCTCGGCCTTCTCGCGCTCCTTCTCGGCTTTGCGCAATGCTTTCTCGCGTTCTTTTTCTTCTTTTTCGAGCTGCTTGGCCCGTTCGCGCTCAGCCTTGTCAAGCGCTTTCAGACGCTCGCGTTCGGCCTTTTCTTGTGCCTTACTGTCGTTGGCGTTGGTGGCAGTGTCCTGGCTGCGCTTGTCGCGCACGCTGCGTCGGGTGTCGCCGCTCGACTCCGAGGCAGACTTTTCTGTCTCGTCGCTCTGCGAGATCTTCTCGTTGCGCTTGCGCTGCGACCGTTTGCTCTTCCTTTCCTGCTCTTCCTTTTCCTGCTCGGCTTGCTTCTTCTGCTCTTGCTGTTCGAGCAGTTGCTTGTCGAGTTCGGCGGCGCGTTTGAGCTGTTCCTGGCGGTCGAGGCGCAGCATCTCTTGCCGTTGCTGCTCCTCTTGTTCCTCGCGCTCTTTGCGCTCCTGTTCCAGCTTGGCCTGGCGCTCCTTCTCCTCTTTCTCAAGCTGAGCTTTGCGCTCTTTCTCGGCCTTGGCGGCAGCGAGCTGTGCGCTGTCGGCCTGCTGCGTGAGGTCGAGCTTGACCGAGTCGGCAGGAGCCGTTGTGGCCGAGAGCGAGTCGGGCAGCTGTTTCTGGGCGTTCTTGAGCGAGTCGGGCAGCTGCTTATCGTCTTTCTTGAGCGAGTCGGGCAGCTGTTTGCCGTCTTTCTTGAGCGAGTCGGGCAGCTGTTTGCCGTCTTTCTTGACCGAGTCGGCCGGCTCGTCCTTGCCGCCGTTCTTGATCTTCTTGGCCTGAGCTTCCTCTTTCTCCTGCAGGTAGTTGAAGTAGTCCTCAAACGAGCGGCCCTCGTTCAGCAGGAGCTGGAAGTTGTTCTCGCTGATGATGACCGGTCGCACCTGTGGCGCGATGTTCATGGTCTTGTCCTGCTCGAAGACGGTGCGGTAGTGTGCTACCTCGTTGAAGTTCTTGAAGCCCTTCACTACCAGCAGCCCAAGTCGCCCGAAGTTCATCTGCTCCAGGTCATAGTCCTTGACAGCAAATGAGTTGAAGTTATGTCGTGCCACCTCGTAGAGCAGCAGGCGCGAGCTTACCGAGTCGGTGGGGTAGAGCAGCACAAACACTTGCGGCTTGTCGTTGTCCTCCTTGAATGGTGTGAACTTCTTCTCCAGTGCCTCGGGGGTGGTGTCGTTGCTCAGGCGTGTGCTCCAGAGCATACCCCTGACGTTGCTGCCGCCGCCCTCCAGCTTACGTCCGGCGTTCAGCTGCTTGACGATGCCACTGGCGGTGGGTGTGATGTCGGTCTCAGGGTAGCGCTGCAGCATGTCTTTGAGCGTTTCCTTAAACTTGTCGTAGTTGCGCTGGGTGACGTAGGCCAGCGCGTCGATAAACATGAACTTGGGCATGATGGTCGACAACGGGTACTTGCGCATCATCTCGGCGTAGGCGTTGTGTACCGCCTCGTTGTCGTTGGCCAGGTAGCTGGCATAGGCCTGCTCGTACATGCGTTCCTGGTCGCGGTTCATGTTCTTCAAGTTCTCGATGTAGTTGGGGTCCTTCAGGGCCTTGCCCTCTTTCGACTCGGCAAAGTCGGTCAGGATCATGTCGCGGTACACTGCCGCGCGGTTCACCGACCCCTCGCGCATGTACATCAGGTACATGTTATAATAGGTGTCGAGTCGGTAGGTGTTGTCGGGGTAGTCGTTGAGCAGGCGCGTGAACTGCGAGGCGGCGGCCTCGTAGTCCTCGAGCTTGTCCTTGAGGATGACGCCCATGTTGTACAGTCCCTCCTGTATCACGTCGTGAGCGGCCTTGATTTGCTCTTCGGTCTTGGGGATTTGTTTGAGGTAGTATTCCTCGTAGTGCGGGTCTTCGGCGCGCTTGAGTGCCTCCTTGTCGACGGCGGTCGAGTCGGCCCCCAACGAGTCGGCCATGGCCGTCAGGGTCGAGTCGCTGGGCTCGCTGTCGCTCTCCATGGCCAGCACGGTCTTGTTGCGTCGGCGCCAGTTGTCCTCGAGCTTACGGTTGCCCCACAGTTGCTGGAACTGTGTCTTGCCGGCGTTCTTGGTGGCAGTGTTGTAGAAGTACCACGACTTGTCGTTGTTCATCTGGAACTGCTGTGGCGCGTTCTTGTTCTGTTGCTGCTGGTTGCCCTTGGCCGCTTGGCTGGCCAGGTAGCTCTCGCGGTCGGCGTTCTCCTTCTCCTCTTTCTCTTTCTTCTTCAGTTCGTCGATAATCTTCTTGATCACCGCCTTGACCTCGTCGTCGCTCATCTTCGATAGGCGCAGCAGCGAGTCTTGCAGGGTCACGTTCTGGGCATACACGGCCAGCTCGTCGAGCACGTCGCTGCGCTGCTTGAGCGCCTTGTAGTTGGGGTAGTCCTCGCTCAGTTGCGGTATGGCCTCGGCATAGCAGGGCTGGGCCTTGTCGTACTTGTGTTGCGCGAAGTATATGCCGCCCAGTGTGAGCTGGCTGATGGCTTTGTCGATGCCGTTGCGCGTGCTCTTCTCGGCTGCCAGCACATAGTTCTCGATGGCGTGGGTTGTGTCCTGACGGGTGAGGTACAGGTTGCCTATGGCATAGTAGATTTGGTCGAGGTACTCCTTGTTGCGGTCGTAGCGCGTCATGTGCTTGAGCGAGCGCACCTCTCCGGCAATGTCATAACCTTGATATACCGCGCTCTGCTTGATGCGCGCGTTGAACTTGGTGCGGTAGCTGGCACTGTTGCTGCTGCCGGCGCGCTTATAGGCCTCATAGGCCAGGTCTTTCTGGCCCAGCTCCTCGTAGAGCTGGCCCAGGAGGAAGTTCTGGCGCACACGCTGGCTGCCCTTGGCGCCCTTCACGGCCTGTGCCAGATAGGGGATTGCCTGCTCGGCATCTTTCTCCTTGATGTAGTAGTCGGCAAAGGCCAGGTTGGCCAGGGCCAGCACGCGCTTGTTGTCGATTTTGTCGAGATGCACGTGGGCCAGCACGTTGTCGGCCTCCGATGTCCATCCCATGGCACAGTAGCTCAGCGCTTCCCATACCTTGGCCTCCTCCACCAGCTCGGGCTTCCAGCTGAAGTGGCGGCTGATGTAGCGGAACGTGGCCGACGCGTTCAGGAAGTCGCCCTTCATGTACTGAGCCAGTGCCAACGTGTACCAGCAGTTGTGCATAAACGGGTTGTACTCCTCACGGGCCATCCACGCCTTGTATTTCGGGTCGCTCGACTTGCCTGACTTCTTCTTGGGCTTCTTCTTGATTGAGTGCAGCGCGATGGCCTTCTGCATCTTCTCGATGGTGCGGTCGAAACTGCCGCTGGGCTGTGGGGCTTTGGGATTGGCACGAGCCTCGGCCGGGTGTACAAACAAGCGCTGCGAGTAGTCATCCTCGTAGTTGTCGAGCATCTCCTTGAGCTGCTCATCGTAGTTGGTGCGACCGTGATAATACACGTTGTAACGCGTGTTCAGCGACTGCCAAAAACGCGAACCGGCCGTGTTCTTCTTGTTGCTGCAAGCCACAGCGAGCACGGCCAACGTAATCACGAGCGCAAGCTCGGTCAGATGTCTGATGGGTCTGTCCATTACTTATATACTAACGAGTGTGGCCGACATTTATTGCAACCGTGCGGCAGGTTTCGGCGCATTGCCGTGATGCGGCAGGCTGTTGTCGGGGCTATTGCATAAAACACTATGACAAATAGTAAGAATATCAAACGTCAGGCCTACTAAAAACAGTAATTTATCTACTGAATCACCATTTTTGTGAGAAATTTCTAGCAAAAAGCTTGGAGGCTTCGAAAATAATGCATACCTTTGCAACGAAAGAACGAAGAATCAGTTTTTAGGTTTCATTTTAGGGTTAATGGTATAAAGCAAATGATTGGATGTAAATAAAGTAAATTTTCTCATACTCTAAAAACTGGCGGCTGCGGTTTTGTGAAAAACTGCAGCCGTTTTTTCAATTCAATTTTTTCAATTCATCATTCACAAGGACTGCCTAGTAGCCTCCCCTCCCTTTTACTTCACCCCTGCCCGAGGGGAGATGTCATGTAGTGACAGGGGAGAGGGAGCAGGGGAGCGGTAGGGGGTGAAATCAATGCACAATGCCCAATTCGCAATGAGCGGACGGCAGGTGATGTGCGCAACCGAGGTCAAGGTTTCACCTCGTAGGCATAGATGTCCTGCAGCTTGATGTCGAACACCAGCGTGGAGAAAGGCTTAATGCTCCCACGCTCGTAGCTGCCGTAGCCCATGTTGTAGGGGATGACGATGCGGCAACTGTCGCCCACGTGCATCTGCATCAGCCCCAGCGACCAGCCCTCAATCATGCTGCTGTTGACAAACTGCACCACACTGTCGGCGGGAGAGGTCGACAGGTACGACGAGTCGAACGGGGTGGCGTCGTAGAGCATGCCGCGATACTTGACGTTGATGCCACTGTTGTACAGCGGCTTGAGGTTGTCGCGCGTGAGCATCGTGTCGTTGTACCAGTGTACGAGCACACGGCCATTGGGGTCCCATGGCGCGGTCACGGTCTTGTAGTAGCCGGTGTTGGCCTGCTGCTGTTCGAACCACTCGGTGTTGGCATTGCGCCAGTCCTTGTACTTGTCCTCGACGCTGTTGCTCAGGCACGCGGTGAGCGAAAGGGTGGCCAACGCGGCTAAGAAGATGAGTATTTTTTTCATTGACTTGATGTTGTGGACAACTGTTCTATTGGGCCAGCTTGCGAAGCAGGGTGTTCAGGCTGCACTCGCGCCCGATGATGGCGGGCAACTCGGCAATGGCCACGCGCTGCTGCTGCATGGTGTCGCGGTCGCGCAGGGTCACGGTGTTGTCTTCCACAGTCTGGCCGTCGATGGTGATGCAGTAGGGTGTGCCGATGGCGTCGTGGCGGCGGTAGCGCTTGCCCACCGAGTCCTTCTCGTCGTACTGGCAGGCGAAGTCAAACTTGAGCAGGTCCATGATTTCGTGGGCCTTCTCGGGCATGCCGTCTTTGCGCACCAGCGGCAGGATGGCGCACTTCACCGGTGCGAGCACCTTGGGCAGGTGCAGCACCACGCGCGTGTCGCCGCCTTCGAGCGTCTGCTCCTCGTAGCTCGAGCAAAGCACCGACAGGAACATTCGGTCGACACCTATCGAGGTCTCGATGACGTAGGGAGTGTAGCTCTGGTTCAGCTCGGGGTCGAAGTACTGGATCTTCTTGCCCGAGAACTTCTCGTGCTGCGACAGGTCGAAGTTGGTGCGGCTGTGGATGCCCTCCACCTCCTTGAAGCCGAACGGCATCTGGAACTCGATGTCGGTGGCGGCGTTGGCATAGTGCGCCAGCTTCTCGTGGTCGTGGTAGCGGTATTTCTCGTCGCCCAGACCCAGTGCCTTGTGCCAGCGCAGCCGGTGCTCCTTCCAGTACTCAAACCACTGCAGCTCCTGGCCGGGACGCACAAAGAATTGCATCTCCATCTGCTCGAACTCGCGCATGCGGAAGATGAACTGCCGCGCCACAATCTCGTTGCGGAACGCTTTGCCTATCTGGCAGATGCCAAACGGGATGCGCATGCGGCCGGTCTTCTGGACGTTCAGGAAGTTGACAAAGATGCCCTGGGCCGTCTCGGGGCGCAGATACACGTCCATCGTCGAGTCGCTGCTGCTGCCCATCTGCGTCTTGAACATCAGGTTGAACTGACGAACGTCGGTCCAGTTGCGCGTGCCGCTGATGGGGTCGGCAATCTCCTGGTCCACGATGATCTGCTTGAGCTCGGCCAGGTCGTTGTCGTTCATCGCCTTCTCAAAGCGGGCGTGCAGCGCGTCGCGCTTGGCCTGGTGCTCGAGCACGCGGGGGTTGGTCTGGCGGAACATCGCCTCGTCAAACGACTCACCGAAGCGCTTGCGGGCCTTGGCCACTTCTTTGTCTATCTTGTCGTCAATCTTGGCTATCTCGTCCTCAATGAGCACATCGGCGCGGTAGCGCTTCTTGCTGTCGCGGTTGTCAATCAGTGGGTCGTTGAAGGCATCCACGTGGCCCGAGGCCTTCCAGATGGTGGGGTGCATAAACACGGCCGAGTCCAGCCCCACGATGTTCTCGTGCAGCAGGGTCATGGCTTCCCACCAGTAGCGCTTGATGTTATTCTTGAGCTCCACGCCGTTCTGACCGTAGTCGTAGACTGCGCCCAGTCCGTCGTAGATTTCGCTGGACGGGAACACGAAGCCATACTCCTTGGCGTGCGATACGATTTTCTTGAAAACGTCTTCTTTTTGTGCCATTGTTGTCAATTATTATTCTTTTAACCGACAAAGATACAACGAATAATCGGATTGCACCAATATGGCATTGATAATTAACAGTTTTTTCAAGTTCGCCGCCAGGTGGACTATGCTCAATACACAATTCTCAATGCCTAATGGAACGGTGGCATCCAGGCAGTTCCCCTCCCTGCCACAAGATGCGAAAAGGAATGCCTCCTCCCCACAATTGTGGCGGGGGAGGAGGCATCGTCGTTTGGTTCACGGGGGTGACTTAACGCACCACCTTGGTGGTCGACTGCGTGCCGTCGGTGTAACGCGTGACCACAATGTTCACGCCCGACCAGGCCGTGGTCGACGGCAAGCCCATGGTGTTGTAATAGGTCACCGTGGCCACCTGTTTGTCGGTCTTGATACCGTCGACGCCGGTGACGATACCTGAGCTGGTGGAGTAGGGCAAGTTGTACTCAACGATGTAGAACTGCCCGTTGGGCGACACCTGCTCATCGGTTGCGGGGGCGCGATTGGCCACATTGTTGACCGCGTAGTAGAAACGAATCTTGAAGTCCATGTCGATGGTTTTACCGCATTGTGCTCCAAATGTTCCGCTCTGCGACTTGATGTTCTGGTTCTTTCTGCCATTCCAGCCCGTCAGCTCGGGGTAGGTCAAGTCCACCTCGCCCGAGGTGATGCTTGTGGTGTAGTCAGGCTGGCGCTGCTCATAGAGGTATCCGCCGGGGATGTTGCACGTCAGCTCCTGGTACTCCTCGCCGATGATGCTGTAGTCGGCCAGCTCGCGCCATGAGCGCCAGTAGTAGGGGTGGTACAGGCTGCCGGGCACAGAAGCCTCGATGGGTATCGACACTCGGAAATAGCGATAGTCCGTGTCATTCATCTTCCAGGTGTAGGTGCTTTGCTCTGCCCACACTTGGCCCAGCACCATCTTGGGGATGCCCACGCGCTGGATGTCGGCGCCATAGGTGTTGTAGTCGCCTTGCGTCAGACGCTGGATGTCCTTGGGTCGGGTTGAGATCACCGGCACGTAGGCCACCGACTGCACCGGCACTTGCGTCATGATGGCTTCGTCCTCGAAGTTGTAGTCCATGGGGCTGGTGATGCCTTTCTCCACGGCCTCGTTGCCACTGTTGTTCTGATGGATGGAGTAGTGACCGTCGCTGGCTGCCTGCGCCCAAGCAATCATGCGGCTATCGCTGCCTTGCGGGTTGCGGTAGAGGCTGTACTGGTGTATGGTGCCGGTGGGGTCGGCCTGCAGGTTCAGCTTGACTTTGTTCAGGTCGGTGGTCACTGTCACGTCCGAGCCTTCCACCGTGTAGCTCATGTGCGGCGTCAGCAGCTCGCTCATGTTGTTGGCTTTGTCCGCATTATCGATTTGCGACTGTGTGTAGCCTTGGTTGTTGAGCGAGTAGGTGCTCTTGAACACCGGGATGATCTCTTTGTTGCTGGTCACGGCGTTGGTAGTGACGGTCTTCACCTTGTAGCGCGTGCCGGCGTAGGCGTCATCGACAATCTTGTGATACTCCTGCGTATTGGGGTCGTAGTAGTAGTCGCCGTTCGCGTCCTCGACAAACTGGAGGTTGCCATCTGCGTCAAGGTCGTCGATCTCGAAGTCGACCGCGCTCTCGAAGGTCACCTTATAGGTGTAGTGGTCGGGGTGGGTGTTGTTGACCGTCGAGGCCTGGAACACGTCCATCACCTCGAAGTGACCGAAGTCCACCTCATCCTGGTTGTTGAGGATGCCGAACTGCCCGGAAGTGCTGGGAGCCTTTTCGGGAACCGAGCCCTTCTGCGAGTTGTTCAGGTAGGTGACCGTGTAGTGGACTTTGGCGTCGGTGCCGGTGCCGGTCCACTGGCCGAAGACGACATCGGCAAACTCTATGGTCTGCTCATGGCCCGCCTCGTCGATCCAGGTGCGCCACATCCTGAACTTCGTGTTCTGGTTGATGAGGCTCTTGGTCACGGTGTTGCCCGTGCCGTTCTCGATGAGCACATAGTTGCCATACTGGTTGTACTGGCCCTGGGCGTCCCACTTGCTGTAGTAGTCGGTGCCGATGCTCAGCGACAGGCGCTCGTGCTTGTCATAGCCGGGGATGATGGCGTCGGCCGAGTTGCTCCGGATGGGCAGGTAGGTGGCGATGCTGGGTCGGCCCTTGACCACAAATGTGCGCTTGCGGCCACTGGGGTACTGCTCGGTGTAGAGTCCGTCGGGGTTCTCCTTGGTGCCCGGGCGGTCCTCCACGGTCCAGGTCTCCTGGGTGATGCCCTCGGCGGGGCTGATGAGCACCTCCTCGCCATCGACAATCTCATAGACCCAGAAGGTTTGCTCCAGCGGGATGGCCGACAGATGGTCGGCACTCGTCTCCCACTTCAGGCTCACACTGTAAGTGTGCTCGCCCCAGAAGTCGTCCTGGGTGTCCTGCACGGCGTCTGCCTCCAGCTCGATGCGGTACCACTGTGTCTTGGGCGCAAACTCCGTGTGATAGTAGGCATACTCGGTATACCCACCATTGTGCGCGTTGCCGTTGTAGGCGGGATTGGAGTTGCTGTAATTGAATGGCTCATAATCACCATTACCAGTATATCGGTATTCATCATAATCACCCTCTTCGTTAAGTAGCTCAACCAGCTCATTGCCTGTTATATACAGGTCTATGCAACTATTGTTTGCAATAACGCCCTCATCATCAGATTCAATGAAGATGCCCTCATCGTAGTTCATGATGCGACCATCATAGGTTACATCATGTGACGTTATCTCACCTCCAGTAAAGGTCATAACATTGTGCCAACTGCCCGGTATCAATAAATAATAATTTCGTCCTTGGAGATAATGCGTTCTGGTGTTTTCTATCCGCGCTACGCTACCTTGCGTTTCGAAGTAGGTCAGGCGCTGGTCGGGGATGAAGAACTGCAGGCCCGACACGTCCTGGTGGCTGTCGGCACCCGTGGCACTCTTGCTCACCATCGAGAAGTAGTGCTCGGCCTCAAGCACCGAGTTGCAGTCGTGCAGGATGGGGAACGACTGGCCGCTCTTCAGGGCCTCGTAGTAGTTGGTGATCTCAGAGCCTTGTGTGCCGTCGGTGGGGCTGAACTGCTCGAACATGCGGCCAAACGGGGCGTTGATTTCAGCATCGCCGCGGTCGGCGTTGTACTGGTTGCGGGCCTGGCCCTTCGACAGGAAGAAGAAGCGGTTCAGGCTGGGTGCGTCGTCCACAGTGAACAGTGTGCCGGGGTAATAGCCGTCGTGTTCATGCAGATTCTCGTTCAGACGCATGCCGTCGGTGAGCAGCTGCACATATTCCACACTGATGGTGATCACCTCTTTCAGTTTGGCATAGTCGCAGTTGATGAATATGTCAGGGGTGCGAGTGCTCATCGTGAAGATGTCCTTCACAGCCACCAGCAGCACCGTGTAGCCCTCGGAGTAGGGCTTATAGGTCTCGTAGTCGGTGTAGCGGTTGTTGCTTGCGTTGAATGGGATGTCCCATCCGCCGTCGATGCCACCGTAGTACACCGGGCGCACGCGCTGGTTCACATTGTTGGAATTTGTGCCGTAGCCGGCATAGTAGATGCCCGGAAGCCGGCGCTCCATGTAATGTACCGCAACAGGGCGATGATCTGGTCGGGGTCGGTTGCCTTGTCGGTAATTTTGCTGGTGTGGGCGTTGGTGCCAATGGGCCAGTTGTATTCAAACTGGTCGTACCACTCCTTGTGGTGCGTGACGTTCACTCCGCCCTGTTCGGCATCGTTGCCACTCTGCACAGCATAGGCATTTTGGCCCAGAGCCTGCAGACCCACGCACAATGTCATGACCAAGGTCATGATTGCACTTTTTAAGTATAGTTTCATCTCTTTTTTAATTTATTATGTATAATTGGATGCTAATAATAGTAATAGCAGATGTTTTGGTTTGTTGCAAAATGAATAAAACGAAGATTATTCAACTAAAACCAATATTTATAGAGTAGATTGCTTTTTAGCGGCTGCAAAGGTAATGCCATCGTTTGAAAAATTCTTGAATTTTGCACATTGTTTTTTATTTGTTTATTTTTTTTAACATTGTTTTGGCTAAAAAGTGACAATTGTTGGGTTAAAATGGTGCAAATCTGCTATACGGAGGGTATCGTCAGTCCCTCTCCCCTGCCAGGAGAGGGGAATGATGGCTGTGCCCTCTCTGCCCGTGGAGGCAAAAAAATCCCCCGCCAGGGTTTGTGGCGGGGGAGGGTAGGGTGCGACGGGAACAGGCGGTTATCGCACAATCACCTTGCGGCCATTGTGGAGGTAGATGCCGGCCGGCAGATGGGCGGCGTCGCACTTCTGTCCCATCAGGTTGTAGTAGGCATCGTCGCCGGTGGCTGTGGCGGCCTTGACATCGCTGATGGCCGAGTTGTTAGCCTCCCAGTAGACGATGTTCGACGAGTTGCGCACAATCGTGGTCTCGCCGTCCTCGCCCACCACAGGCACATCGTAGTGTACCTGCAGCCCGATGCGGTTTTGGAACAGCGGGTTGTCGCCCGTGTTGGTGCGATAGAAGTAGATGCGCGACTCATTGAAGTCGTAGCCCTGGCTATAGATGGCATAGGGCAGCTCGGTCATGTCTTCCTCCAGGTCGTAGCTATAGGTGGCTGCGTCGAAGGTGAACGGCACATCGTCGTCGGTGTACAGGCTCAGGCTGGTGTACTGCAAGTCGATGAAATTGCCGTCGACATCCTCGGTGGGAATGATGAAGTCGAGGCAGCTGTAGCCGTCCTCGGTGCCGTCGTCAAACCACGCGTCTTCCAACAGAATCGGGTCGGCCGGAATGGCTGGAGCCAGGACAAACTCCTTGTAGATTGTGCCGAAGTCCACGGCGCAGAACGTCAGGTCGGTGTCATACACCACACCCAGGCCGGTGGCAATGTAGTTGTTGGGGTAGCTGGCTTCGGGGTTGCCCACAGTGCCCTGGAGCGTAATCGTGCCGTCGGCCAGGGTATAGGTGGCCTCGGTCACCCCCAGGTGCACCGTCAGGTTCATCACCTGTTGCGGCTGTCCCTCCTCGTCGAGCTGCGTCTCCACACCGGTGCTCATCCACTGCAGCACCATGCCCTTCTCCTCGGTCTCGTCCCAGTAGAGATACTGGCCCAGTGGCACGGTGATTTTGGTGCCGTCGGGGCTGAGCGTGCCGCGTACCCACACGTCGCTGGCCACGTCATAGACCACGTCGCGCAGATACACCGTCTGGCCATCGTCGGCAAAGACGATGTCGGCCATGCCCTTCTGGCTGGTGAGCGCGGGTCCCATCCATGCCTGGTAGATGTTGCTGCCCTGGCGCACATAGCGGCGGAGCTCGCCGGCGGGCTGCTCGGTGATGATGTCGGGTGCAGGAATCACCGGCTTCGGGGTGAGCACGGTGTTCCACTCCATGAATCCCGGCCATGCGCCGTCGTCCTCGTAGCAGCAGGTCAGGCCCTGGCCCACGAAGTCCTGGATGTTGTTCTCAAACTCGGTGCGACCGTTGGTGCCCTGCAGCGTCAGGGTTCCGTCGGCAATGGTGTAGACGGCTTCGGTGACGGTTTCGTCGCGCTCGAAGCTCACCATCTGGTTGTCGGCGTTGATCACGGTGCGGCCCCAGGCCAGTCCGATGCCTGCCTCAAACTGGTAGCTCCAAGCCACGGTCTGGTCGAGTGGCACGGTGAGCGTGGTGCCGTCGGGGCTGAGTGTGCCGCGCACCCACGACTCGCCGAAGGTCTGGTTCAGGCCGTTGACGATGTTCTTGATCCACACCGTGGTGCCGTCGGGGTCATACACCAGGGTGGTCTTGTCGGTCTGCTGGGTGGTGTAGATGACACCATCGGACACCACCAGGCCCTGGCCGCTGCGCTCGTAGCGCATGGCTTCGCCCTCGGGCTGCGTGGTGATCACATCGTCGGGCGATGTGGCGGGGGCGCGGTGGCTGTAGCCGCCACGCTGGGTGTTTTCGTGCTGCAGCAGGTACTTCGGTGCGGCTTTGCGGCCGACAAACTGCACCTGTGCCGATACTGTTGCCACCAGGGCAACGAGCAACATCAGTGTAGATAGTCTTTTCATACAGGATAGCTTGTTTTAATGTTGGTAAAATGGTGGTAAAATGATTGTTGTGGCAAAGGTAGCTTTTTTTTTTGAATTATAGCCCACTGTTTGCCGTAAATGATTTATCTTTGCAAAAAATGTCAACCAGACCACGATGACAACATATGTGATTAATGAGATATTCTACTCGCTGCAGGGCGAGGGGTTCAACACCGGAACGGCCAGCGTGTTTGTGCGATTCAGCGGATGCAATTTGCGCTGTGCCTTCTGCGACACGAACCACCAGAAAGGTACACCCATGACACTCCACCAGGTGGTGGATGAGGTCAACCGCTGGCCTGAGGCACCGCTGCTGGTGCTCACCGGCGGCGAGCCGTCGCTGTGGATTGATGCCGAGATGATTGCGACACTCAAGCAGCTGACCGGCAAACGCATCGCCATCGAGACCAACGGCACGCGTCGGTTGCCGCAAGGCATCGACTGGGTCACCCTGTCGCCCAAGGCGGCCTATGTCGGTGGCGACCTGGTGCCCACGGTGCTCAACCGCTGCGACGAACTCAAGGTGGTGTATACCGGGCAGGACCTGAGCCAATATGACGCTATCGAGGCCTGTTACCGATTCTTGCAGCCGTGTTATGTCGACGACCCCGAGGAGCGGCAGGACAACCTGGAGGCCTGTGTTCAGGCCGTGCTGCGCCACCCTCAGTGGCGGCTGTCGCTGCAGACTCACCGGCTGCTCGGCATCAGATAATCGTGTCGCCCATATAATTAAAGAGAATGCGCAATGAGTGCTTGGTTGCAACTGAGGAAATGGTAGGGACGCGGCATACCGCGTGATCGGCCTCTCGGCCAGGGAAGTAGGACTGAGGAATTGTAGGGCTGCGCCGAAGGCACAACC
>JAFUVK010000061.1 GCA_017477555.1 Muribaculaceae bacterium
AGCAAGCCGTCGTTGTAGCGCTCCAGATCCCACACCTTCAGGTAGCCGGCCGACGGTACCAGTGGACCATAGTAGTAGTCGACCGTGTCGCCCAGCATGTAGTAGTCGGTGTAGATCTGGCCCGACGACTCGATGAGCTTGACCTTATCGGTGAAGCCACGCTCGCTGAACACACGCACGGCCTCTTCGGTCGTGGCCTCAAACCGCCGGAAGGGCATGTCCAGATTGATAATCTCACGCATCCGCTCACTGATTTGCGCAATGTCGTCGTCGGTCATCGGCTCGTTGCCGCGTTTCTTGAAGTTGCAGTAGTAGCCACGCGACAACGGGTGCTCGATAAACAGCTTGCTGCCGGCAAACAGGTCGGTCACTGCCTTGTAGAGCACAAAGCACAGCGAACGCACATACACACGGTGACCCGAGCCCATGCGGGCGTCCAGAAACTCGACATCACGGTTCTGGAACAGACGGAACTTCAAGCCTTGTGAGGCATTGTTGACTTTGGCCGACACAACAGGGTAGGGCAGTTGGATGTCGTCGGCAAATTCCTGGTACACGTCGAGCAGTGAACAACCCTCGGGAAAACTCTTGGTCACATTGTTGTTTTTGCAGCGAATCTGGAGCATTTGGCGGGAGATTAAAAATTTTTCGCAAAGGTACTAAATAATTGATAATTGTTACTCCCTTGCGTGCAATTATTTTTGCTCAAGTCTTAAAAAAAATACTTGTACTTCCAGGGCAACCGAAAATTCCGATGGGTGGGGTGATCATCAATTAGATTGATTAAGGCGCGAACTGAGGGCAGAGTCAAGCTTGCTTGAGCTATGCCGAGGCGAAGTACTAAATGCCATTAAACTGGAATTTGTTGGTCACCCCCAACCCTTGCCCTTTCGGAAAGGAATTATATACTAGTTGTCCTTTGTTGATAAGTAGCAGTGGCCCCAACGAGTCCGCCGAGTGTAATCGAATAGCCCTTTCAGGGCACCAAGGGGACAACAGGTATATAGTTCTCTGAGTGAAAGGGGAGGGGAATATTTGCCCAATCGCTGAATAGGCTAGGTTACTCGTAAAAAGTTAAGGTAACAAAAAAAATAACGCTAAATTTGGGCAGCTAGCGAATATGATGTAATTTTGCAACTTGATTTTGGAAAAACAACATTATTAAATATTGATTTCACAACTGAAATGAACGTAAACTTTGAGAAAACCGACCAAGTGAACGGCGTTTTGACCGTGTCGATTGTCGAAGATGACTACAAGGACGAGGTCAAGAAAGAACTCAACCAACTGGGCAGAACACGCCCCGTCAAGGGCTTCAGACCAGGACATGTGCCCGCTGCGTTACTGCAGAAGATGTACGGACCCAGCGTTAAGGCACAGGTCATCGACCGGATGCTCAACCGTGCGGTCAGCGACCACATTGTCAATAACCACATACACATCCTGGCTGACCCCATGATGGCCCAGGACGCACCTGCCGACATCGTGGCCGACAAGGACTTCGAGTTTAAGTTCGACCTCGGCCTGGCGCCCGAGTTTGAACTCACTGTCGACAATAGTCTCACTATACCTTATTATAATATAGAGGTTACCGACGACATGGTCCAGAAGCAGAACGAGGGCTATCGCAAGCGCTTCGGCAAGCAGGTGCAGGGCGAGGTGGCCGATGACGAGGCCATGCTGCGTGGCACTCTGGTTGAGCTTGATGACAATGGCCAGGAGGTGGCCGAGGGCATCAAAGCCGAGCAGACCGTCATCATACCGCGCATGCTTAAGGACGACGACCAGAAGCAGAAGTTTGTCGGAGCGAAAGTGGGACAGGACATCGTCTTCAACCCCAACAAGGCTTGCGCCGGCAGCGAGAGCGAAATCGCATCGATGCTCAACATCGACAAAGAGGCGGCAGCTGCTGTCACAGCCGACTTTAAGATGAACGTCACCGAAATCATGGTTACACAGCCTGCTGACATGGACCAGGAGTTCTTTGACAACGTGCTAGGCAAGGACGAGGCGAAGACCGAAGAGGAGTATATGACCAAGCTGCGTGAGGTCATTGCACACGAGTTCACCGCCGACAGCAACTACCGATTCACCATCGACGCCGAGAAGGTGCTGCGCGACATCGTGGGCGACCTGCCCATGCCCGACGACTTCCTCAAGCGCTTCCTCGCCGCGCGCGACGACAAGAATACCGCCGAGAAAATCGAGCAGGAGTATCCCGCAGCCAAGGCTCACCTGCAGTGGCAGCTCATCAAGGACAAGGCGGCATCGGCGCTCAATGTGCAAGTCGATGACAGTGACCGCAAGCGCCTGGCACGGCTCATGGCGGCACAGCAGTTCGCACAGTATGGCATGACCAACCTGCCCGACGATGTTGTCGACAACTATGCCCAGAAGCTCATGGGCGATGAGCGCTACAGCGAGGAGATTGCACGGCGTGCATTCGACGACAAGTTCTTCGCCGCACTCAAGCAGATGGTCACACTCGACGAGAAGAACGTCACGCTCGACGAGTTCAACAAGCTCTTCGAGGACAAGTAAGCCGAAATTGAGCTGTAAGCAAACACAAAAAGAGGGTCGAACCATAGTTTCGACCCTCTTTTTTTCGTAAAAAAAGTGAAATATTTGTCCCGATGAGAAAAAAGTAGTAACTTTGAAAAATGATTTTTACAGCAACCATTATTTGTAAGATTTAATGAAAAACGATTTCCGTAATTTCGCAGTCCATCACATGGGCATGAATGGACTGGCACTCGACCAGTATGCAACTGGAATCACAAGCAGCTATATATCGCCCACTATCATGGAAGAGCGACAGCTCAACGTAACTCAGATGGATGTTTTCTCGCGACTGATGATGGACCGCATCATCTTCCTCGGCACACAGGTTGATGACTACACAGCCAATGTCATACAGGCGCAGTTGCTATACCTCGACTCGGCCGACCCGGGAAAGGAGATCTCGCTATACATCAACTCGCCCGGCGGGTCGGTATATGCCGGACTGGGTATCTACGACACCATGCAGTACATCCAGAGCGATGTGTCCACCATATGCACAGGCATGGCAGCTTCGATGGCCGCAGTGCTACTCGTGGCGGGGCAGAAGGACAAGCGATTCGCGCTCAAGCACTCGCGCGTCATGATCCACCAGCCCATGGGAGGTATTCAGGGACAGGCCAGCGACATCGAAATCACTTCGCGCGAAATCATCAAGCTCAAGCAAGAGTTGTACAACATCATCAGTGAGCACAGTGGACAGCCCTACGACAAGGTCTATGCCGATAGCGACCGTGACTACTGGATGACATCGCACGAAGCTCTGGAGTATGGCATGATTGACAAAGTGCTCGAGCGTGGCAAATAATCCTTTCGAGCATGGCTAAAAAGAGAGATACAGGATTACACTGCAGCTTTTGCGGACGAGGAGAGACGGAGGTGTTGCTCATGCTGCCCGGACTCAATGGGTGCATCTGCAACGACTGCGCCGAGCGTGCTCATGAGGTGGCTCAGGAGTATCTGGCGCAGGCACGTAGCGCACATGTCGATGACATCGACATCGCCTCGCTGCCCAAACCTGACCAAATCAAGGAGTTCCTCGACCAGTACGTCATCGGACAGGACAACGCCAAGAAATACCTCTCGGTGGCGGTCTACAACCACTACAAGCGACTGGCACAGAAAGCCGATGACGACGGGGTTGAAATCGAGAAGTCCAATATCATCATCGTAGGACCCACCGGCACAGGAAAGACGTTGCTGGCCAAGACTATAGCCAAGATGCTCAAGGTGCCGTTCGCCATTGTCGACGCCACCGTGCTCACCGAGGCCGGATATGTGGGCGAGGACATCGAGAGCCTGCTCACACGCCTGCTGGCTGCATGCGACTACAACGTTGAGGAAGCAGAGCGTGGCATCGTCTTTATCGACGAAATCGACAAAATTGCGCGCAAGGGCGACAACCCGTCCATCACGCGCGACGTTAGCGGCGAGGGCGTGCAGCAGGGACTGCTCAAACTGCTTGAAGGCTCGGTGGTGAATGTGCCGCCTCAAGGCGGACGCAAACACCCTGAGCAGAAAATGATTGCCGTCGACACCAAGAACATCCTCTTCATCTGCGGAGGGGCGTTCGAGGGCATCGAGCGCAAGATTGCGCAGCGACTCAACACCCATGTCGTGGGTTATGGTGCCGGTAATCACATCGCAAAGGTCGAGCGGGAGAAACTCCTGCATTATGTGGCACCGCAAGACTTGAGAAGCTACGGACTGATTCCCGAAATCATCGGGCGTCTGCCCATTCTCACAAACCTTGAGCCACTGGACCGAGAAGCGCTCAGACGCATTCTTACCGAGCCAAAGAACGCAATCACCAAGCAGTATACCAAGCTATTGCAATTGGATGGAGTGGAACTCACCATCGACGACGATACGCTTGACTATGTCGTCGACAAGGCCATCGAGTTCAAGCTCGGAGCAAGAGGACTGCGCTCAATCTTTGAGACCATCATGATCGACGTGATGTACTCTGTGCCAGCATCGGGCGACAAAGCATTCAGGCTCACACGAGACTATGCTGCAAGGCAGCTCGAGAAGTCTAACTTCGAGATGCTGGCGCAAGCGCAATAACGCCAATTAA
Organism: Muribaculaceae bacterium; assembly: GCA_017477555.1. Lineage (GTDB taxonomy): Bacteria > Bacteroidota > Bacteroidia > Bacteroidales > Muribaculaceae > Sodaliphilus. Next base: position 4,637 of record JAFUVK010000061.1, read on the forward strand.
CCTTAAAGCCTCAAATATAATGACAGACAACAAAAGACTCATCGACGAGTTGAAATCTTATTTCGGATTCGACAAGTTCAAAGGCGACCAGGAAGCAATCATACAGAACCTGCTGCAAGAGCGCGACACATTTGTGCTCATGCCAACCGGTGGAGGAAAGTCACTTTGCTACCAGTTGCCGGCACTCATGATGCCGGGAACGGCCATCGTCATCTCGCCACTGATTGCGCTGATGAAAAATCAGGTCGACGCCATGCGGCACTATAGCGAAGAGGATGGAATAGCGCACTTCCTCAACTCGTCACTCAACAAGCAGCAAATCGAACAAGTGCGCGAAGACGTGACGTCAGGAAAAACCAGGCTGTTGTATGTGGCTCCCGAATCGCTCACCAAGGACGAGAATGTCGACTTCCTCAAGTCGGTCCAAATCTCTTTCTATGCAGTGGACGAGGCACACTGCATCACGGAGTGGGGACACGACTTCCGACCTGAGTATCGGCGCATCCGACCCATCATCAATGCCATCGGCAGCCGTCCCATCATAGCACTCACGGCAACCGCCACACCCAAGGTGCAGCACGACATACAGAAGAACCTGGGTATGACCGACGCTAAGGTGTTCAAGTCATCGTTCAACAGGCCTAACCTATACTACGAAGTAAGGCCAAAGACCAAGGACATCGACAAGGACATCATCAAGTTTATCAAGGCTAACGAGGGAAAGTCGGGAATCATCTACTGCCTCAGCCGTAAGAGAGTCGAGGACTTGGCCGAACTGCTTCAGGTCAACGGCATCAAGGCACTGGCCTACCATGCAGGCATGGACAGCGCCACACGCAGCGAGAACCAAGACAAGTTCCTGCTCGAGGAGGTCGACGTGATTGTGGCAACCATTGCATTCGGCATGGGCATCGACAAGCCCGACGTGCGATTTGTCATACATTACGACATCCCCAAGAGCTTGGAGGGATACTACCAGGAGACTGGACGTGCCGGACGCGACGGAGGCGAAGGCAAGTGCATCACCTTCTACGCCAAGAAAGACCTTCAGAAGCTGGAGAAGTTCATGCAGGGCAAGCCCATCGCAGAGCAGGAGATCGGCAAGCAGCTGCTCAACGAGACAGCCTACTATGCCGAGTCGTCGGTGTGCAGGAGAAAAACGCTGCTGCACTACTTCGGTGAACCGTACGACCAGGACAACTGCGGCAACTGCGACAACTGCATTCACCCACGCAAGCGCATCGAGGCCAGCGACGAGCTCTGCGCCGCCATCGAGGCCATCATCACGCTGAAAGAGCGATTCAAGACCGAGTATATTGTCGACATCATTGCCGGCAACGAGACCAACGAAGTAAAGAGCTACAAGCACAACGAACTCGAGATCTTCGGATGCGCCGACGAGCGCGACGAGAACTTCCTCACCTCGGTCGTCAGGCAGGGAGTGCTTGCCGGCTACATACGCAAGGACATCGAAAACTATGGAGTGCTCAAGGTCACCGACAAGGGACGGAAGTATCTCGACAACCCGCAGCCTTTCAATGTCGTCGAGGACAAGCAGTTCAACGACAACGACGGAGAGGAGCACAGCGGATCGGCTGCCGTACTCGACCCGGCACTGTTCAGCATGCTCAAGGACTTGCGCAAGGAGATTGCACTGCAGATGCAGCTGCCGCCTTACGTCATCTTCCAGGACCCATCGCTCGAGGCAATGGCCACCACCTATCCCATCACCATCGAGGAGCTCAAGCTCATTCCTGGAGTGGGAGAGGGGAAGGCCAAGCGCTATGGACAGAAGTTTGTCGAGCTAATCAAGCGACACGTCGACGAGAATGAGATTGAGCGTCCCGAGGACTTCCGTATGCGCGCCGTGGCCAGCAAGAGCAACGTCAAGATCTACCTCATCACAGGCACCGACCGAAAGATTGGGCTCGACGAGTTGGCCAAGGACAAGGGCATGGACATGGACGAGTTGCTCGACGAACTGGAGTCGATTGTCTACAGCGGATACAAAATCAACATCGGATACTATGTCGACATGGTCATGGATCAGGACATACACGATGACATTTACGACTATTTCCGCGAGAGCGAGAGCGACGACCTCCAGGAGGCCATTCAGGAGTTGGGCGAAGACTACACCGAGGAAGAGATACGCCTCGTGCGCATTCAGTTCCTCAGCGACATGGGCAACTAAATCCGCTCACAAGGCAACCGTTTCCCCCTCCCCTGGCAGACGATGAACCAGGGGAGGGGGATTCATTTCCCCGAGGATGTGTCAAAATCCGGATTCTGAGAATAAGCCGCCCTAACGGGCGGGAACCATGAAGGGCTCGCGACCGAGCGGGAGCCAGAAGGGCCAGCGAAGCGCAGCAATTCTTTCAAAATCTAAAGCAAAATCAAGCAGTTAATATCCTCATTTGTATTGATTTAATAAATTGTGTGATGTTCAATAAGATTTTGATGGATTTAGATAATGTTTGATAAAATGCTCACGCTCGACCATTGGCGAGCAAGCTCGCATGGTTCTCGCTTAATCGCATTTTTGGCTGCGTCTCAGCAATGTTCAAGCAAGCTTGACATTGCCTTCGGCTTGCACAAGATTTCCGCACGCGTAGCGTGCGCTAATTATGATACAGTTTCTAACTCAGGCGATGGGGCAGGGGGCGGGCAGGGAAGAGCTCGCGCACTTGGCGCAAAAAATCATCCCACACCACACTTTTTCACATCTTTTTTTGGTCGGTTGCCCGAAAATGCCTAATTTTGCATGCAATAAATTTCTAACCGATTTTAAAGCCCGAATCTATGTCATTTATTGCAGACCGCGTAAAGATGGATGGAATCACGTTCGACGACGTGCTGCTCATCCCCGGTTATTCCGAAGTCCTGCCCAAGGACGTGTCGCTAACCACCAAGTTCTCACGTAACATCACACTCAATGTGCCACTCATCTCGGCGGCGATGGACACCGTCACCGAGGCGAGACTTGCCATCGCCATCGCGCGCGAGGGCGGCATTGGCGTGATTCACAAGAACATGCCCATCGAGGAGCAGGCACGGCAGGTGCACGCCGTCAAGCGGGCCGAGAATGGCATGATTTATGACCCGGTCAGCATCAAGCGTGGCAGCAAGGTCATCGACGCGCTCAACCTCATGAGAGAGTACCACATCGGAGGCATACCCGTTGTTGACGACAACAGGCGCCTCGTGGGTATCGTAACCAACCGCGACCTGCGATTTGAGACCGACCTCAGCCGCAAGGTCGACGACGTGATGACCAGCGAGCACCTGATCACCACATCGCAGTCGACCAACCTCGAGGAGGCGGCAAAGATTCTGCAGACCTACAAAATCGAGAAACTGCCCGTTGTTGACCGCGACGGAAAACTCATCGGGCTGGTCACCTACAAGGACATCACCAAAGCTAAAGACAAACCCAACGCCTGTAAGGACGCACTGGGCCGGCTGCGTGTCGCAGCGGGCATCGGCGTGACGGCCGACAGTATGCAGCGCGCTGAGGCGCTGGTGGCTGCCGGGGTCGACGCCATTGTCATCGACACCGCCCACGGACACAGCAAGGGCGTGGTCACCGTGCTGCAGCAGGTCAAGCAATCATTCCCGCAGATCGACGTCGTGGTGGGCAACATTGCCACAGGCGAGGCGGCGCGCTACCTGGTCGACCATGGAGCCGATGCCGTCAAGGTGGGCATCGGACCTGGCTCCATCTGCACCACACGCATCATCGCCGGCATTGGCGTGCCGCAGCTCTCGGCGGTCTACGACGTGGCCAAGGCACTCGCCGACACCGATGTGCCACTCATCGCCGACGGCGGCATACGCTATTCGGGCGATATCGTCAAGGCACTCGCTGCCGGAGCACATTCGGTGATGCTTGGAGGCATGTTTGCTGGAGTCGAGGAGTCGCCCGGCGACACTATCATCTTCAACGGACGCAAGTTCAAGGCCTATCGCGGCATGGGCTCGCTCGAAGCCATGGAGAAAGGCTCTAAAGACCGCTACTTCCAGAACAACGTGACCGATGCCAAGAAGCTCGTGCCCGAGGGCATCGCTGCGCGCGTGCCTTACAAGGGAAGCCTCTACGAGGTCATCTACCAGATGCTGGGCGGACTGCGCGCAGGCATGGGCTACTGTGGAGCACCCACCATCGCCGACCTGCATCATGCGCAGTTTGTGCGCATCACCAGCGCAGGAGTCGCCGAGAGCCATCCGCACGATGTCACCATCACCAGCGAGGCCCCGAACTACAGTCGCGGCGACTGACCCACCACCAAAATACAAACTTCCGTGCAATCAGCCACAATTCCTCTCCCCAGCCAGGAGAGAGGAATTGTGGCTGGTTGCGATGATGGTATTTCCCCTCCCCTGCAGGGGAGGGGGCAGGGTAAGTGTCAGGTGAGGTGTCAGGGTAGGGGTAGAGTATCCGCAACGGAGCATGTTCGGTCATGCACCGCCACCCTGTAGGGCTGCGCCCCCAGGCACAGCCGCAAGCGAGGCGAAACACCCACTGTGACCGCGGCTGTGCCTAAGGGCGCAGCCCTACATCCCTCCCCACCACCCCCCTCACCGATCTAAAACCACCAAATGATAACTCACCCACATTTCCTGCCGCTAAACCGTAAAAAAATCCCAATCAATCGCTCAAAATACCAAAACTTTTCACTAACTTTGCATGTTGAAAAGCAGAACACGATGACCCGCTCAGAATTCATAACCAAACATCGCAACCTCTTCTGGTATACACCCGACGAACAGTTGCCGAACATTAGCGACAGCCTCATCGTTGAAGTTATCCTAAATGACGGAACGCTCGACGACTTCAGAGAGCTGATCGACACGCTAGGTGCCAAGCATGTGGCGGATGTCTTTTTTGCTGCAACGGGCAGGCAGAAAGCCAACTACTACCCCGAGATTTATCATTTCTTCTCATTAGTACTCCAGAAGTATGCATGATGAGATTCTGAATAATCACCAACTCCAGTTGCTGCCACTGATGGCACAGTTCAAGCGGGAGTACTATCTGGTGGGAGGCACTGCCATTGCGCTGCACATCGGACATCGCCGCTCCATCGACTTTGACCTGTTCAAGCAAGCCCCCATCAACCACAAGCGAAACCTCGACAAAATCATCAGCTCGACGTTCAGCTATACTGTCACACGACGCGTCTACGACCAGATGAACCTCATTGTCAATGACGTGAAAATAACTTTTTTCCAGTACCCTTTTGACATTAACACATCCCAGGCGTACAAACAGTTTTTCAGAATGCCATCGCTGCTCCAATTGGCAGCAATGAAGGCCTATGCGCTCGGTCGGCGTTCAAAATGGAAGGACTATGTTGACCTATATTTCCTATTGACTCAGCATTTCGCGTTATCGGATGTTGCAGCCGAAGCTTGCAGACTGTTTGGTGAACTCTTTTCCGAAAAACTTTTCCGGGCCCAGTTGTCCTATTTCGATGATATAGATTACACCGAGGTGGTCGATTTCATGCTTCCCGACCCACCCACCGCCGACACCATCAAAGCCACACTCACAACAATCGCCACCCAAGGCATTTAATACTCTTACTCAGTCATTCACCGCCATCTGTGGGCGCACTGCCACCCTGTAGGGCTGCGCCCCTAGGCACAGCCGCAAGCGAGGCTGAAAATCTCACACAAAAGCCACATAGAAAAATGCCCTCCGTGCGAGTTGCGATGCGGTGGGTCATACCCCCCCAACCCCTCCTATCTTAGGAGGGGAGTCTGCTCATCCTTTCTCTGTGCTCTCTGTGTCTTCTGTGTGAGACATTTCCAGTCTCTCTACCAGGGGAGGGGAATCGCCGGCGTTGCGGCAAAGAAAACGGCCCTGCCGGTGAGGGCAGGGCCGTTTGATGGGTAGTGGGATACAGGATTACTGCAGCGTGCCGTTGTTGGCGGCCTCAATCATCTGCTCGTTGGCGCTGATGTAGACTTCGACGCGGCGGTTCTGAGCGCGGCCGGCCTCGGTGTCGTTGCTGGCCACGGGGAACTGATAGTCATAGCCGTCGCTCACCATACGGTCGCGAGCCACACCTGCATTGTTCAGGTAGTTGAGCACCGACAGTGCGCGCTCCTTCGACAGGCGCTGGTTCACTGCCAGCGAACCGGTGTTATCGGTATGGCCATAAATCTGGACATTGGTCTGCGGATTGTTCTGCAGCGAGGTGGCAAACTCGTTGAGCGAGTTCTTGGCGCTTGCGCTGAGGTTGCTCTTGCCGGTGGCAAACAAGATGCCCTGGTCAAAGGTCACCTTGATGGCGGTCAGACCGTTCTGGTCGGTGAGCGTGTCGACCTGTGCGCCATTGATCTGGGCCAGCTCCTTGGCCTGCTTGTCCATCTTCTTACCGATGAGCGTGCCGGCCACGCCGCCAGCCACTGCACCTACAGCGGCGCCGATGGCGGCACCCTTGCCCTTGCCAAACAATGCGCCGATGCCGGCACCGAGGGCAGCACCGCCGCCCGTGCCAATCATGGCACCCTTACCCGTGTTACTCATGTTGCAGCCCGAAACTCCCCACAGGAGTGCTGCGCTCAAAAAGATACATAGAAACTTCTTCATTTTCATCTGTATTTAAAGGGTTTATAAATAATTTCTCACTTTATGGGTGCAAATATAGTGTAATTTTTTCATCCGAACATCATTTAACCGCAAAAAATAGACGATTGCCACTATTCCGACGATGAAATGTTACTTTGTTCCAGTCCAATGCGGTGACGGCGGTCGTAGCGCAACAGCAGCACCGAGATGACGATGGCGGCCACGCCGATGACGGTGAATACCCACATGGCGGGAGAGTAGTCGATGTGTCCGTCGTGGGTGTTGAGGTCCAGAATTTTGCCGATGAGTACCGGCACAATCATCAGTCCGATGTTCTGGATGTAATAGATCACCGAGTAGGCGGTGCCCAGCTGCGACGTGGGCACCAGCTTGGGCACGGCGGGCCACAGTACGCTGGGCAGTAGCGAGAACGCGATACCCAGCACAAACATCATGGCTACGGCCAGCACGCTCGAGTGAAGCGGCAGTGCAAACACCATCAGCACTAGGGTGAGCATCACCGTGCCGACGATCATGATGGTGGCACCGCGGCCCATGCGGTCGTACATGCCACCAAACAGCGGGGTGAGCACGATGCTGGTGAACGGCAGGATGGCCGGGATGGTGCCTGCCAAGTCGGGACTTACGTCATACTTCTCAATCATCAATTTGGTGGCGAAGTCCAGAAAGGGGTAGAGCGCCGAGTAATAGAGCATGCACAGCAGCGTGATGAGCCAGAACCCGCCGTTGGAAAGGGTGACCTTGAGGTCGCGCAAGTGGAACTGCTCGTCCTCGCTATCGCTCTCATCGGCGATGCCCTCGCGCTCGATGCGGCGGTCCATCTGACAATAAAACAGATAGGCTATTGTGCCGATGCCCACCGAGAGTACCCCCAACAAGATGGGCATGGGCAGCGACGTGCGCTGTGCAATGGCCGGACTGCCGGCCAGTGCCAGCGCGGTGCCCAGACGGGCCAGCGCCACCTGGATGCCCATGGCCAGGGCCATCTCCTTGCCGGTGAACCACTTGACAATGACCTTCGACACGGTGATGCCGCACAGCTCATAGCCGATGCCGAACAGTGCGAACCCCAGCGCCGAGAGCACCACCTGGCGCTTGACCTCGCCCGCATAGAAGACACTCAGCGTGGGTGTGGGTGAGGTGAACGCGATGGCATAGTAAATGGCGCCCGAGCCCAGCAGCATCAGCACGCACGACAGCATTCCGGCAAAGCGCACTCCGGTCTTGTCCAGTATAATGCCACCCACAAAGAGCATGAGCAGAAACACATTGAAGAAGCCGCGCGAGCCGGCAAACAGGCCAAACTCACTGCTGCTCCAGCCCATGCCGCCCTGTCCCAGTGGGCTCTCGAGCAGGTATTGCAGGGGCGACATCTCCTTGGCCACCAGGTAGCCGGTCATCATCGTGAAGGCGACTATCATCAGCACCGTCCAGCGGGCGGCCGCCGAGTCTCGTAAGGTGCGTTGCACTGTTTGTGTCATGATTCTATTGCAATTCTCAGAAAACTCGGAATTCTCGGAAATCTCAGAGAACTCGGAGAGCTCCGAGTTTTCCGAGTGTTCCGAGAATTCCGAAAAACTGTCAGTCTAGTTACTCGGGCTTAACGTTGGGTTCCTCCAGGCCGATGCCTTTCTTCTTGTCGATGACCTTGAGCAGCAGACCCAGCAGCAGGGCGGCAACACCCAGGCAAGCCAGCATCACCAGTGGCCAGGTGTAGTCGAACTTGGTGGGGTCGGTGACTCCTTCGTTGGTCTTGTCGAGCACCTTGCCGATGAGCAGCGGGAACAGCCACAAGCCGATGTTCTGAATCCAGAAAATCAGCGCATAGGCCGAACCAATTACCTTAGCGTCGACCAGCTTGGGCACGCTGGGCCACAAAGCGGCAGGCACCAGCGAGAACGATGCTCCCAGCACGAGGATGGTAATGTAGGCTACAGCGATGCCACCCACGGCACTGCCCTTGAATAGCGGCAGGATGAACGCAAAGGTCAGGTGGCAAGCGATGAGCAGCAGCGAACCCAGCACCAGCATCGAGGCAGCCTTGCCCTTATAGTCGACATAGTTGCCCAGGATGGGCGTGATGAGCACGGCCAGCAGCGGGAACACGGCGAAAATCGACTCGGCCGACTGGCGCATGAAGCCCATGTAGCAGTAGGTGATCAGCGCGATAATCGACAAGCACAGCAGGCCATATTTCTTGCTCTTGTCTTTCATGAAGTTGCTGGCAAAGCCGGCGGCGGCCACAACGAGCATGATGACGTACTGCACGATGGTCACGCTAGGGCTGGCCCAGAACGAGTCAGCGGTGGGCTCGGTCAGCGTCAGGTTGCACTGCAGCATGTTCACGGCATACTTCTGGAAGGGGAAGATGGCCGAGTAGTAGAGCACGCACAGCAGAGCAACAATCCAGAAACCGCTGTCGCTCAGAATCTTGCCAATGTCGCTGACTTTGAACGGGTCGTCCTTTTCCTCGGCCTCGCCAGTCTGCGCGTCGAGCTTCTTGTCCATGAAGAAATACACCACAAACATAATCAGTGCGATGCACAGCAGCACTACACCGAAGGCCACCGAGCGGCTCACGCTCACCTCGCCGCCGAGCTTGGCAAAGAACGGCGAGAAAATCATACACGTGGCCACACCCAGACGGGCCAGAGCCATCTCACTGCCCATGGCCAGAGCCATCTCGCGGCCCTTAAACCACTTGACGATGCCTCGCGACACGGTGATGCCTGCCATCTCGTAACCGCAGCCGAAAATCATGAAGCCGCATGCGGCCACCTTGGCGCTA
>JAFUVK010000062.1 GCA_017477555.1 Muribaculaceae bacterium
TGGTGCAGTTGGCTAACATCCAAGTCGTTGGCGATGGTCTGCCAGGTTCTGCGTCCGTCACGGCTCACAGCCAGCTGGGCATGGTGGCCGCGGCAAGTGACGCGCAGGCTCATGCGTTTGCCCCAGCGGTTGGGCATGGTCTCTGTGTCGCCCGCACCATGCACCACGGTCGCCGTCTTGCGGTCGACCATGATGCCGGCATGAGCTTTCTCATTATAATATAGTAATAGTCCCCCAATGGCTTTCTTGTTGATGTTGATGTCGACCGTCGCCTCATAGGCCATGTCATGCACGATGGTCAGCAGCAAGCGCCCATCGGCAGGGGTGCTGCCCTTGCCGTCCACCGCAAGTCCGCTATGCGACCAGTGCAGCGACTGAGGGGCATACTCCTTCCACATGGTCCATTGCCACCCCAGTGTGCCGCCCGTGAAGTTGTCGTCGATGCTTGGCATCGTGGCTTGCAGGGGCAGCCCCTCGCGCTGGCTGGTGCGATACCAGCCGTCGGCGGTCCACTCGATGGGCACCAGCAGTGTCTGGCGGCCCATGCTGTGGTAGCCCTTGCGATAGGCGTGATACACCATCCACCACTGTCCATCTGGTCCCTCGACCAGCGACCCGTGCCCACGCGACCACCACGTCTCGTCGGCGCTTTGGGTGTGCACGATGGGGTTGTAGGGCGAGTTTTCCCACGGCCCTGTCGGTGACTTCGACCGCGCGCTCACCACCATGTGGCTCGTGGCAGGGCCGGCGGTGCCGCCTTGGGCCGAGGTTAGGTAGTACCACCCATTGTGATAGGTTAGCTTTGGACCTTCAAGGCAGAAGCACTCGGTCTGCCACTCGTCGGGATATTTCCATCCGTCGTACACGTGCGTCTGTTTGCCCACGACACTCAACCCGTCAGCCGCCAGTTGCACCACATAGCCGCCCGACGTGTGCAGCCAGCGTGTGCCGTCTGGTCCCACCACATGGCCGGGGTCGATGCCATCGATGTGCAGGTCGATGGGCTGGCTCCATGGGCCACGGATATCGGTAGCGCAGATGACGTAGTTGGTGCCGTTGGCGGGATAGTAGATATAGTATTTTCCGGCATGCTTCACCAGGTCGGCCGCCCATAGGTCGCCACCGGTCTCGGGCAGCGCGCGGCCGATGGGTTGCCAGTGCAACAGGTCGGTCGAGTGCCAGATCAGGAAGCCCGGCATGTAGACGAACGGTGAGTGCGTCATGTAGTAGTCATTGCCATCGCGCAGGATGGTTGGGTCGGGATAATCGCCTGTCAGCAAGGGAACTGAATGCTCTTGCGACACCATTGACAGGCACCCGAATGCAAGCAAGATTGTCAATATGAGTTTGTTCATAATGCTAATAATTTGCTGCAAATATAGGCATAAAACTTAGACTGCTGCCAAGCATGTGTCGCATTTTTTAGCAAAACTTTTTGCCGATAGCACGACTTTTTGTATTTTTGCGAAAATTTTGTCTAGCCTCTCTAGTCAATCTAGAGTGTCTAGAGCCTCTAGAAATATAACCAAAAAACTACAATAAATGGCAGAAGAAACTACTAAACCCATTCAGGACGAGATGAAGTTGCCCGACAACGCGTTCCGTCCGCTGAAAGAGGGCGAGAAGTACGTCCCTGTGCTGCGCCCCGACAAGAATTATCCCGAGATTACGCCCTATTCGGTGTCGCTGGGTCTGATTATGGCAGTCATTTTCAGTGCCGCTGCGGCTTACCTGGGACTGAAGGTAGGACAGGTGTTTGAGGCGGCTATCCCCATCGCTATCATCGCTGCCGGCATCGCCGGTGTGACCAAGCGCAAGGACTCGCTGGGCGAGAATGTGCTCATCCAGTCGATTGGTGCTTCCAGCGGTCTGGTGGTGGCAGGTTCTATCTTCACCCTGCCTGCACTCTACATCTTGCAGGCCAAGTATCCCGAGATCACGGTCAACTTCCTGGAGGTCTTCCTTAGCTCAGTGCTGGGCGGATTGCTGGGACTATTGTTCTTTATTCCCTTCCGCAAGTACTTTGTGAGTGAGAAACATGTCGAGTTCCCCTTCCCCGAGGCTACGGCAACCACCCAGGTTCTCATCAGTGGCCAGAAGGGTGGCGCTCAGGCCAAGCCGTTGCTCATTGCCGGTCTGGTGGGCGGTCTCTACGACTTCATCGTCAGCACATTCGGCTGGTGGAAAGAGGTGCTCTCGACCACCGCTATTCCCGCCTTGCAGACGCTGGCCGACAACACCAAGATGCTCTTCAAGGTCAACACGGGTGCCGCTGTGCTGGGTCTGGGCTACATCATCGGCTTGCGCTATGCGTTTATATTCTTTGACGGTAGTGAGTTCATATGGTGGATTATCGTGCCGCTGTTTGGTGCCTATGGTGCCGACATGGCTTCGATGCCCGCCGACGACATCTTCAAGAACTATGCCCGCTACATCGGCATCGGTGGCATCGCCATGAGCGGTATTCTGGGCATCATCAAGTCGTGGGGCGTCATCAAGAGTGCCGCAGGGCTGGCCGGTAAGGCCTTCGGTGGCAACTCGGAGGACGAGACCAAGGTCGAGCGCACGCAGCGCGACATCCCCATGAAGATTCTGGTGTTCGCCCTGGCTGCAGCCTTGCTGGTGACCTTTGTCTTCTTCTATCTGGGTGTCATCAACAACTTGATGCAGACCATCGTGGCGTTTGTCGTGGTGGTGGTCATCGCCTTCTTGTTCACGACCGTGGCGGCCAACGCCATTGCCATCGTGGGCAGCAACCCCGTGAGCGGTATGACCCTGATGACCCTGATCATCGCCAGTGGCATCTTTGTCGCTGTGGGCTTGAACGGTGCGCGTGGCATCATGGCATCGATGGTGATTGGTGGTGTGGTTTGCACCGCCCTGTCGATGGCCGGTGGCATGGTCACCGACCTCAAGGTCGGATACTGGCTGGGTACGACACCCGCCAAGCAGGAGGTCTGGAAGGGCGTGGGCACACTGCTCAGCGCAGCCACTGTGGGTGGAGTGATGATCATCCTCAACAAGACCTACGGCTTTGTGGGCGACAACGCACTCGTCGCACCGCAGGCCAACGCCATGGCAGCTGTCATCGACCCGCTGATGATGGGAGGCGAGACCCCCTGGATTCTCTATATCGTTGGTGCCATCCTGGCCCTGTTGCTCAACTGGCTCAAGGTGCCGGCACTGCCGTTCTCGCTGGGTATGTTCATCCCCTTGCAACTCAACGCCCCGCTGCTCATTGGCGGCATCGTCAGCTGGTTTGTCGGCAGCCGCAGCAAGAACGAGGAGGTCAACAAAGAGCGCAACGAGCGTGGCACACTGCTGGCCAGCGGCTTCATCGCCGGTGGCGCCCTGATGGGCGTGGTCAGCGCTGCCCTGTTGTTCTTTGGCATCAAGTTTGACAACACCATGCCCGAGACCACCCAGAACATCCTGGGCCTCGTCATGTACGCAGCCATCATCTGCTTCCTCATCGTCTTCAGCCTTAAGGCCAAGAAAGACGAGTAACAGTAATCTAAATCATCCAAGTGGCGGAAAGGGGATGGTTCTCTTTCCGCCACTTTTTTGCATGTTCCAGATTTTTTTCTTACCTTTGCGGCCATACAAACCAAACAATTGATGTATTATGTTGCGAAAACTATTGTTTGCTGTCATGGCTGTGATGGCCATGACAGTAATGGGACAGACTTACACCGTCAGTGCCACTAAGTATCACCCGGGCATGGGTGGGGCAGGATGGGTCACCGCCAGTGGTGAACGCATCGACAACGCAAAGTTGAAGAAATATGAGATTCGTTGGGTGGCTCTTTCGCCCGACTTGTTCAACAAAGGCTTCCGCATGGGCGACACCATCGAGGTTACTTGCGACCGTGTGCCCAAACTTAATGGGAAGTGGGTGGTGAAAGACCGCATGGGCAGTCGCACGCGCATGAAGATTGACTTCTTGCTGCCACGGGGCGACGACCACGACTTCCACAGTCGGGTCAATGTCACTATACGCAAAGCCAAGTGACCGAATGGCATAATCAAAAAAGGGACGTAAGTTGCAACAAACTTACGTCCTTTTTTTAGATTATCTATTAGGTACGACTGTCAGACGCGGAAACCGATGATGCGGCGCACCTCGTCGAGCGTGGCGCGGGCACTCTCGCGGGCCACCTCGGCTCCCTCGCGGGCTATCTGGTCGAGCAACTCGGTGTTGGCGCTGTAGTATTCAATCTTCTCGCGGATGGGAGCAACCACGGCGCACAAGTCGGCGGCAATCTGCTTCTTCAGGTCGCCATAGCGCAGCGTGCAGTCGTTCCACTTCTCGTCGAAGTACTGATAGGTGTCGGGCGTGCTGACGATGCGCAGGAAGGTGAACAGGTTTTCAATCACCTCGGGGCGCGGACTGTTGGGCGCTTGTGGGCCGCTGTCGGTCACGGCGCGCATCACCTTCTTGGTGATGGTCTTGTCGTCGTCGCGCAGATAGATGCAGTTGCCCTCGCTCTTGCCCATCTTGCCGCTGCCGTCCAGACCGGGAATCTTGATGGCCTTCTCGCTGAAGTAGAAGTTCTGCGGCTCGGGGAAGAACTCCACGCCGTAGATGTTGTTGAAGCGGCGGGCACACTTGCGGGCCATCTCCATGTTCTGCTCCTGGTCCTTGCCCACGGGCACCTTGTTGGCGCGGTGCTGCAAGATGTCGGCGGCCATCAGGGTGGGGTAGGTAAGCAGTCCGGCATTCACATTGTCGGGCTGCTTGCGGGCCTTCTCCTTGAACGTCGTGACACGTTCCAGCTCGCCCAGATACATGTTCATGTTCAGATACAGGTACAGTTCGATGGTCTCGCGCACATCGCTCTGCACATAGATAGGGGCCTTCTTCGGGTCGATGCCGCAGGCCAGATACTCGGCCAGGATGGTGCGTGCGCTCGAGATGATGTTCTCGGGCTTGGGATGCGTGGTCAGCGAGTGCCAGTCGGCGATGAAAAACATGCATTGATACTGGTCCTGCATGGCCACAAAACTGCGCACCGCGCCGAAGTAGTTCCCCAGGTGCAGGTTACCTGTGGGACGGATTCCGCTTACAACTTTTTCCATATCTTGTCTTGTTTTGAGGTGCAAAGGTACGAATAAGCGAGCGAAGAGCAAAAAAAAATCACATTTTTTTAGCTCTTCCGAGCGAAAGTACCTTGGGCGTAGCCAACGGCACGAATAAGCGAGCGAAGAGCAAAAAAAAATCACATTTTTTTAGCTCTTCCGAGCGAAAGTACCTTGGGCGCAGCCAACGGTATAAAATTAAGGGGCCATATACCAGTTGTCCCTTGATGCAAAGTAGCTAAGGCCCTAACGGGGCCGCCGACTACAGACGGGGGCGGAAGCCCCCGTAACAAGAGCCATAAAGCCATTCACCGCCCTGAAGGGGCGGCCGATAGCGCACCATGGGTCCGCCCCATCGGGGCGGTGTGTATCAAACGATTCGACACGGGGGCTTCCGCCCCCGCCTGTAATCGGACAGCCCTTTCAGGGCACCACGGGGACAACAGGTATATAGTTCCCCAAAATTATTGACAAATGGCAACTTCTTGGGCCAAATTATCCTTTATGAACCGAAAAAAGGATAAATTGGAAATCTTTATGTCAAAAAAAATGCCGAACTTTGCGGCCACTAAATGCGGCAACTAATGCGACATATCGTAAGTGGCTTTCTCGCTAAGCTAGAGGGAAAAGGGCTGTGTGCACCAGTTCTGCTGGTGTTGCTGACTCTCGGCATGTCTCCGCTGTCGGGGCATGCGCAGGAGGCCGACTCTGTTGCAACAAGGCAGCACGACACCGTCGCAGTCACACTCGACACCATCGGATGGACGCAGACCGTTGCCGAGCCGCGCACGCTCTACGATCTGCCTTACTCCACCACTCGCCGCATGCACGACTGGCACCGACTGGCACGCAACACCACGGCCTTCACGCTAGCAGGTGTTGCCACATTATATATCCTCGAGACGCTACCCGAGGATGCCACCGCATGGAACAAGAAGGAGCTGCGGCGCATGGGACTATTCGAGCGATGGCGCTATCATGCCGACCGAGGACCCGTCTGGGACAAGGACAATCCCATCTTCAACTATATCCTCCACCCCTACGGCGGAGCGGTCTACTACATGAGCGCGCGCTCGTGCGGATTCAATGTGCTGGGTTCGCTGGCCTATAGCACCATTGTTTCGGCGGTGTTGTGGGAGTATGGCATCGAGTGCTTCAACGAGGTACCCTCTATCCAGGATCTGGTCATCACCCCGCTGGCCGGGATGGTCATGGGCGAATGCTTCTACCGTGTGAAGCGCATCATTGTTGCCAATAACTACCATCTGTTCGGCTCCTGGTTCCTTGGCCACCTCGTCGCCTGGCTGGTCGACCCCATCAACGAGTTTGTCGGCCTCATCACCGGCAACCCCTGCAAGAATCGCCGCGTCACCATGACCCCCATCACCCAGCCTCGCGGCCTCTCCCTCTCTCTCACCTTTTGAACTAAGCAGGAAGCCCTTCGCTCCCCCAGAAGAGGAGGAAGGTCAGCATGGCTGCATGTAGGGACGGCACTCCTGTGCCGTCCGCCTCGACCAAAGGTAATTCAAGACAACCTCCTTTCTCCATTTTCTTGACTCCATTTCGATATTTTTTGCTAATTTTGTGGGCTCAAAACAGATTCATCGCTATGAAAACAAAGTTTTTGTTGTGCCTCATGCTAGTGGCTATGCTGGTCTCGTGCCGGGGCAATGTGGCTGAGCGTCAAGCCGAAGCCACCGACTCGGTCATCACGCAAGCCCAGCTGTTGAGCCTGGAGCGTCACGAGGGCTACACCTTGGCCACCATCCGCGACCCATGGAAGCAGGGTGGGGTGCTGCATCGATATGTGCTGGTGCCGGCCGACAAGCCGCTGCCCTCCGAGATGCCCGAAGGCACCCTGGTGCGCACACCGCTGCGCAGCGCACTGGTCTACAGCAGCGTGCACACCTCGCTGATGCGCGAGTTGGGCATGTTCGGTTCGGTCAAGGGCGTGTGCGACGCGCAGTTCTTCACCGACCCCGAGGTGATGCAGGCCGTCAAGGCGGGCACGATAGCTGACTGCGGCTCCTCGATGGCACCGACCATCGAGCGCGTCATCGCCATGCAACCCGACGGCATCCTCCTCTCCCCCTACCAGGACGCCACCTACGGCCAAATCACCACGCTCGACATCCCCATCATCGAGTGTGCCGACTACATGGAGACCACCCCATTGGGCAGGGCCGAGTGGGTCAAGTTCTACGGCGAACTGCTGGGCCAGCGCGAGCGGGCCGACAGCCTCTATGCGGCCGTCGAGCAGGCCTACAACACGCTGAAGAACAATGTCGCTGCCGAGGGCAAGAATCGCAGCCTCAAGGTGCTGACCGAGAACGTGATACAGGGCGTGTGGAATGTGCCGGGCGGCAACAGCTACATGGCACGCATCCTCATCGACGCAGGGTTTAACTATCCCTGGGCCGACAACGCCGGCACCGGCTCGCTCAACCTTGACTTCAACCAAGTGCTGGCCGAGGCGCAGGATGCCGACATTTGGCTCATCAAGTCGTTCAACATCCACACTTATGCCGACCTCAAGGGCACCTACGGCCTCAACGACCAGTTCCGCGCGTTTCAGGAGCGCAAGGTCTATGTGTGTGACACCAACCTGACGCGATTCTACGAGCGCTTCCCCTTCCACCCCGACGTGTTGCTGCGGGAGTATCACAACCTGTGCACGGGTCGCCTCGACCAGTTGCAGTTCTTCAAACCCCTGGCGCAATGAGGCATCGCTATGGCATTACACTCGTCGTGCTGCTGGCCGCACTCGTGCTGCTGGTGGTGGCGTGCATGCTCTTCGGCTCGGTCGACATCCCCGCGGCGCGGGTGCTGGACATCGTGCTGGGGCGTGGCAGTGACAACCGCGCCTGGGAGATCATCGTGCTCAACTCGCGCTTGCCCATGATAGTCACGGCTGCGCTGGCGGGAGCGGCGCTGGCGGTGTCGGGACTGCTGCTGCAGACCACCTTTAACAATCCCCTGGCCGGGCCGTCCATCCTGGGCGTGTCCACCGGTGCTGGACTGGGAGTGGCCATCATCATGCTGGCCATGGGAGGCACCATCGGTTCGGTCTTCGGCCAGACGGTGGGCAGCTATGTCGCCACCTTGCTGGGGGCCTTGCTCGGCGCGGGGGCGGTGCTGGCCATCCTCATCGTGTTCTCGTCGATTGTGCGCAGCAGCACGATGCTGCTCATCATCGGCGTGCTGGTCAGTTACCTGGCATCGAGCGTCATCTCACTGCTCAACTCGGTGGCCAGCGAGGAGGGCGTGCACAACTATGTGGCATGGGGCTTCGGCAACTTCTCGGGCGTGGGTGTCGACCAGCTGCCGGTCTACGTCATCCTTATCCTGCTCTCGCTGGCCGGGGCGTGGCTCATGGTCAAGCCGCTCAACGCCTTGCTGCTGGGCACACGCTATGCCCAGAACCTGGGTGTGAACACCCACCGCGTGCGCTGGCAGCTGCTGCTCATCACCGGCGTGCTCACCGCTGTGGTGACCGCCTTCTGCGGTCCCATCGGCTTCTTGGGCTTGGTGGTGCCGCACATCGCTCGGTTGATGCTGGCCACCAGCAACCACAGCCGCCTCATCCCCGTGACCATCGTCGCCGGGGCCGACGTGGCGTTGCTGTGCACCTTGCTCAGCGTCAATGGCCGCAATGGGGTCATCCCCATCAACGCCATCACCCCCATCATCGGAGTGCCCATCATCCTCTACATCATCCTCAACCGCCGCAAGATCCACTACTTTAACTAATTCACAATTCTCAATTCTCAATTGGAACTCTTAACCACCCATAACCTCACCGTCGGCTACACGCAGGGCAAGCGTGTCACCCCGCTGCTCAGCGACCTCAACCTCACCATGCATCAGGGCCGACTCATCGCCCTGCTGGGCCAGAACGGCGCCGGCAAGTCAACCTTGTTGCGTGCCCTCACCTGCGCCGCACGCCCCCTGTCGGGGACCATCGAACTCCAGGGCAAGAATATCGATGACATCTCGCAGCGCGAGCGTTCTCGCCTCATCGGCCTCGTCTCCACCGACCGCATCGCCGTGGGCGGACTCACCGTCACCGAACTCGTCGCCCTGGGCCGCCAGCCCCACACGGGTTTCCTGGGTCGCCTCAGCGCCGAGGACCATGAGATTGTCGACCAGGCCATCGCCGACGTGGGCATCAGTCACAAGGCCGGCAGCTATGTCGCCGACCTGAGCGACGGTGAGCGCCAGAAGGCCATGATTGCCCGCGCCCTGGCGCAGCAGACACCCATCATCATCCTCGACGAGCCCACCGCCTTTCTCGACGTGGCCAGCCGCATCGAGGCCATGCAGCTGCTCCACTCGCTGGCCCACGACCGCGGCAAGGCCGTGCTCCTGTCCAGCCACGACGTGTCGCAGTCGCTGCTGCTGGCCGACGACCTCTGGCTGATCACCCGCGACCGCCAGGTCATCCAGGGCACCACCGCCGACATCCTCCAGACCGACGCTATGGACCGCCTCTTCACCACCCCCCGCGTCGCCTTCAACCCCACCATCCTCGACTACCAGTGGCGGCAAGAAAGTTAATAGTTATAGTTAAAAACTCAAGGGGTATTGTTTTCAATCGTTCGGTCGGATTTGTAATCCGGCCGCATTCGAGTATAAGGATTTGTAATCCGCAATCCTTGTCTCTGATTACTAATCAAGCGGACGTGTAGGCCAATCAAAAATCCATCCACTCAACCATTTTAAACCTTTGAATCGTTCCACATTGTTCAAGTTGCCTGAGTTGTTTTCTATTTCATCCTTTTTTCATCACTTTCCCGCCTAAACTTTTGGCAATTTCAAATTGAATAACTAACTTTGCCACCGAATCCAGTTAGCCCGCTCGCGGGCTGGGTGGGTTATTTATTCTGATGGACGATCGTCGCAAACATATCTTGATGGCTATAGAGAACTTGGCTCAGGCTATAGTTCCTAAGGGGGCTGTTGTCTTATTGTTCGGTTCTCAGGCACGTGGCGATGCGCATGAGGGTTCCGATTGGGACTTGCTGATACTTTTGGACAAAGGCCGGGTGGCACTGGATGATTACGATAACCTGGCATATCCGTTTCGTGAGCTAGGGTGGGAATTGGGAGAAATCATCAATCCGATTCTCTATACAGTCGGTGACTGGAAAAAGCAGTCACACACACCGTTTTATAAAAACGTCGAAAATGACGGAATCAGGTTATGGCATTGACAGATGACGAAAGAAATGCTTTAGTAGCCTATCGGCTGGAGAAAGCGAGAGAAACTATGCTGCAGGTCAGGGGTGTACTGCCACTGAGGTATTGGGAAATCATTGCCAACAGATTGTATTACGCAGCGTTCTATGCAGTATCGGCACTTCTTATTTCAGAAGGCATCGAAACTCGTGGCCACAATGGCGTTATCCAGATGTTCGGATTGCATTTCATCAAACCGGGGAGAGTGTCGCAAGATGATGGCAAGCTCTATAGCAGGCTGTTCTCCTTGCGCCTAAAGGGTGATTACAGTGACAATTATAATCTGGTTGAGGAAGATGTGATTCCGATGGTTGAGCCAACCGACCAGTTAATTCAGCGCATCGCTGTTATGCTCCAATAACTATTGTCTACCAAATAAATATTATTATTCAACTGCCGCATTTTTTCATGCGGCATCTGTTTTTTTCTCCCTCAAATCCTTGGCAATCTCAAAAACATTCACTAATTTGCAGGTTGATAATTGAAAAGCGGCTGAAACTATGGCACAGAAACTACCCCTGGGAGTACAGACATTCGAAGAGATCATTAGGCATATGGTTTTTTTCTTGCGCGATATGATGATTTACATAAGGCAAAATTAGTATGGGATGTCATTAATTTTGACTATGACTTTGGATTTACATACGGGGGACGTTATCTTATAGAGCATCTGATTAAATTGAAAGAACGAGGAGAAGATGATTATGCCAAAAAAGTATTTGATTTTATAGATGGGGGGTGCGATGCTAGTCAAGTCAATGAGTTTGCTTGCAGTGTGTTTGAAGACAGCAACAAAGACCCAGTGAAGCTAGGCATAGCATACGAACTCTATTCAATGGCTGCGTCGGCCTCTTTGAGGGATGCACATGATTCAAAGTGATATCTAGAAGAAATTGTCTTGAATGACAAGCCAAATGAAAAAAACTTTTGGAAAAAATGGGCAAATGTGATGAGGTGGTCGTTTTTCACTCAGAACATCATGAGGGAAAACTCATCAAACGCCCAGACAAAAAGGGCGGCAAGAGTGGGAAAAAAAGAGAATCGCGTCGACATGGCCTCCCTAAACCGCTAAAAGTCATATATAAAGCTTACAAGAGAATCTTCAAATGAATAATAGTCAAACTAGGTACAACTGACTTGAGAAGCAATCATTTTGCTTCTGCCGTTATGATTTGTGGTAGCGCCATGATGCTCTACGTCGCCACTCACCGGATGTGGTTTCCCATGTCGGGCGGTGATTGATGCCGGCGAGACGGTTTGGATTACCTTTGGCGCTCGGTGTTATATATCGATGAAACACAAACAACATGAAAAAGATTCTCGTAACAATAGCTGCACTCCTGCTGCTGTGTGCAGGATGCTACCTGGCCACAAAAACAGAGTCACCAAAAGACACAATCGACAGTGTGAAATGCTATATTTCACATTTGCCTGGAGGTGACAGTGTGATCATCAAGCGTGTGGGTGACATTCCTGTGCCTCTCAAGCACATCAAACGCGACTCGGTCGAGCCGGGCTCGTTTGCCGAGTATCTGCGCAATCTGCCGCTGAAGCCCGAGGGCTATCCCACACATCTGTTTGACGGCAGCGAGAAGGCGAACAAGAGAAGCACATTCCGTGTCGTGGACATGGACATCGACAGTGTTGACCTGCAGCAATGTGCCGACGCTTGCATCCGCCTCTACGCCGAGTATCTGTGGCACAGCAGGCAGTATGACAAAATCAAATTCCACTTTGTGAGCGGTTTCCTGGCTGACTACGACCGTTGGGCGCATGGCGAGCGCATCCGCATCAACGCCGGCCGCACCCAGGCATCATGGTATCGGCTCAACAACGAGGAGGATTACAGCTACAGCACCTTCCGCCAATATTTGCTTGTGGTGTTTGCCTACGCCGGAACAGCCTCGTTGCCCAAGGACATGGAGGTAGTAAGGAATGGATTAGAAATCGGTGATGTCATCATCCAGCCGGGCTCGCCAGGGCACGCCGTGATTGTTGTCGACAAGGCACAGGAGTTTCTCCTGTTGGCTCAAAGCTACATGCCTGCACAAGAGATAGAGATACTGCAAGGACGGCATGGCTGTTCAGAAATCTGGAACTGCATTGGTTCGGAACCTGAAATAGATGATTACTCATATTTAGCTACACCCGAGTGGAGTTTCAGATTGGATAACCAGAAAGCTTTTGTCATGCGTTTCAAAACGCTAAATTCACGTTAAGAGACTGGAATGATAAGATTACTGTGGCATACGTTAGCGCGGCAGGGCAAGTCGATGCTCGGTTTCCCGAGGCTGCGGGGTGGGGGACAGGCGGTGGCCTACAATCTGGCCGACGGCGACCAGCAGTGCTATCCGCAGCTGCTGGCACCACGCCGGGGTGCGCCAATTGCCCTGCCACGGCGGGGCAAGAACTGCAAGCGCGGCTTGAGCGAGTCGTGGCTGAGTTTCTGGATGCTGCGGCATCGTCTGAAGAACTTCTACGACAGCACTGCGCTGCATGTGCCCGGACATCGCTTTGAGCCCGACCTGGCCTACGTCGACGAGGCGCGCGGCATCTTCATCGACATCGAGGTCGACGAGCCTTACACCTTTGCCCGGCGCATCCCCACACACGCCATGGGGCGCGACGACGAGCGCAACCGGCTGGTCACCGAGGCCGGGTGGGTGGTGCTGCGCTTCAGCGAGCAGCAGGCATTGACCACGCCCGAGCGTGTGGCGCGCACGGTAATTGACGTGGTGCGCACCATTGCTCCCGATGTGCCCATGCCTCGCGCCCTGCGCGATGTGGAGCCTGCCGTGCCCGAGCCCCGATGGGACTATCAGGAGGCCCGCCGCCGTGCAGCCACCCACGCCAGCGACAACTACCAGCGCCGCAACATCCTCTACCGCCTGATGAACCTTTGCCGGCCGAAATGAGTTTAAAGTTAAAAGTTAAGTCACACAAAATACACTGAACGCACAGAAAAATAATTCAGTGTGTTCTGTGTATTTTGTGTGTTTTTATCTCGCAACAACTTGTGGACATGTCTCACTTCGCGTCTAGCTGGCGGATGACGCGGCAGGGGTTGCCGGCAGCAAGCACGCCTGCGGGGATGTCGTGCACTACCACCGAGCAGGCGCCGATGGTGACGTTGTCGCCGCTGACCACAGCCAGCCGCAGCAATAAGAGGCGGTGCTGGCAATCACCCGTTGCTGTCGTGGAACAACTGGTCGAGCGTTATGGTGTTCTGAACGATGTCGCTATGCATATTGGCTTTGAGGCCGTAGGTTGTGACAAACACGATGTGGACGGCTTTTCTGGTGTGCGTTTGCTCGATGAATCGCAAGCAGCGCTCTGATAGCGTACGTTCATATTTTGCATCTATCTCAAATTCGCCTGCATAATACTTCATCTCACACAAGTCAATCACATCGTCATGTCGGTCAATGACTAGGTCGACTTGCGCACGAGGCTTGTCGTGAGCCGACCGCCAGGCTCCAACGCTGCAGATGATGCCGCTCACACCCAGAGCCCGCTTGAGCTGATTGACATGGAGCAGGCACAGCCGTTCAAAGGCCAGTCCCAACCAGTTGTTGATGGATGGCTGATTTTGAGATTGTGACCAATAGTGTTCTCCATATTGCTCGCTGTCTTCCAGAAATTTGAAATAAAAGATTGTGAAGCAGTCAATGAGTTGGAAAATCTTGTCACGGCTCTTCTTGCCGTAGGTGCGATAACTGCGGATGAAACCGCAATATTCCAGCTCGCGCAGCATGGTCTGTAGGTGGCCATTATCATTGACTGACTTGTGCTCAATCAGTTCGGCTCGTGTCATGCCGGTTCCCTTGGTGCCTAATATGCGGATAATATTGAGATAGGGCTTTGGAGAGGAAAAAAGAGAATTGAACAGGTTGTCAAATTCGTTATGCAACTCGCCTGTCGCCGAGAAAAAAAGATTGTCGATGTTCTGTGCAAGGCTCTTTCCTCGTTGCAGTAACGACCAGTAATAGGGAACTCCACCCATGATCATGTAGCATTGGGCTATCATTTGTCGGGTCATGTCCAACCCTTTAGATTGAGCCATCAATTGACACTCGGCGAGACTAAAAGGTTCTAGGGCGATGCGGTGCGTCACACGATTGTGCAGTCCGCCATGTCCGTTGATTACCTTGTTGATTATCCAAGACGTAGCCGAGCCGCAAGCAATCAGTACAATGTCTTTTCGAGCCGAGCACCACCCGTTGTAGAAATACTCCAGTGCTGCAACAAATCCAGAGTGCTGGGTGTCAAGCCATGGCATCTCATCGATGAAGAGCACTTTGCGCTTGTGTGTTGATTGGCGGACGAGACGTTTCAGCTCGTCGAATGCTTCAATCCAATTCTTGGGGAGAATTGCATCGGCCAGCCCCGAGTCAATCAGCGATGAACGCCATGCCTGTAGTTGCCCCATGCGAGCAGTGTGGGCCATGCCTGTGTGTGAAAATGTGAAATTATAGCCTAGTGTCTCGCGCACAAGGTAAGTCTTGCCTATGCGCCGCCTGCCATAGACCGCTACAAATTCAGAGTTCTCGCTCTGAAAGGCCTGCATGAGTTTATTAATCTCTGATTCTCGTCCTATCATATCAGTGTCATCAGCATTTTGACTGCAAAGATACAAAATAATTTCGAAACTTGTCGTTATGTGGGCGAAAAAATGCTAATAACGACAACATTCCATTGGTGTGTTTTCTTTTGCCTATATATAAACTGCTGAAAATTAGTTGTGTGTAAAATTGTGAAAAAACGAAACTTGTCGTTATGTGGGCTGAAAAACATAGTTAGCGACAAGTTTCTGTTGCATCCAGATGGCGGATGACGCGGCAGGGGTTGCCGGCGGCGAGGACGCCCGCGGGGATGTCGTGCACCACCACTGAGCCAGCGCCGATAACGGTGTTGTCGCCGATGGTCACGCCCGGCATGACGCACACATTGCCGCCAATCCACACATTGTTGCCCACACGGATGGGTAGCGAGTACTCCAGCCCGGCGTTGCGTTGAGCCACGTCCAGCGGGTGGCCGGCGGTGTAGAACGCACAGTTGGGCGCAATGAACACATTGTCGCCAAAGGTCACCCGCGCCTCGTCCAGAATCACCAGGTTGAAGTTGGCAAAAAAGTTCTCGCCCACCTCGATGTTGAACCCATAGTCGCAGAAGAATGGCGACAATATCTTGAATCGCTCGCCCGTCTTGCCCAGGATGCGCCGCATCAGCGCAGTGCGCTCGGCGGTCTGCGACGGGCGCAACAGGTTGTAGTCGTGGCACAACTCCTGCGTCTGCGTGAGCAGGTCGAGCAGGGTAGTGTTGTTGGTGGCATCATAGAGGTCGCCACTCATCATCTTCTCCAGTTCTTGTTGTTGTTTGTCGGTCATCATGTTGCAAAGGTACGATTAAGCGAGCGAAGAACCAAAAAAATGTGATTTTTCTTTGCTCTTCGCTCGCTTTTCCGTACCTTTGCACGATTTTTCTAGAACACCCTATATGCAGAAGATAAGAAACGTCGCCATCATCGCGCATGTTGATCATGGCAAGACCACGCTGGTCGACAAGATGCTCGCCGCCGGCAACCTGTTCCGTGACAACCAGAATATGGGCAGCCAAATCCTGGACAGCAACGACCTGGAGCGAGAGCGAGGCATCACCATCCTGTCAAAGAACGTGTCCATCAACTACAACGGATACAAAATCAACATCATCGACACCCCGGGGCACAGCGACTTCGGCGGTGAGGTGGAGCGCGTGCTCAACATGGCCGACGGCTGTCTGCTGCTGGTCGACGCCTTTGAGGGCCCGATGCCCCAGACACGTTTCGTGCTGCAGAAGGCACTGCAACTGGGTCTGAAGCCCATCGTGGTTATTAATAAGGTAGACAAGCCCAACTGCCGCCCCGACGAGGTGCAGGAGCAGGTGTTCGAACTCATGTGCAACCTGGATGCCACCGAGGACCAGCTGGACTTCCCCACCGTGTTCGGCAGTGCCAAGAACGGCTGGATGAGCCTCGACTGGCAGCAGCCCACCGACAACATCACCGCCGTGCTCGACGCCATCATCAAGTATATCCCCGAGCCCGTCTACAACGAGGGTGAGCCGCAGATGCTCATCACCTCGCTCGACTACAGCAGCTATGTGGGCCGCATTGCCGTGGGCCGCGTGCATCGGGGCGAGCTCAAGGACGGCATGGAGGTGGGCCTGTGCAAGAAGGACGGCACCGTCTCGCGTCAGAAGGTCAAGGAGCTACGCACCTTCGAGGGCATGGGGCAGACCCATGTCGAGAGCGTGGGTTGTGGCGACATCTGCGCCATCGTCGGCTTGGAGGGCTTTGAGATTGGCGACACCGTCTCGCTGCTGGCCAACCCCGACCCGCTGCCACGCATTGCCATCGACGAACCCACCATGTCTATGCTCTTCACCATCAACGACTCGCCCTTCTTCGGCAAGGACGGCAAGTATGTGACCTCGCGCCACATCTACGACCGCCTGATGCGCGAGTTGGACAAGAATCTGGCGTTGCGCGTCGAGCGCACACCCAACGAGGACGCATGGCTGGTCTACGGCCGTGGCGTGCTGCACCTGAGCGTGCTCATCGAGGAGATGCGCCGCGAGGGCTATGAGCTTCAGGTGGGACAGCCCCAGGTCATCATCAAGGAGATTGACGGTGTCAAGTGTGAGCCTATCGAGGTGCTCACCATCAATGTGCCCGAGGAGTACTCGAGCAAGATGATTGACATGGTCACCCGTCGCCGTGGCGAGATGACCTCGATGGAGACGCAGAACGACCGCATCCATCTGGAGTTCAAGATTCCGTCGCGTGGCATCATCGGCCTGCGCACCAACGTGCTCACCGCCAGTGCCGGCGAGGCCATCATGGCTCACCGCTTCCTGGCCTTCGAGCCGTGGAAGGGCGAGATCACCCGCCGAACCAACGGTTCGCTCATCGCCACCGAGGGCGGCACGGCGTTTGCCTACGCCATCGACAAGCTGCAGGACCGCGGCAAGTTCTTCATCTTCCCGCAGGAGGAAGTCTATGCCGGACAGGTCGTGGGCGAGCACGCCAAGGAGAAAGACTTGGCCGTCAACGTCACCAAGAGTAAGAAACTGACCAACATGCGTGCCACCGGCAGCGACGAGAAGATGCGCATCGTGCCGCCCATCGTGTTCAGCCTCGAGGAGGCGCTGGAGTATATCAAGGCCGACGAGTATGTCGAGATCACGCCCAGCCACATCCGCATGCGCAAGATCATCCTTGACGAGCTCGAGCGCAAGCGCCGCGCCAAGGCCGCCGGCCAAGACGAGGAGTAATCCTGATATTAATTCATAATTTATAATTCATAATTGCAGCCTCCTTGCTATGATATGCAGGGAGGCTGCGATTTTTTTGGGAACAAAATAGTTGATGTTTTGCGCAAAGTTATTACCTTTGCCCACAAAATGACAATTGACGAATGTTTGAGCAAGAAATAGAACAATATGAGAATGTGAGGCAACAGTACGTTGATCGTATTGTCTCGAAGATGTCTCAAGCCGACTATATAGATTGGCATGAGATATTGTTCACATATCATTGGCAGAGGGTGTTTGAAGTGCCCCTTGATACAGAAATGAGTTAAGAATCGACTTTTTAACCCTATTTAATATAGTAGGTTGCCTGTAATTGCTGTGAAAGTCGTAACTTTGCTCAGAGTTTGTAATATTACTCAAGTTTCTGTAGTAGGTAACATGCTGTTAGCTAGCGATAAAGTTCCACTCCCAGTGACCAAGCTACGCACATCTTCCATGTAGTAATGTAGGGTCTTATGAACTAACAGCCTCTTTGAGGCATCAAGCGTCTACGGCGCATTTCGCATGCAGGCCAGCACTTTAATCTACTTTAGAAACTTGAAAATAATGTTTTAGAAAATATAAACACACAGTAGTAATGAAGAATTTGATAATCTGGAGACTCGTTTTTGTGATGCTTGCTGTTGTCTCACTCGCTTCTTGCGGTAGCGATGACGTGGAGAAGCGGCTGACGAGCGAACAAAGGGAATTGTATGCGCAGAACATTTCGGGCGAATATCCTGGCCAGTATGTCATTATTTACAAAAATAAGGATTGCATCGAAGGAACGGACGAGGCTGGTCGACCTATGACCATAGCCCATAGCGAAACCTTCGACGGCGTACAGGTCGATGTGTCAGACAGCAAGATGCTGCATGTTTTCTTTCAAAACTTTCCCGTATCGCTGATTTCAAAGGTTGTGGATGCTGACGAAGAACTCAGCCATGCACTTGCCGAGATTTCTCCGCAGGCCATCACTGCCCGCTATGGCTTCGACTACGACACAGACTATTCTCACATAAAATGGGCTTTCATCCCCAATGTCATGCTGCTCAACCTGAACTACGATGGCTCTGAGCACCACATCCGCTTAGTGTTTAATAACAACAACCAGCATTACAAGTTTACGCAGGACGAGCTGAAGCATCCGAAAGCGTTCTCCTCACTGGCCGAAAATGGCATAACCCTGCAACTGGAAGCTATCTACGACGGTTCCACTCTCATACAGCGTTTCGGCTCGGAGAGTGGGAACTATATGCACATCAAGTTTAAAGCGGATTAAAGCGATTGATCAGAAAACACTCCCAAAATGAAGACAATAAGGCGTTGAAGAGTCGCCTTTGCGAAGCTTGCCGAGCAGGTAAAGAACGAGGCCACCCTGACTATTGTATCAGGGTGGCTGCATTTTTCAATTTTCAATTGAGAGGAGTAGTGTAGAAGTCAATGAGGCGGCGGATGGCTCGCTGGCACACGGGACAGAATTCAGGAACCTCGTTGGTGCGCATGCGGCAGTCCTGCACGGGGCGATACACGCCCTTGCTCAGATAGCCTCCGCCCTCAAACACACCCACACGACGCGTCATCATGGTGCTGTCCTTGCTCTCGGGGGTGGGGCAAGGCGTGCCGGGGGCAACCATGTCGGCCCACTTCGAGTCGAAGTCGTGCAACGTGGTCAGGTTGGGCTCCCACGGCTCCACATCGCTGAAGTAGCGCGGGTCATCGTCGCCGTAGGGATACTCATCGCCCAACCCGGCAAAGCTGTGGCCAAACTCATGCACCACCACGGGGCGGAAGTGCTTGCCGCGCGTATAACTCAGGTTGTAACTGTTGTAAATGCCGCCCCCGCCATAGTGGTCGGTGTTGGCCAGGATGATGATGTGTTCGTAGGGCACGCCGGCCAGCACATTGTGCAGTTGCTTGAGGTGAAGCGTGGTCAGATAGCGCTTGCTGTAGAAGGTGTCGAAGTGCGAGCCCAGTGCGGTGTCCAGCCAGATGCCGGCTTCAGGGTCGCTCACGCCGCTGTCGTGCGACGCACTCTGCACTGCCACGATGTTGAACCGCGAGCGCAAGCTCTTGAACGGCTCGTGGCTGAACATAGCCTCCATCGCCTCGCGGCAGTGTGCAATGAACTGCGGCATGTCGGCCTCGGTGTAACCCTCGGCCACATAGGCGATGTGGATGCAATGCAGCGTGTCGGCCGCTTGCTGCAAAGTGACAAATGGCGTGACTCCTCGCTCGCCGCGGCGAGCAATGAGGATGTCGCTCGGCACCACCTGGTGGGTGAGCGAGCTGGTGGTGCGGTGATGCGGGTCGCGCAGCTCAATGGTGATGTCGACCGTGTCGCGCGGCATCGGCACCAGGAACACGTTCTCCATCGACTTGCGCACGGTCTTGGCCTCGGCGGTCGAAATCCACTCCTGAAACAGGCTCGAGAACGAGTGGCGGTAGATGACCGCGCCGCTGCGATGGTCGCGCACGGTGATGTCGCCGTCGCCGGCCACAGGCACCTCATCGAGGCGCACATGCCGCCCCCACCACCGCGGCAGGTGCGACAGTTGGTCAACATAAATCTCTTGCCTGACGGCATCGCCGGCAAAGGTGTAGTCCAGCCGCAGAGTGGCATCGGTAAAGTAACGGTCGAAGTCGACGGCCCAAGCCGTCATGGCGGCCATGGTTGCCAGCAGGGTCACGAACAGGTGTCTTTTCATCGCTGTAATTGTCATTTTGTGTCAATCGGTGTTTGGGAGGCGTTTCTTTTTCCGCCAAGTATTTAATGATTTAACTGATGGCGCTGAAAGAACATTCTTTGTTGCGCCAAGTGAAGTGGGGTTAACCCTCGCGGTAGGTGCGTGGCGGCATGCCCTTGTGTCGCGCAAAGAACTTGCTGAACGAGGCCGCGTCGGAAAAGTGTAGCTTGTCGGCTATCTGGCTGATGCTCAGCGACGATGTGCGCAGCAGAAACGATGCTTCCATGACTAGCATCTGGTTGATGTAGTCGATGACAGTGCGGCTGGTTATCTGTCGCACGATGCGTGACAGGTAGGTGGGCGTGATGTTGAGCTGCGTCGCATAGAAGCCGATGTCGTGATGCCCGGCAAAGTGCCGGGGCAGCAGCCGCATGAATGCCAAGAAAATCTCGCTGCTGCGGGTCGAAAGTGCTTTGGGTAGTGCCGCCACATGCTCTTGAGCGTGAAGCACGTCGAGCAGAAACAGCGAGTAGAGCAGTATAAGGCTCTGGTTCTTGTAGTGGTGCGAGCTGTGGAAATAGTCGATAATTTGCCGCATCAAGCCTTGCAGGTGCAGTGCATCGTCGTCGGCCAGCGTGATTACTGGGGTGTTGAGCTGAACGATGGGCAGGTAGGCGGCTCGCACAATGTTGCGCATGATGGTGGTTTCCAGGGTCAGGCTCTCCTCGGCCAGCATCGTGTATCCTCTCAGGTCATCCGAAGCGTCGAGTACGGTCACTGGCATACCGGGGGTGTAGGTGTAAAAGGCGCCGGGCCGCAGGGTCAGGTCTTGGTCATTGTAGCGCATTGTCATCTGACCCGCAGTGATGAGGTTGAATGTGTAGCACGACCACCAGCCTTGCGTCTTGTTGGTGAGCAGGGCCTTGTGGGCGTTCATTTCGACACAGGCAAACATCCCGTCCCAGTCATCGGTCGGATCGTTGCCGTAGGTTAGATGCCAAGCTTCTTTCAGTGTATACATCTTCGGGTGGTGAGGGTTGAGACTGCAAAATTACAAATAATTATCGAGATTGTTTCGTCCTGAACAAGTTTTGTTTCATGTTATAGTTGCGTCAATCGGCTATTGTCACTAAATTTGCAGCCGATTTACACAAACATCATTAACATCAATATTATGGACGCAAAGAAATCTATCGAAGCATTGCAGTTTTTTGCCTCAGGCCTGACCGAGGGCGCACTGGTCCACAAACTGCAGGGACAAATCTTCAAGTCGCAGGGACTCACCAAGTTGGGTGAGAAATATATCAACCACTTCACCGAGGAGATGGAGTGGGTCGAGAAGTTCTACGACCGCATCATGGACCTTGGCGGCGAGGTCAAGTTTGAGGGAGCCAAGACCCGTGAACTCGTCTGCGACCCTGTCGAGTATGTCAAGGCCGACCTCAAGATCCAGGAGCAGGGTGTGGATTTGCTCTACAAGTGCATGGAGACGCTCATCAATGACCCCACCACCTACGACATCATGAAGGCTTATCTGGCCGATGAGGAAGAAGACCTCTACTGGAGTCAGAACGCACTGGAACTGATTGAGAGAATCGGCAAGCAGAACTGGCTGTTCACTCAAGTATAAAACTTACCACAATGAAAGAGCAGGTATTACAGGCCATGCGCGAGGCTGGAAAGCCCGTCTCGGCAGGCGATGTGACCAAGGCGCTAGGAGCCGACCGCAAGGAGGTGGACAAGGCCTTTGCCCAACTCAAGAAGGAAGGGGCCATTGTCTCTCCCGTACGTTGCAAGTGGGAGCCGGCGCAGAAGTAAGCCACTCCTAGGAGCTACAAAATGCTGAACAAAATGATGAGTGGGGCAAACCAATTGGTTCGCTCCACTCATCATTTGTTGTTCAAGGAGTTATTTACTTGTACTCCTGTGCCTCGACGGTGCCGTTGAGCACGTCCAGTGCGTTCAGTGCCAGAGCCTCCAGCTCGTCCTCGCCGGGATAGCAGTGGATGGGAGCCATCCAGCCGCAACGCTGCTTCAGGCCCTCGACCAGATAGCCCCAGCGAGCCATGCCGCCGGTGATGAGGATTGCATCGACCTTGCCGCACAACACAGCACCCTGTGCAGTGATGGCCTTGGCGATGTGATAGATCATCGCGTCGGTATAGCGGGTGGCCTTCTCGTCGTGATCCTCGTTGATGCTACGCTCTACCTCGCGCATGTCGTTGGTGCCCAGCAGGGCGGCCAGACCAGCCTTGCCGCTCACCATCTTGAGCAACTGAGCCTCGGTGTACTCGCCACTGAAGCACAGCTTGATCAGCCCGCTGGCGGGCAGGGTGCCGGCGCGCTCAGGACCGAACGGACCCTCACCGTCTAGGGCGTTGTTCACGTCGATGCACTTGCCATGCTCGTGAGCGGCAACCGACACGCCACCACCCAGGTGCACAATCACCAGGTTGAAGTCCTCATAGCGCTTGCCCTGCTCCTTGGCGAAGCGGCGGGCAATGGCGCGCTGGTTCAGCGCGTGCCAGATGCTCAGACGCTCCATCAGCGGCGAACCGCAGATGCGGGCCGAGTCACACAGCTCGTCGACGACCACGGGGTCGGCGATGAAACTCTGGCAGCCGGGGATGTCCTTGGCAATCTCGTAAGCGATGAGGCAACCCAGGTCGCTAGCATGGCTGTGCTCACTCGTGCGCACATCGTGCATCATCTGCTCGTTGACGCGATAAACGCCACCGGGGATGGGCTTCAGCAGACCTCCACGGCCCACTACTGCGGCAAAGTCAAACGGGCAACCGGCCTGCTTGACGGCTTCAAGCACCAGCTGCTTGCGCCACTCATACTGGTCGGTGATGGCCTTGAACTGGGCAATCTCCTCGACGGGATGCGACAAGCTCTTGTGGAAGAGCTCTTTCTCGTTCTCAAAAACGGCAATCTTGGTCGATGTCGAACCAGGATTTACAACTAAAATATGCATTATTGTTTGGTGAATTTAAAATTGAAAATTGAGAATATAAGATTCTACAAAGCAATCATTGTGCATTGTGCATTGATTAAGCCATGCAGGCCACTGCCAGACTGTAGTACTTGCACTCGCCACTGTCGCTGCGCGACGGAGTCACGACGGGTGCGCTCGGGCCTTGCAGGATGCCTGCGGTCTCGGCCTTGGCCCACAGGGTCAGCGTCTTGTAGAACACGTTGCCGGCCTGGATGTCGGGGAAAATCACGGCGTCGGCCTCGCCATGGATGGGCGAGTTGATACCCTTGGTCTCCATGCTGTGCAGGTTGCAAGAGGTCTTCACGTCCAGCGGACCATCAACGATGCACTTGCCGAACTCGCCGTCCTGAGCCATCTGCACCAGTTCGCGATACTCGACGGTGAACGGGAAGTGCTTCTCGTTGACCTTCTCGCTGCAGTGGATCAGAGCAATCTTGGGCTCCTCGACACCAAATGCGCGGCACAGACCGGCCACATAGCGCACCTGCTCGATACGCTGCTCGCGGGTGGGGCAGGGGATGACGGCAGCGTCGGTGAAGAACAACAGGTGGTCATAGCCCGGAATCTCGGCGGTGGTGACATGGGTCAGCACATTGCCCTTGGGCAGGATGCCGGTCTCCTTGTTCAGCACGGCACGCAGCAGGTTGTCGGTATTAATCAGGCCTTTCATCAGCACGTCAGCCTTGCCCTCGCGCACCATCTGTACGGCCAGGGCGGCAGCCTTGTCCTTGTCATCGGTGTCAACGTAGGTGATGTGCTCGGCATGCGGCTTGAGCTCAGCAAGCTGCTCCAGCTGCTCGCGGCAACCCACAAAGATGGCGTCGATAAATCCGTCGTTCAGCGCACGGATGGCGGCATACTGTGTCGACTCGTCGGCGGCCCACACGATGGCCACGCGTTTTCTCGTTCCTCTAGCGACCAGATGCGATGTCAGGTCGTTGAAATTCTTGATGTTAGTCATTATGGTAAACCTAAATTAGTTGTGTTTATGTTAAGCGACCGCAAAATTACTTTTTTTTTTCGACATTGCCGCAGTCAATGGACCTTTTATGTTATTAAACATATTAAATAATGTAAAAAACTAGAACATGACACTGGGGTCACTAGACGCGTCCAGTGACCCCAGTGTATTATGCTCTTACCTTGTTGTGTAATAGTAATGTACTGTAAAATAATAATATACAATGAATATATATACTTTTAAGTAACAAATAAGTAACATTATTAGATAGGTTTTATAACTGCGCTTCATCATCAAGTATTTCTTGTTACATAGCCATAAAGTGAGAGTTTTCTAAAAAATCATTCACCGTTTTAATTTGCTTAGTAAAAGTCCCCATTTATGTTGAGTAATCCCCCGTCTTAGTAACTACTAATGTATCAGGAGGGGCTAAGTTATTACCATAGAATTCCCAGATTTTGACATTTGGAGATTTCGATGAAAAATGGAGCGAATAGAATTCAGATAGAAGTCATCAACGTTTGTTCTTTTGTGAAAGTAAAAGGACAAACAGTGCAAAAGGTGTATGCTTTATGTGGCATTTTATTCAAATTTTAGAGAAAATAGATGATTATCATAACTTTCCTTTGATAATAGTCGTTAATCTCATGGAATTTTAATATCTTTGCACCAAATTATAATCAATAATAGTATTATGACAAATCTGAACAGAATAAAGGTTGTGCTTGTTGAAAAGGGTAAAACTGGCAAATGGCTTGCAGAAGAGGTTGGTAAAACGCCTTGTACTGTAAGCAAATGGTGCAGTAACACCATACAACCAGATTTACCGACATTAGATAAGATAGCAAAGATCCTTGACATTGACGTAAAAGACTTGTTGAACTCAACCGAAAAATAAAATTAGCATATTATGGGAAAAGCTAAACCTTTTATCAAGTGGGTCGGCGGCAAGAGTCAGCTCATTGAACAACTGGATGCACAACTTCCAGCTGACTTTGATAATTGGGAGAATGTAACGTACATAGAACCTTTTGTGGGTGGTGGAGCAA
>JAFUVK010000063.1 GCA_017477555.1 Muribaculaceae bacterium
ATTGAGAAACGAGAGGAGTTGTCTGATTTGGATAATCTTGGCTGCACTCGGCAGTCCATGCAAGCATGACTGCGCTCATTAGCACAAGATTTGGATAATCTTGGCTGCACTCGGCAGTCCATGCAAGCATGACTGCGCTCATTAGCACAAGATTTCGCAATCGCCTCACAATCAGTTTGAATAATCGCTGAACAATTACGGCAAATGACGGTTTGGAACATTTTTTGACTATTTTTAGACAAAAAACGCACGGCTTACCGAAATTATTAGTACCTTTGTACGTTTGGCTGATAGATGACCGAATAACCGCAAGACAATGATATATACCTGCCCAAAGTGCGGCAAGCGCTTGGAACTGAGTGCTGAGGCTCTGATTGCCGCCGACTATAAGACAGTGTGTCCGCAATGCCTGACCCGGCTCGAGATTGTGGGCGACTATGCCTATGTGCCGCTTGACGACGGCTCGCTTGAGCTTCGCCGTGCCGACCCTGCCCCTGAGGAGGCCACCGCCCTTCAGCCCGACGAGGCCGGTGTGCCGCTGCCGTCGCAGCTGGGCGGTGACGGCCGCGACCCGCTCTTCGACCAGGCGGTGCGCTATCTGGGGGAGTGCAGCGCCATCACCCCGATGATGCTGCGCGACTATTTCGGCATAACCATCGAGCGCGCACACGACCTGATTGCCCAGCTTGAGCAGGCCGGATGCATCGGTCCCTATCGTGGCGGTGCGCCGCGACAAATCCTCATCGACCACCGTGAGGGCCTTCCCAGTCCCTACGCACGTCGTTACGACCCCAACGCCCCCACCGATCCGACCCCCGAGCAGCAGCCACAAGGCAAGATGGTGCGCATCAACTGCCTGGGGTGCCTCTTCTGGTCGCTACTGATTGCGATGTTGATTGTGCTGCTGGTCAAGTAGCGGGCGAATATACATCACTTATAAAACAGAAAATACAGGATGTACTACTTATTTATCGACAATGAGCAACGCGGCCCGTTCAGCCTGGAACAACTGGCCGAGATGGGCATCACACCCGAGACCGAGGTGTGGACACAAGGCATGGCCGACTGGCAACAGGCCGGCGATGTGCCACAGTTGACCCCGCTATTGCAGCGACTGGAGTATGAGCGCGCAACGCGCCGCCAGGCTGCCGCGCCCCCCGCCCATGCCCCTGTGGCGCCCGTGCCGCCGTCGTGGGACCGCCCGCAGCCGGCCGAGCCGGAGCCAGCCCGCCGCAAGGGCAGCGGCACGCGTTGGCTGGTGTTGCTGCTCATCGTGCTGGTGCTGCTGGGTGTGCTGGTGGTGACCGTGCCCGACCGCGAGGCGCACCGCCAGGCCATCGTAGGCTCGTCGCGCGAGTGGGTGGGCGAGAAGGTTGAGCAGCGCGGCATGGGCGACGTGCTG
Organism: Muribaculaceae bacterium; assembly: GCA_017477555.1. Classification (GTDB taxonomy): domain Bacteria; phylum Bacteroidota; class Bacteroidia; order Bacteroidales; family Muribaculaceae; genus Sodaliphilus. The sequence continues at coordinate 1,403 of JAFUVK010000063.1, forward strand.
GGCGAGCTGGTCAAGTGGGTCTCGGGCAAAGGGGCCGACATCGCCATCGACCAGATGCTGCAGGTCGACAACCACTTTATCTACTCCACCGGCAAGCTGATGGTGGGCGAGCAGCCCAAGACCATCTCTCTGGGCATTCTGGGCCATGTGTTCACCTTCGGCAAGGACGACATCGACCGCGTGCTGCGGCAGGCCATGGGCATGCCCGAGCCGGACGAGCAACCCAGTGTGGGCATCACTCCATCGCCTGCCGACGAGCCCCATGAGCCGGAGGTGGCCCCCGACGACACCCTGGGCAGTGTGATGCCTCGCGACGACGAAGAGCCCTACGACCCTGCGCAGGCCCTGGTCGACAGCCTTGCCCGTCAGACCAAGGAGGAGGCCATCCGCGTGGCCAAGGAGTGGGCGAAGAAGCAGATTGACAACCTCTAGCCCGGATTGTTCATAGCGAGGGGGTGTGTCAAAAATCACACCATGCGAAATTGTGTGGCAATTCGTTTTGACACTTCCTCAGTGGTTAGTGATTCACTGAACGGTTGCCAATGGAGGTATCTATTCAGCGATTGCGTCGGAGACGCTAAAATGCTTCGAAGAAGCAATTTGTTCGAAATCTTGTGCAAACGAGCGCAGAACCGAGCTTGCTCGAGTTCTGCCGAGTGCAGCCAAGATTATCTAAAGACCATGCAAGAGGGCCGGAGGTCCTCGCCGCTTGGTCCACACAAAGCAGAACAAAAGTGCCTCGTAGAGGAACTTTCATAGCCGAACAACTGGTATTGATCTGGTTAAAGTTCCTCTGCGAGGCACCTGGCAGGTCGAGTCTCAGGACCAAGCTGCGTGCATCTTCGATGCACTGGCATGGTCTTTCGAACAAAATCGGGTCTTCGACCCGCTCTGCATCTTCGATGCACAGGGAGGGAAGAGGAGATTTTTCTGAATCGCTGAATAGATACTAATGGAGCCGCAACTGCAAAAAAAACACAATAGCCATAGCCGTGTGAAAAACATTTTGTAACTTTGCACGTTCTAGTCTACTGGAGACTAATTACAAAAGTCTAAAAATCTAAAAAACAAAACATAGTATGTCATTACTTGCACAAGTCCCCGCAGTGGGCGACACCCTGGCACAAGCCATCGCCGACACTGCCGCTCAGGCTGCACAAGCCGTTGCCGCGCCGGTGGCGCAGGCCGCTCCGGCGGCACAACCCGTAGTGAAAGACCTCTCGGTGTGGAATCTGACCATGGCAGGAGGATGGCTGATGATTCCGCTGGCCCTTCTGGCCGTGGTTAGCATCTACATCTTCTTCGAGCGTTTGCTGGCCGTGAGCCGTGCATCGCGCGAGGATTCGGCGTTTATGGAGAAAATCAAGAATTACATTCACCGCGGTGAGGTCGACCAGGCCGCACAGCTGTGCAAGGACACCAACACACCCTACGCGCGCATGATTGAGAAGGGAGTGAGCCGCATAGGCCGCCCGATGAACGACGTGCTCGTTGCCGTCGAGAATGTGGGCAACATGGAGATTGCCAAGCTCGAGAAGGGCTTCAACTGGCTGGCGACCACCGCCGCCGGAGCACCGATGATTGGCTTCCTGGGCACCGTCACGGGCATGGTTCAGGCCTTCTTCCAGCTAGCCAGCGCCGGGCAGAACAGCAACGTCAGCATCCTGGCCAGCGGCATCTACGAGGCTCTTGTCACCACAGTGGGTGGTCTGATAGTGGGTATCCTGGCGCTGTTTGCCTACAACTACCTCACCAGCCGTGTGAACAAGGTGATGAATAAGCTCGAAGGCAAATCGATGGAATTCATGGATCTGCTCAACGAGCCGGCACACTAAAATAGCAAGCGACTATGGCACTGAAACGACAACACGAGACATTGTCGATGTTCAGCATGGCGTCGATGACCGATGTCATCTTCTTGCTGCTCATCTTTTTTATGGTCACATCGACCTTCGTCTTCCCGTCGGCGCTCGAGGTCAACTTGCCACAAAGCGGTCAGCAGACGGCCCTCAAGCCCACCACGCGCATCTATATCGACGAGCAGATGAACATGTTCACCACCCAGGGCGACAGCATCAGCGAGGGGGCATTGGTGCCCCTGGCACCGGAGCAGCTGGAGCCGTTCATGCAGAGCGTGCAGGCGGCCAACCCGCAGGAGTTTGTCGCGCTTTATGCCGATGAGGCTGTGCCCTACGGACGCATTGTCGACATCCTGGACAAGGGCTCGAAGTGCGGACTCAAGGTGGTGCTGGCTACTAAGCCCGCCTCGGCCACCTATGCCCCACAGCCGTCCGCCGACGTGCAGCCGGCATCCGCTGCCGTGCCCACCGAATAGCGATTGACACAGATGGAAGATCACAAGAGTAAAATAGCGGCATTGCTGATGACACTGCTCCTGCTCACGGGGACGGTGCTGGTGATGCTGTACACCCACCTGCACTATGAGTTCCCGCCCAAGGACATGGAACTGGCGCAGCTCAAGCAGGACACCATCATGTTTGGTGGAGAGTTTGTGGAACTGGGCAACCTGCCCGACCTCACTCAGAACGAGCAGATGGAGCTGGACACGCCCACGCCGGCCGAGCAGCAGAGCGAACAGCCCGATGTCGAAGGCGATGAGCTGGAGGATGCCGGTGAACCGCAGCCGCAACCCGAGCCCAAGCCTGTGGTGACGGCCAAGCAGGAGTCGCCCATGAAGGTCAAGGAGAAACCCAAAGAGGAGAAGCCAAAGAAGACCGGCCCGGCCAAGAGCGAGAAACCTGAGGTCAAGCAGGACAAGGTGAAGCGCGGCGCCGAGACCACCGCGCCCAAGAAAGACCGCGTGAAGGACGCGTTCGGCAAGAGCTCCGGCACCACCAGCAGCAAGAGCGGTTCGCCCGACGGGAATGCCACGCAGGGCGAGCGAAGCGGTCAGCCCGGCATCAGCGGCCTGGTGGGATACACGGCCGAGTACTGGGGACGCCCGCACAGCAAGTGGACCGGGAAGGTGAATGTGCGTGTGCGCATCAACCCGCGCGGCAAGGTGATTGAAGCAAATGCCGTGAGCGGCAGTGGCGAGGCCTGGGCTCACCCCGAAGTGCGGCGCTCGTGCGAGCAGGCCGCCCGCGAGAGTGCATTCTCAGTGCCCAAGAACCGCACCAGCGAGGGCATCGGCACCATCACCTGGAAGTTTATCTGACCCCTCCATACATCAGCTCCCCCTCTACTGCGGTAGAGGGGGAGCTGATGCATTCTGTTGTCACCTTCTTAGTAACCGTAAATTATCAACCCCATGCCGGCAGCCGCCAGGGCTGCATGCAACATTACCTTTTGTCGAGGCGGACGGCACAGG
>JAFUVK010000032.1 GCA_017477555.1 Muribaculaceae bacterium
CATGCGGTCTTGCGTTTTGTTGATGATGACATGTTCATCACTGATTTTTTGGCGATAGAAGAAGCTAAAGCCATCGAACTCGAGTTGTCGGTTGGCTATCCGTCGTCTTTCTTGCATGGCCGACCAGTGACGTATACCATAGAAATAGCCAATCATGGCAATATGACGGCATACGCCCTGCCCGTTGAGTTAGAACTGTTAGTAAAAAACAGACGAGATATCTCAAAGATTTGCTTTGATGACGAAAGATTGTCGTTTACAGTTCCGCAATATTTATTAAGTGATACGTTTGATATTGAAGCGGCGCAGCTGCTGGCTGAGCTGATTGATGAGAAGGGTGACTTACCTCAATTTATTTTTGGTTATGATAGCATTTCTGGCCGTGAACTTGGGTATTGCCCTCTCATTTTAGACATACCGCCTTCTTCTTCCAGGCGTTTCTCTGTTACTATAAACAGTCTGTCATCAGTGACATTAAATGCAATCATTTCCAAAGATTGGATGCCTATGACATTGACCTCTGGTGTTAATAGGGTTAAGTTTATGGGATTTAATCGCGAAAAAATGTGTTGTTCAAGAGAAAGAATAGAATGTGGGGCGGATCTTATAGGAAGTCTTATTGCAAGCAAAGTTCCACCTCACATTGGGTGTGCCCTATCACTGTCATTAAATGGATTAGAGGCCATCTTTGATGTTTGGTGTACTGAAGGCAAAGACTTCAGAGAAAAATGGAAGAACTACTTAGAAGCAAATAAATCAGCATTGTGTGCTAAAATTGTCAGTTCTGTTTTGGATTGTGTCTTGGGCTATTTTCAGAATATGTACAAGCAACTACGAGCTCAGGTGGATTCTGCAGTACGAGATGGGAACTATGCATTAGCGAGGTCTCTTTACGAACAAATAGTCAATTTGAGTCTTAGTCGGAAAAACCTATTGACAGAGTTGTGGAATACTGTTTCCGCATCAGTAATTGATATGCAGTGTATACAGGCATTTAAGGAAACAAAGCCAAATTGTCCGCCAAATCCTGATGAGGGGGGAGGCGAGTCAACCATGACTTGGCCTCGTGACCCCAATGAAATGTTGGGCTATCTTGCGCCTTCGGGAAATCGACATATCGGTAATGGCAAAACAGATGTATTCTATACCATCTGTTTTGAGAATGACTCATCGGCGTTGGCTCCGGCCAATGTCATCGTCCTCACAGATACAATCGACGGGAATGTTCACGATTTGAGTTCATTTGCTCCTACTCGTGTTAAGATTGGCAATGTGATGGCAGAATGGAATGGAGGTCCGAACTCTGTCCAAACCGTTGACTTGCGACCTGACATTAATTGCATAGCGCAAGTTGAAAGCCATTACAATCAGCAGTCGGGCATTGTGGTCTTCACATTGACATCGTTAGACCCGATGACAATGGAGCCTATTACTGATTTCAATCAAGGCATGTTGCCCCCAAATTGGTTCGGAAGTCAGGGACAAGGTGAACTATCATTCAACATCAGTCTTAAGAAGCGTTTGCCCGAGGGAACAGAGATTCGCAATCGTGCTGCCATCAAATTTGACAACGAGCAGGTAATCATGACCCCTGACTGGGTTAATGTGATTGATGGGGTGGCACCAGAATGCCACATTGATGGCTGTGCGCTGGTTAACGATTCGACAGCCGCAGTTGGTGTCCAGGCGATGGATGACCGTAGCGGACCATGGCGGTATGATGTTTATGCCCAGTATGGTGAGGGCAGCGAGTGGTATATTGCTGCACATGCTGTGCCAGCCGACAGTGCCGCAAGGGTGCGTGTCTACGAGGGCATAGACCATGGATTCTACGCCGTGCTAACCGACAGTGCTGGCAATGTGGAGAGTAAAATGCCGCTGCGTGAGTATTCGCTCGACTATCCCGCTCCGACAACCAATAGTGATTTAACTCTAGCGCTGGTTAAGGGATGGAACTGGATGTCACATAACTTGAACGATCCACTGGCGCTGACTGCTCTGAAACCAAATGCCTATCGCATAGTAGGGCAGAATGGAGAGACCATCAAAGACCCAATCTTTGGCTATACTGGGACAATCAGCACTTTAGATCCGACTCAGCTTTATAAGGTTCAGATGACTGGCATGGCAAATGTGCATTTGTCCGGCATGCTTTATAATGCCGCTTTCAAGTCAACTGATTTGTCGGTGGGATGGAATTGGCTGGGATATCCGTTGGCAGCGGTTTTGTCGCCAGATGAGGCATTGATTCATCTCAATGCCCAAGATGGTGATTGCATCGTCGGACAGGAGGGAATGGCCATATTCAGTGACGGCCGCTGGAGTGGCACATTGACCCGCCTGCATCCTGGACAAGGCTACATGCTCAAGTCACAGACTGGCGGCACACTGCATTGGAACTCGCCTCGCGTTAGCATTCGGCAGAACCTGCAGCAGATTCAACTTGGGCAGGCTCATTCTGCCGTTGATTCTCATCAATATCCCAATGTGATGGGACTTGTGGCCGACATTTATGACAGTGGCTCGCCTGTCGATGCCAATCGCTATGGATTATTGGCTTACTGTGGCGACGAGTGCCGTGGTGTTGCGCAGGTTGTTAACGGTCATCTTATGATGAACATCTATGGCACAGGGGGTGAGCCCCTCACTTTTAGGGCTGTAGACCGTAGTACTGACCAGAATCTAGAGATTGCTGAGACGCTTGTGTTCGCATCGGATGTAGAAGGCACCCTTGTGCAACCTATACCGCTGCACATTGGCACCAGTGCCTTGCACGACATGTCGATAGAGAGCCTGAGGGTCTTCCCGACAGTGACTACCGGCGAAGTGAACATTACACAGATTGGCGGCACCATTGGAACTATTGACGTGCTCAATGATAAAGGGCAGGTATTGGAGACAATTCATGGGATGGGCAGTCATGCAGTGGTGAGTCTGGATGACCGACCTGATGGAGTTTATTTGATGCGTGTAACGACAGCCACCGGCGTGTCGACTACCAAAGTAGTAAAACAAAAATAACCCGAACAATGACAATGCTGAGAAAAATCATTCTGATTGTCTCTGTGAGTGTGTTGAGTTTTGCAGCTCGTTCAGCTCACTGGACCTGTAACCCCTATGACTACCAGTACGACATGACGGCATACGTTCAGCTGTTGGACGGTGGGCAAGCTATTGCAGATTTATCTCGTTATGAGGTGGCTGCTCTGGTGGGTGACGAATGCCGCGGCGTGGTGCAATGGGTGGCTGTATTCAACGGTCGTACTTATGGACTGGCGCGTTTGTGGAGTCAAGCTGAACAAGGTGATGTGCTACGTTGGCATGTCTATGATGCCGTTGCCGAACGTAATGTAGCCGTGTATGGGTCGCAAGTCGAGTTGCCATTTGTGTCGCAGTCGGTAGCTGGTTTGCCCAGTGCGCCCATAAGCTTAGACTTGCAGGCACATGTGCGTGGCGATGTGACCGGTGATGGTCGCATTGACATCGCCGATATCAATAGGATTATCAACATGATGCTAGGTAAAGTCCCAGGCAATGAAACGCTTACTTTAGGCGATGTGACCAGTGATGGTCGCATCGACATCGCCGATGTCAATGCCCTCATTAACCTGATGCTCGGCAAATAATAACGATAAACTCTATTCCTTGTTTTTGCGGTCTGGCAGATATCTGTCAGACCGCACTTTTTGGGGCTGTTGCGCAAAATTGTAGTCGGAGCTATGGCGGGAGCCAATTTTTTTTTGTACTTTTGCACCGAGAAAATTATGTCTTTGCTTCACTGATGCGGGATTTGCTTCCTAAATCAGTGGGTATGAGACATTTGCGTGCATTTAATAAAACAACATTATATGGATTTATCAGTATTCGGTATTCAAAGTACGACCATGGCGGTCACAGCGGCACTCACTGCGGTGACGCTGGTGGCCGGCGCGCTGATTATCGCGTTCCTGGTAGGGCCGCGCAGCTACACCGAGAAGAAGGGTGAGCCCTATGAGTGCGGTATTCCCACTCGCGGCGAATCGATGGCTCAGTTCCACGTGGGCTATTATCTGTTTGCGATCCTGTTCTTGATGTTTGACGTCGAGACGGTGTTCCTCTTCCCATGGGCTGCCATCTGCCGCAACCTGGGCAGCGGGGCGTTGTTCGCGGTGGGTACTTTCCTGGTTATTCTCGTTTTAGGTCTGGCTTATGCCTGGAAGAAAGGAGCGTTGAGATGGAAGTAAAGAAACCGAAAATCAAAAGCATGCGTTATGAGGACTTCAAGGACAACGAGTATATCGACAGTCTCGTTGAGCAATTGAATGCCTCGGGTGTGAATGTGGTGGTGGGCAAGCTCGACCAGTTGCTCAACTGGAGCCGCAGCAACTCGTTGTGGCCCTTCTGTTTCGGCACCAGCTGCTGCGCCATTGAGTTTATGTGCCTGGGAGCCGCGCGCTACGACATGGCCCGCTTCGGTGCCGAGGTGGCTCGCAACAGCCCCCGCCAGGCCGACTACATCATGTGCCAGGGCACCATCACCTATCGCATGGCACCGGTGCTCAAGCGCTTGTATGAGCAGATGGCCGAGCCCAAGTATGTGATTGCCTGCGGTGCCTGCACCGTGAGTGGCGGACCATTCAAGAACAGCTATTGTGTGGTCAAGGGCATCGACGAGATTATCCCGGTCGATGTCTACTTGCCCGGCTGTCCGCCGCGCCCCGAGGCCATGTTCTACGCCTTGATGCAACTGCAGCGCAAAATCAAGGTCACTCGCTTCCTGGGTGGTGCCAACCGCAAGGAGAAGCGCATGGAGTATGTCCCCGAGGACAAGTGACAACAATCCACAATTCATAATTTATAATTCATAGCGTTTTGGCCCCTGCTGCGGCCGACACGAACCACGAAGTGTTCGCGACCGTACGGGAGCCCCTAGGGCAAGCGAAGCGCAGCAATTATCGAATTATAGAATTGAAGAACCAACATTCGCGCAATTCGCGGTTTTTAAAAAAAGAAACTCATATACATTATTATATATGGCAGACTTACAACAACAGATTGCGGCCTTGTGCCCGCAGGCACAGTTCGACACGGTCGATGGCCTGCTGCAGGTCACGGTCGACGACGCACTGTGGCACGCACTGGCGCTGCAACTCAAGAATGACCTGCACTTCGACCAATTGTCGTGCCTGGCAGGTGTGGACTGGAAGGATGCGATAGGGGTGGTCTACTATCTGACCAATACCGAGAGCCAGGAGATGCTCCACGTCAAGGTGGCTACTACCGACCGCGACAAGCCCATGCTCCACTCAGTGAGCGACATCTGGGCTGTGGCCAACTACCAGGAGCGCGAGGCATACGACTTCTTTGGCATCATCTTTATCGGTCACCCCGACATGCGCCGATTCTTCCTGCGCAACGACTGGGTGGGACACCCCCTGCGCAAGGACTACGACACCAACCCCGAGTTGAATCCCATCAGGCTCGACGACGAGCAGAACGAGGACTACACTTGCAGCTATATCGAGGATGCCGACGGAAAGGTCAAGAAGGTAGATGGCAAGGTGTTTGAGGACGATGAGTATGTGATCAACGTCGGGCCGCAGCACCCCAGCACGCACGGCGTGTTGCGCTACCGTGTGTCGCTCGACGGCGAGATGGTGAAGAAGGTGGATGTGGTCAGTGGATACATTCATCGCGGCATCGAGAAGATGTGCGAAAGCCTAACCTACCCGCAGACGTTGCTCTACACCGAACGTATGGACTACATGGCCGCTCACATCAACCGTCACTGCCTGTGCATGTGCATTGAGCGAGCACTGGGCATCGAAGTGCCGCGCCGCGCCGAGCTCATACGCTTGATGATGGACGAGCTGATGCGCCTGTCGTCGCACCTGCTGAGCTATGGCTGTTTGACCATGGACCAGGGGGCAACCACGGCGTTCTTCTATGGCTTCCGCGAGCGAGAGCTCATCTACGATATCTTCGACCGCACTTGTGGAGCGCGCATGTCGATGAGCTACAGCACCATAGGCGGTGTGGTGGCCGATGTGCATCCCGACTTTGTCAAGGACGTGCGCCATGCGTGCGATGTCATAGAGAAGAACCTCAAGGAGTATCACCAACTCTTCACCGGCAACGTGATTGCGCGCAACCGAATGGTGGGCGTGGGCGTGCTGGGTAAGGAGGATGCCATCAACTACTGCATCACCGGCCCCAGCGGACGTGCCAGCGGAGTGCACTGCGACGTGCGCAAGACACATCCCTACTCGCTCTACAACGAGTTTGACTTCGACGAGGTTATCCGTACCGAGGGCGACTCGATGGCGCGCTACATGGTGCGCATGGACGAGATGGTGCAGAGCATCAAGATATTGCGCCAGGCCTGCGACAAGTTCGAGCAGTGCGAGGGCAATGAATATATCGCCGAGAAGGTGCCCAAGATGATTAAGCTGCCCGCCGGCCACTGGTATCAGCAGGTCGAGGCCAGCCGAGGTGCCTTTGGCGTATATCTGGAGAGCGATGGCGATCCCAAGCCGTTCCAGAAGCCTTACCGACTGCACTTCCAGTCGCCGTGCTTCAATCTCATCGGCGTGGTCGACCTCACTTGCCGCGACAACATGATTGCCGACCTGATTACCATCACGGCCTCGATTGACTTTGTCATTCCCGACATTGACCGCTGATGCGCTGATGGACAAGCGTAGCGCAGCCATTGCAGCGAATGTTGCTGCAGGGCTGCATGATGAATTACGAATAATAAATAACGAATTAAAAAGATATGTTTGACTTTAGAACAGTCACTAGCTGGCTTCACGAACTATTGCTGAGCTGGATGCCGGCATGGCTCACGACCACTGTCGAGTGTGTACTGGTGGCAGTGTTTCTGCTGCTGGCCTACTCGGTGCTGGCCATGATTTATATCATGTATGAGCGTTGGGTGTGCGGATGGATTCAGTGTCGACGCGGTCCCATTTGTGTGGGACCCTGGGGCTCGCTGCAGATTTTTGCCGATGTGTTCAAGATTCTGACCAAGGAGATCATCACACTGTGGTACACCGACAAGTTCCTGTTTTTCCTCGCACCCTTCCTGGTGGTGATGGCTTCGGTGCTTACCTTCGCCTGTCTGCCATGGGGCAAAGGACTGCAGTTCATCGACTTCAACATCGGTGCGTTCTTTATCATCGCTGTGTCGTCGATAGGTGTGCTGGGCATTTTGCTGGCCGGATGGTCGAGCAACAGCAAGTATACCCTGATCGGTGCCATGCGCTCGGGCGCGCAGATGATCAGTTACGAGTTGTCGGTGGGCATCTCGGTGCTCACAATGGTGTGTCTGGCTGGCACAATGAGCATCACGGGCATCGTAGAGGCCCAGCAGGACGGATGGTTCATTTTCAAGGGGCATCTGCCTGCCATCATCGCCTTTGTCATCTACATTGTCGCAGCCAACGCCGAGAACAACCGTGGCCCGTTTGACCTGCCCGAGGCCGAGCATGAGCTGACGGCTGGCTACCACACCGAGTACTCGGGTATCCACTACGGACTGTTCTACCTGGCCGAGTACCTCAACCTGTTTGTGGTCAGTGGTATTGCCGCACTGCTTTTCCTGGGCGGTTGGATGCCGTTGCACATACCCGGCTGGGACGGCTTCAACACTGTCATGGACTACATACCCAGCACGTTGTGGTTCTTGGGCAAGGCCTTCTTCATGACGTTTATCTTTATGTGGATACGCTGGTCGTTCCCGCGCGTGCGCATCGACCAGATGCTGGCGCTGGAGTGGCGTTACCTTATGCCCATAGGCTTGGTCAACCTGGTGGTGATGGCAATTGTCGTCACCCAGAGTTGGCACTTCTAATTTGGGTGTCTCTAACCGCAACCGGCGCACGGTGCGGTTCCTATTAACTCTAAACTCTAAACTTAAAACTTTAAACTCTAAACTCTAGACTGAGATATGACTGATAATTATGGGAGAATAACACAGGTCATCGGTCCTGTGGTCGACATCGCCTTTGAGGGCGAGGTGAGCCGCCCGGCCATCTACACCGCCTTGAGTGTGGAACGGCCCGACGGGTCGCCACTGATCCTGGAGGTTGAGCAGCACATCGGCGAGAACACCGTGCGCTGCGTGGCTATGGACAGCACCGACGGCCTGAAGCGTGGCACAAAGGTCAACAATCTGGGGAGGCCCATCTCGGTGCCTACAGGCGACCAGGTCAAGGGACGTCTGCTCAATGTCATCGGGCAGCCCATCGACCACCTGAAACCGCTGCAAGAGGGCGCGCGCCGTGCCATTCATCAGCCGGCTCCCGAGTTTGCCGACCTGTCGATCACGCAGGAAATCCTGTATACGGGAATCAAGGTCATCGACCTGATTGAGCCGTTCTCAAAGGGCGGTAAGATTGGTCTGTTCGGTGGCGCCGGTGTGGGCAAGACTGTGCTCATCATGGAGCTGATTCACAACATTGCCCACGGACACAACGGATTCTCGGTGTTTACCGGTGTGGGCGAGCGCACACGTGAGGGCAACGACCTGCTGCGCGAGATGATTGAAAGCGGTGTCATCAAGTATGGCGACAAGTTCAAGGAGGGCATGGCTAACGGCGAGTGGAACCTCGACGATGTGGACATGAAGGCTGTGGCCGACTCACAGGCTACGCTGGTGTTCGGCCAGATGAACGAGCCCCCCGGCGCGCGTCTGCGTGTGGCACTCTCGGGCTTGACCGTGGCCGAGCAGTTCCGCGACCAGGACGGTGGCGGCAAGGATATTCTGCTGTTTATGGACAACATCTTCCGCTTCACCCAGGCTGGTAGTGAGGTGTCGGCTCTGTTGGGCCGTATGCCCAGCGCCGTGGGTTACCAGCCCACGCTGGCCAGTGAGATGGGTAAGCTGCAGGAGCGCATCACATCGACCAAGAGCGGTTCGATCACCTCGGTGCAGGCGGTGTATGTGCCGGCCGACGACTTGACCGACCCGGCTCCGGCCACTACGTTCAACTTCCTGGACGCTACTTGTGTGTTGAGCCGTAAGATTGCCGAGCTGGGTATTTACCCGGCAGTCGACCCGCTGGCGTCGACATCGCGCATCATGGATCCGCACATCATCGGACAGGAGCACTACGACGTGGCACAGCGCGTGATTCACCTGTTGCAGAAGTACAACGAGTTGCAGGACATCATCGCCATTCTGGGTGTGGATGAGCTGAGCGACGAGGACAAGTTAGTGGTGTCCCGCGCGCGCCGCGCCCAGCGCTTCCTCTCACAGCCGTTCTTTGTGGCCGAGCAGTTCACCGGTCTGCCGGGTGTGATGGTGCCGCTGGCCGAGACCATCCGCGGTTTCAAGATGATTCTGGACGGCGAGGTCGACGACCTGCCCGAGCAGGCATTCTTGAGCGTGGGCACCATCGACGAGGCCATAGCCAAGGGCAAGAAGTTGCTCGAAGAGGCCGCTCAAGCCTAGGATGCGACGGATAATGAAATTGAATGATTCTGGTTACAGGTTTTTCAATTCTCAATTCTCAATTTTTAATTCTCGATTAACAAAATGACACTCAAAATCATATCGGCCCAGCAAATTGAGTTTGAAGGCGAGGTGACCTCGGTGACCCTGCCGGGCGCTCTGGGCAAGTTTCAGGTGCTCAACAACCATGCCGCTCTGATTGCTGCCCTGCGGGCTGGCCAGGTGACCTATGTCGCCGCCGATGGCCAGACGCAGCACCGCGACATCGAGGGCGGTGTGGCCGACATCAAGAATAATGTGGTGAGTGTGTGCATGTATTGATATGAAGAAAGTAATAACCGCAATCACTGTCCTGGTGCTCATTGCCCTGGCTGCCTACGGCTATATGCGAGCCGCAGCGCACCACCATGCCGACACTAAGGTCGACCCCAAGGAGGTCATCTACGAGCATCTGGGCGACGCTTATGGGTGGGAGATTCCCTTCAGTCACGATGTGCGCATTCCACTGCCCATTATCGTCAAGGGCCAAGACGGCTGGCACTGCTTCATGAGCAGTCGTGTCACTGGGGGCGAGACCTACCAGGGCTTCCGCATCAACCATGGTGAGGAATACAACGGCAAGCTTGTGCAGGTGCTGGACGATGGCTCGGTGTCGCGCCCACTGGACCTGTCGATCACCAAAAATGTGGCCGCCATTGTGGTGTGTGCCCTGCTGGTGATTGCGATGGTGTTCAGTGTGCGTCGATGGTATCGCAAGCATGGCATGAAGGCGCCGCGCAAGGGTACCGCTGTGCTGGAACTTATCGTGGACTATGTGTACACCGACACCATTCGGCCCATCCTGGGCAAGCATTCGCCCAAGTATGCGCCCTATCTGCTCACGGTGTTCTTCTTCATCTTGACGATGAACCTCATGGGACTGGTGGTGATTTTTCCGGGCGGTGCCAACCTAACGGGTAACCTCGCGGTGACCATGGTGCTGGCAGTGATCACGTTCTTTGTGATCAACCTCTCGGGAACGCGCGAGTACTGGAAGGAAATCTTGTGGCCCGATGTGCCACTGGGACTCAAGTGCCCGGTGCCGATGATGCCATTTATCGAAGTGCTGGGCATGTTCACCAAGCCCGTTGCGCTGATGGTACGTCTGTTTGCCAACATGATGGGTGGCCACATGGTGGTGCTGGTGCTCATGCTTCTCATTTTCATCTTCACAGGCATGTTTGGCGCTGTGGTGGGCGGAGCCACTGCGGTGTTCTCGCTGGCTTTCGCACTGTTCATGCTGGCCCTGGACACACTGGTGAGCTTCATTCAGGCCTATGTGTTCACCATCCTGTCGACCATCTTCATCTCTATGGCGCTGGTCGAGCCTAACGGACATGAGCCATAATTGATAATAAACTCGAAAATAAACAATAACTTTTAAAATATTAAGAATATGTTAGGAATGATTTTAGCAGACGCTATGGCAAACATGGGCGCAGCCCTGGGAGCAGGTATCGCTGCCATCGCAGCAGGTATTGGTATTGGTAAGATTGGTGGCTCGGCTATGGAGGCTATCGCCCGTCAACCCGAGTCGACCAACGACATCCGCAGTAACATGATTGTGATTGCCGCTCTTATCGAGGGTGTCGCATTCGTGGCGCTGATTGTTTGCTTCCTTGCCATCTTTATCCAATAATTAACGCGGTTAGACGATGGAACTTTTCACGCCTGAATTTGGCCTGGTGTTCTGGATGTTTGTGGCATTCTTGTGCCTCTACTGCATCCTTGCCAAGTGGGCCTGGCCCTTCATCATCAAGAGCATGGAGGAGCGGGCCGACCTGATTGACAAGGGTGTGGCCTATGCGCAAGAGGCCAAGGCAAACTTGGACAATGCCAAGGCCGAGGCCGACCAACTGGTGGCCGAGGCACGCCAGCAGCAGGCCGATATCCTTCGCGAGGCAGCAAAGATGCGCAACCAAATCATCGAGGATGCGCGAGGCGAGGCTGCCGTCGAAGCTAAGAAAGTTTCTGAAGCCGCCATGGTGTCGATTGAGCAGGCCAAGAAGGAGAGCGAGAAGCAACTGCGCCGCGAGGTCAGTGAGATTGCGCTCCAGATTGCAGAGAAGGTGCTGCGCAAGAATGTGGCATCCGACGAGGCTCAACGAGAGCTGGTCGACAGATACCTGAACGATGTCGAGACCAAAAACTAGTGTACTATGAACGACGGACTCATACCCAAGCGATATGCCAAGGCACTGTACAAGTTGGCCGTCGAGAACGGCGACGCGCACGAGATCTATGAGCTGTTGAAGCCACTGAGCCGGGGACTATCCGGGCTCGACGAAGTCAAGCGTGTGTTGCTCAACCCCTATGTGCCCGAGCAAGATAAGGGCAAGGTGATGATGCAACTCGTGGGAGCCAAGCCCGGAAGCTCGCTCGACAAGTTCATATTACTGGTCATCAGAAACAATCGAGCGGAGTTTTTGCGAAAAATCGCACTCGCTTATGTGAACCTCTACCGACAGGAGCACGACATCGCCGAGGTCGAGATTACCACGGCCACCGAGCTGCCACAAGAGCAGACAGAGGGCATCGTGGACATCGTCCGCAAGCTCATGCCTGGAACAACGCTTGAGGTCGAGCAGGAACTTGACCCGGAGCTCATTGGCGGATTCTCCGTCAAGGTGGGCGACTTGCTGCTCGATGCGTCGGTCAAGAATGAATTGAATAAATTGCGTTTTAAACTATTAAGTTAATTCAAATGATTAACCCTAGCGAAATATCCGACATACTGAAACAACAACTGAGCGACATTGAGCGCAATGTATCGTTCGAGGAGGTCGGTACGGTGCTGGAGGTGGGCGACGGTGTGGCACACGTCTATGGCCTTAGCAATGTTGAGGCCAACGAGCTGGTGCAGTTCGAGAACGGTGTCACAGGTGTGGCCATGAACCTCGAGGAGAGTGACGTGGGTGTCATCCTGCTCAACGAGGTCGACTCCATCAGCGAGAACATGAAGGTGAGCCGCACGGGCGAGATTGCCTCCATTCAGGTGGGCGAGGGACTGCTGGGACGCGTCATCAATGTCCTGGCTGAGCCCATCGACGGACGTGGCTCTATCGACGGCAAGCGCATACGACTGCCGCTCGAGCGCAAGGCACCGGGTGTCATCTTCCGTCAGCCTGTGAACCAACCGCTGCAGACCGGCCTCAAGGCCATCGATTCGATGATTCCCATCGGACGCGGACAGCGAGAGCTCATCATCGGTGACCGACAGATAGGCAAGACGGCCATCGCTGTCGACACCATCATCAACCAGCGGCAGAACTATGAGGCCGGCAAGCCCGTATATTGCATATATGTGGCTATAGGACAGAAGGCTTCGACAGTGTCCGCGCTGGTCAATACGCTGAAGGATCACAACGCCATGGACTATACCGTAGTGGTGGCCGCTACGGCAGCCGACTCGGCATCGATGCGTTACTATGCCCCCTTTGCCGGAGCAGCCATCGGAGAGTACTTCCGCGACACCGGCCGCGACGCACTGGTCATCTACGACGACCTGTCGAAGCACGCTGTGGCTTATCGCGAGATCTCGCTGATCTTGAAGCGACCCTCGGGACGTGAGGCCTATCCTGGCGACATCTTCTATCTGCACAGCCGTCTGCTTGAGAGAGCAGCAAAAATCAATGAGAACCAGGCGGTGGCATCGGTGATGAACGACCTGCCCGAGGTGCTCAAGCCCATGGTCAAGGGCGGAGGATCGCTCACCGCACTGCCCATCATCGAGACGCAGGCGGGCGACGTGAGTGCCTATATCCCCACCAACGTCATCTCCATCACCGACGGACAGATCTACCTTGAGACAGCACTGTTCAACGCCGGTATCCGTCCGGCGGTCAACGTCGGTATCTCGGTGAGTCGTGTGGGTGGCAATGCACAGATCAAGTGCATGAAGAAGGTGGCCGGCACGCTCAAGATTGCTCAGGCACAGTACCGCGAGCTCGAGGCGTTCACCAAATTTGGTGGCGACATCGACCCGGTTACTGCTCGAACTATCGACACCGGACGCAAGAACGAGCGCCTGCTTGTCCAGCCTCAGTACGAGCCGATGGCCGTCGAAGAGCAGGTGGCTATCATCTACTGCGGTGTCAACGGACTGCTCCAGCGTGTGCCTGTAGACCATGTGGGTGAATTCGAGAAACTATTCATCCAGTATCTGCGCGCCAAGCATCAGGCCGATGTGCTCGATGTGCTGCGACAGGGCAAGATTGATGACGATGTGATGGGCAAGCTCAAGGCCGCCGCCATCGAGATTGCCGGCAAGTACGAAGCATAAGTTGTAATCACCCGATATGGCAACCCTACGTGAATTAAAGAGCCGCATCGGCTCGGTGGCATCGACGCAGAAGACCACGAGCGCCATGAAGATGATCTCGTCGGCCAAGATGCGCAAGGCAACCTATCAGTTGCAACGCCTGTCGCCCTTCCGCGCCATGGTGCAGAACGTCATCAGTCACCTGCTTGTCACCGACCAGGAGTTCTCGTCGCCGCTCATCGCCACCCGCGATGTGCGCCGCGTGGCACTGGTGGTGTTTGGCAGCGACGACGGACTGTGCGGTGCATTCAACATCAACCTGTTCAAGCACTTGCTGGCCACCATCAACGACCTGCGCCAGCAATATGGCTCGCAGGTGGGCGTCACGGTCATTCCCGTGGGCAAGAAGCTGACCAAGGCGGCCATGAAGATTGCCGCCCCCGACCTGCAGGTTGAGCGCACCGCGCTCAACACCCGTAGCACCGGCTCTGAGCTGTCTGAGCTCACCACGTTGCTGCGCACGCGCTTTCTCGACGGCTCAATCGACCGTGCCGAGGTGCTGTACATGCACTTCAAGAGCACCAGCCGCCAGGAGTTTATGCGTGAGCAGATGCTGCCGGTGAGTTATGAGTCGATTGCCCAGCAGATGGACGCGCGGGCAGCAGCTGAGCCATGCCTGTTTGAGCCTGATGCCAACACCATCTTCAACAGTGTGCTCCCGCTGCACTTGCGGGCCATGATGCAGGAGGTATATACCGAGAGCGCCGCCAGCGAGCAAGCCTCAAGAGTGATGGCCATGCAGACTGCCAGCGACAATGCCAAGGAACTGCTCGACGAGCTGAACCTTGAGTACAACAAGTTGCGCCAGCAGAGCATCACCACCGAGCTGCTCGACATCATCGGTGGGCAGGTGCAACGATAACAAGTCAATCGTGTCGTGCCGGCAGGCCGCAATCGCTGCGACCTGCCCGGCAGGACAAACAAAAATTACCTAAACGAAAAAATGAGCATCAAGGATTATTTCGTTTCTCTTTTTAAGGGCATACACAGCCTGATAAAGGGTATGGCCGTCACCGGCAAGGAGCTTGTGACGCCCAAAGTCACCGAGCAGTACCCCGAGAATCGGGCTACACTGAAGATACCGGAGAGGTTCCGTGCAACATTGACGCTGGTCTATGACGAGAACGGTAACCACAAGTGCATCGCTTGCCGCACGTGCGAGCGAAACTGCCCCAACGGTACGATTCACATCGACACACGCATGGTCGACCTGCCTGGAGGCAAGAAGAAGCAGAAGCTCGACAAGTATATCTACGACTTGGGTAGCTGCACCTTCTGCGACCTTTGCGTAACCACGTGTCCCACACACGCGCTGGAGTTCTCCAACGACTTTGAGCAGGCCGTCTTCCGCCGCGAGGCACTGGTCAAGCAGCTCAACTACCTGCCCGAGAAGGACGAACCCGTTGCTCCCGCGGCTGCTGCCGCACAGGCGGCCAAGCCCGCCACCGAGGCCACCGAGGTTGCTAAGCCCGCTGCGCCCGTCAACGTAGAAAACAACGAAAAACAAGAATAACAATGGAATCAGTAGGAAATCTTATCCTGTACTTCGTGGTTGCGCTGGTCATCGTCGTATGTTCGGTGCTCACCGTCACCACGCGCCAGATTCTGCGCTCGGCCACCTACCTGCTGTTTGTGCTCTTTGCCACGGCTATCATCTACTTCCAGATGGACTATGCCTTCCTGGGAGCGGTGCAGATAGCAGTCTATGCTGGGGGTATTGTCGTGCTGTTTGTCTTTGCCATTCTGCTCACGCATCAGCCAGGCAAGGACGCGCAGCGCATTGAGTCGTCGAGGCGCGTTTTAGGGGCCGTGGCTGCCCTGCTCGGCGTGGCCGTGTGTGGCTATGCCTTGTTCACCTACGCCAACTTCTGCGGCCGTCAGCTGGCCCAGATGCCGGAGCTGGACATTGCCAAAATCGGGACATGGCTGCTCAGCACCGACAAGTTTGGTTACCTGCTGCCGTTCGAGGCCATCAGTGTGCTGCTGCTGGCTTGCATCATCGGTGGCGTAGTGATTGCCCGTCGTCGTTAAACCAAGAAAGGAGGAAACTGACAATATGAATCTCACGTTACTCATGTATCTCGTGCCCAGCTTGATTATGTTTGGCTGTGGCGTGTATGGCTTTCTGACGCGCAAAAACATGATTGCCATCATGATTTCGCTCGAGCTGATGCTCAACTCGGTCGACATCAACTTTGTGGTGTTTAACCGATACCTGTTCCCCGAGCAGATGGAGGGGATGTTCTTCACTTTGTTTGCCATTGCGCTGGCTGCCGCCGAGACGGCGCTGGCTCTTGCCATCATCATCAACGTGTTCCGTGTGGCGCGCAAGGTGGACATTAACCAACTCACTAAACTGAAATTCTAGACGACTATGCCATTAAGTTATACTATTGCAGTCATTGCCATCCCGCTGCTGATGTTCTTATTCTTGGGACTGGTGGGTGTGAAGATGGACAAGAAACTCACTGGTGTGCTGGGTACCATAGGCATGCTCATTACCACCGTGCTGGCCTACGGTGTGGCCTTGACCTATTTCTTCGGGGCCGACCAAGGGCAGATGGCCGACGGCGTGCGCAGCGCAGTTGTGGTGTTTAACCCCGACTGGCTCTCGTTCACCAAGACACTGGTGGTGCGCATGGGCATCATGCTCGACCCCATTGCGGCGATGATGCTGGTGGTGATCACCACCGTCTCGCTGATGGTGCATCTCTACAGCTTGGGCTACATGTGCGACCATCACGGCCATGCCGAGAAGGGCTTCCAACGCTACTATGCGTTCCTGGCACTGTTCACCTTCTCGATGCTGGGTCTGGTGGTGGCTACTAATTTGTTCCAGATATTCATCTTCTTTGAGATGGTGGGTGTATCGTCCTACCTGCTCATTGGTTTTTACTATCAGTCGCCCGCGGCCGTTCATGCCAGCAAGAAGGCGTTTATCGTCACTCGTCTGGCCGACTTGTTCTTCCTGCTGGGCATCATGATTCTGAGCTTCTACACCGGCACGTTCGACTTCGACAAGCTGGTGTTCGGACCTGAGGGAGCCAACAGCTTGGAGGTGGCACAGAGTGCCATCGCCAGCAGCCATGGAGCCACTTTCCTGGGATGCTCGGTCATGGCTTGGGCGCTGACTTTCATCTTTATCGGTGGTGCCGGTAAGAGTGCGATGTATCCGTTGCACATCTGGCTGCCCGACGCCATGGAGGGTCCAACGCCGGTGTCGGCCCTGATTCATGCCGCCACCATGGTTGTGGCCGGTGTGTTTCTGGTGGCTCGCTTGTTCCCGCTCTACGTCATCGAGCAGGGAGCCATGGAGATTGTGTGTGTCACTGGCGCGTTCACCGCGTTCTATGCTGCCGCCATCGCCTGTGTGCAGAGCGACATCAAGCGTGCCCTGGCTTTCTCTACCATTTCGCAGATTGCCTTCATGATGACCTCGCTGGCCGTCAGCTCGGCTCAGGGTGGGCTGATTGAGATTCACGGTGGTCACGGGCTGGGTTTCATGGCATCGATGTTCCACCTGTTCACCCACGCCATGTTCAAGGCCCTGCTCTTCCTTTGCGCCGGTGCCATCATCCATGCCGTGCACAGCAATGAGAACAGCCAGATGCATGGCTTGCACAAGTATATGCCCATCACCAGCATCGCCTTCCTCATCGGCTGTCTGGCCATCGCTGGCATACCCCCGTTTGCCGGCTTCTGGAGCAAGGACGAGATTCTGGTGGCTTGCTATGCCAAGGGCATGGGATGGGGCATCTGGATGTCGATGGTGGCCGGAATGACTGCCTTCTACATGTTCCGCATCTACTTCCTCATCTTCCACTGGCGCCAGCACGAGGTGCACACCGAGCATGCTCCGAGCGACCAGCCCTGGACCATGACTCTACCGCTGATCATTCTGGCTACCATCTCGGTGGTGGCAGGTTTTGTACCGGCTCACGACCTGGTCACCTGGGATGGCCGCGAGCTGCACACTCAACTCAACTGGACGGTGGCCGGCTCGAGTGTGCTCATCGCCTGCATTGGCATCGGATTGGCCTATAAAATGTACTTTAAGGAGAATGAGCTGCCCGACAAGTTGCAGGCACGCTTCAGTGGGCTGTGGGAGGCCGCTTATCGTCGCTTCTACATGGACGAGCTCTATCAGTTCATCACCCACAAGGTCATCTTCCAGGGCATCTGCAAGCCCATCGCCAAGTTCGACCGTGGCATCATCGACGGCTTCTTCAACCTGTTGGCCGCCGCTACCGGCCAGGCTGCCTACGGCATTCGCCGCTTGCAGAATGGCTCCATCCAGAGTTACGTCTACCTCTATCTGGTGGGTGCGCTGGCTCTGGCGGTTATCACCATGGTTTGTGTCTTGATTTGATTAACGGTCCTCTAAACAATATAGTAAGATGGAAATTTTCAGCAATATCTTAATTTATTTTGTGATAGTGCCAGTGCTCACACTGGCCGGTCTGGCCCTGTGCAGCAACAAGGGCATTAAGGCCATTCGGACCGTTGCCGTGACAGGTGCCACGGTATTGGTGGCCCTGGCCATCTATCTGGTGTATCTGTTCTTGCAGGCACGTGGAGCCGGCGACACCAGCGAAATGATTCTTCGCTCCGATGTCATGTGGTTCGAGCCGTTCAACATCAAGCTTGCCCTGGGTGTCGACGGCATCTCAGTGGTGATGATCCTGCTTTCGGCCTTCATCGTCTTCGCCGGCGTGTTCGCCTCGTGGAGGATGAACCCACTGCCCAAGCAGTTCTTCCTGTGGTTCTACCTGTTGTCGACTGGCGTGTTCGGCTTCTTCATCTCGATTGACCTGTTCACCATGTTCATGTTCTATGAGGTGGCCCTTATCCCGATGTATCTGCTCATCGGTGTGTGGGGTAGTGGTAGCAAGAACTACAGTGCCATGAAGCTCACGCTTATGCTCATGGGTGGCTCGGCCTTCCTGATGTTAGGCCTGATTGGTATCTACTTCCACTCGGCCACCGACGGCCAGCTCACGATGAACGTGCTGGAGATAGCGCGCAACAACGCCATCCCGCATCAGTGGCAGCTTTGGCTGTTCCCGCTGACGTTTATCGGCTTCGGTGTGCTGGGAGCCATGTTCCCGTTCCACACTTGGTCGCCCGACGGTCATGCGAGTGCGCCCACGGCCGTGTCGATGCTTCACGCCGGTGTGCTGATGAAGCTCGGAGGCTATGGCTGCTTCCGCATCGCCATCTATCTGATGCCCTTTGCCGCCAATGAGTTGGCATGGATATTCCTGACGCTGACGGGCGTGAGTATCGTCTACGGTGCATTCAGCGCCTGCGTGCAGACCGACCTCAAGTATATCAACGCCTACTCCAGTGTGAGCCACTGCGGCATGGTGCTCTTTGCCATCCTGATGTTCAACACCACGGCCATGACCGGTGCGGTGCTGCAGATGCTCTCGCACGGACTGATGACGGCCTTGTTCTTTGCACTGATTGGTATGATCTATGGCCGCACACACACACGCGACATCCGCGACATGGGTGGCATGATGCACATCATGCCCTATCTGGGTGTGGGCTATGTCATTGCCGGCCTGGCATCGTTGGGTCTGCCCGGACTCAGCGGCTTTGTGGCCGAGATGACCATCTTCTTCGGCTCGTTTGAGCACACCGACACCTTCCGTCGCGTGCTCACCATTGCCGCTACCTGCTCCATTGTCATCACCGCCGTCTATATCCTGCGCGTGGTGGGCAAGCTGTTGTTCGGGGCTGTGCAAGACGAGCATCACCGTCAACTCACCGACGCCAGTTGGGATGAGCGTCTGTCTACAGCCACTCTGATGCTCTCGGTGGCCGCCATCGGCTGCTTCCCCAACTTCTTTGTGGGCATCATCCACGACAGCTTCCTGCCCGTGGTCAAAGCCCTGGGAGCGATGATTTAGAAGCAAGAAGCTAGAAACAAGAAGCAAGATAATTCTTAATTCTTAATTCATAATTCTTAATTCAAAGAAAGAAAATGGATTATTCTCAATTTTTGTATATGCCGCAGGAGATAGGACTGCTGCTCGTGTTCCTGCTTGTGTTTATCTACGACACCTTCATGCCGGCCCGCATGGGCAAGCATCTGCCCATGTTTGCCACCATCATGACCGCACTCTATACAGTCTACTCATTCTTTCCCTGCCCCGACTCGTGGGGTGTGGCCTTCGGTGGTATGTTTGAGGCCAACGCAGCCACATGGGTGATGAAGAACATCCTCAACGTGGGTGTGCTGCTGGTGATGCTGCAGTCGGTCAAGTGGACCAACGATGACTTTGTGAGCGTGCGCCGTGGCGAGTTCTACGAGTTGCTGCTGCTCACGCTGTTCGGCATGTTCCTGATGATCTCGTCGCGCCACTTCCTGCTCTTTGTCATCGGACTGGAGACCGCCTCGCTGCCCATCGCCGCGCTGGCCGCCTTCGAGAAGCGCCACTACGAGAGCCACGAGGCCGCGGCCAAGTATATGTTCACTGCCGTGTTCTCCAGCGCCATCTTCATGCTGGGTATCTCGTTTGTCTACGGCTTGAGCGGTTCGCTCTACTTCCGCGACATCGCCACCACCATTCTGGGCCAAAAGTCGGCGCTGCTCATCCTGGCCGTTGCCTTTGTCATCGCCGGTGTGGGCTACAAGCTCTCGCTCGTCCCCTTCCACCAGTGGACAGCCGACGTCTATCAGGGTGCCCCCACGGCGGTCACCAGCTATCTGTCGGTCATCAGTAAGGGTGCTGCCGCCTTTGCCTTCCTCGTCATCCTGGTACAGGTGTTCGGGTCGGTCTATGCACAGGTGTGGCAGTGGATGCTCTATGCCATCATCATCCTGACCATCACCATCGGCAACCTCTTTGCCATGCGGCAGCGCAACCTCAAGCGGTTCCTGGCCTACTCGTCCATCTCCCAGGCTGGCTACATCATGCTCGGCGTGATTGCCGCCAACCAAGTGGGCATGGCCTCGATGATTTACTATGTGCTGGTCTACATCTTCTCTAACCTGGCCGCCTTCGGTGTCATCGCCGTCATTGAGCGTGCCACGGGCAAGGTGACCATCGACGACTACAACGGGCTGTTCCGCACTAATCCCTGGCTCGCCTTCACCATGATGTTGGCCATGTTCTCGCTGGGCGGCATCCCCCCGTTCGCCGGCTTCTTCAGCAAGTTCTTCATCTTTGTTGGAGCATGCCAGACCGGCAGTGTGGCCATCTACGTGCTGGTGTTCATCGCCTTGGTCAACACCATCATCTCGCTCTACTACTATCTGCTCGTGGTCAAGGCCATGTTCCTGCGCCAGGATGACTGTGTGGTTCCCTACATTGACAGTCACTGGACCGAAGAGCTGGCCCTGACGGTGTGTGTGATGGGTATCATCGCCGTGGGCGTGGCCAGCGGCATCTACACTTTCATCTCGCAGATCACCGCCAGCACCACCGTTGCCCCCATGTTCACCATGGTTGGGTAACCTCAGGGCACAAGAGCATAAGTTTCCGCAGTTTTATAGGACATAAGAACATAAGGACATAAGTAGCCACAAGCTTTTGTTCTTATGTTCTTATGTCTTTAATTTATCAATGATGGCGCATGGTTTTTTGTTCTTGTGTCTGACTGTCGCGGTAATGGCATTTCTTACAGGGGGGTAGGAGATTTCTTACAAAATGCGAGATTTTCAAGCTAGTGGTCAAATATCAAGAATGGATAGAAAAATGGGAAAGACAATGATTGCATTCATGGCGCTGGTGGCTGGCATGATGGCCGCTGTGGCGCAGCCGGTGACGGTGACGTCGACCCGTGTGCTGGTCGACTCGTGTGCCTACTTCCCGCAGCTCAGTGCCGACGGCACGCAGCTGTTGTTTAGCAACACCGAGGCCTCGGTGCTGTCGCTCAAAGACCTGTCGACAGGTCGGGTGACGACAGTGGCTGACCAGGGATTGCCGGGCTTTGATGCCCGGTTCGGGCCTGACGGCAAGGTCTATTATGTGACACAACGTTTGGGCAAGGGCAACCGTGTCTATCGCGAGGGGCACTGTTACAACCCGGCTACCGGTCGCTCCGAGCGTGTGTTGAAACCGCAACACGGCCCTGTGGATGTGCTGACGGCACAACAAGGGGTGGCTATTGTGGGAACTGCCGACAGGTTTGCCACAGACAAGCAGATGGGCTTGTATGCCTATACGCGCCGTTCGCAGCTCTTTGTCGTTGACGGCGACCGTCAGAGCGTCAGTTCGCCTGCTGGCGAGTGTGCGGGTTATCTGTGGGCAACAGTCTCGCCCGGCGGCACAATGGTGGCGCTTGAGGCGGCAGGCAAGGGGTTGTTTGTCTGCGACCTGGCCGGCAATGTGCTGCATCGGCTGCCGGCAGCGTCGATGCCCGTGTGGCTCGATGACGGACACATCATCGCCATGACCAACACCAACTTTGGAGCACAACGTGACAAGGGCACCTACCTCTATGTTACCACGCTCGACGGCCAGACACAGCTACTCACCGACCCCGAGGAACATGCCGTGCAGCCCATGGTGGTGGGCGATCGCCTGGTCTATGTGGCCGATGGCGGGCAGGTCAAGGAGGCAACCTTGCAGTGGACGCGAGTCGAAAATGCACGCCCCGGTGCCCAGCCGCAGTGGCAGTCGGTGCCGAGGGAAAAGGCTAGCGATGCGGTGCGGGTGTTTATCAACCCCGGTCATGGTGGCCACGACAGCAACGACCGTCCCACGCCCTATTACTCCCACGCCACGGGCGACACCACGGCCTACTATGAGTCGGACTCCAACTTCAAGAAAGGTATGGCTCTGAAGCAGATTCTTGAGGCCAAAGGCTACGAGGTGGAGATTTCGCGTTACGACAACAAGACCGAGGATGACCTCGACCTGTTTGAGATTTCAGCGTTGGCCAACCACAGTGGGGCTGATATGTTCCTAGCTATCCACAGCAACGCCACCGGCATCGAGCGCAAGCTTAACTTCCCACTGGCGCTGTATCGTGGCTGGAGCGGTGAACCATGCGTGGCGGGCAGCGACTCGATAGCTCGCTGCATCATGCGGCACCTGGAGGGCAACCACACCACGGTGTGGACACATCCGTCACGCATCTACGGCGACTGGACTTTCTATCCCAACTGGGGCTATAAGACGGGCCTGGGAGTGCTGCGCTACAACAAGTTACCGGGCATGCTCAGCGAGGGGTCGTTCCACGACTATCTAGCCGAGCGTCGCCGCCTGAACAACGATGATTTCTGCTGGCTTGAGGGGTGGAACTTCAGCGTGGCCATCGACGAGTATTTCGGTCGCAAGGGCACCTGCGCCACTGGCGTGGTGGCAGGACGTGTGACCGACCTGATGACCGACTCGCCCTACGAAGGCTACAAGTTCGGCCCCGACATCTGGCAGGCTCGCAATGGTGTGACAGTCTATCTCGAGAACCAACAGGGCGAGTGGCTTGTCAGCGCGATGACCGACGGCATGGACAATGGCTTCTACCTGCTGCGTGATGTCAAGCCTGGCCAATATCGCGTGGTGTGCATTGACGGCGGCGATGACTCTCGGCGGGAGATGCGCGACATCTATGTGCGTCCCAATGCCACCACCTACTGCAACTTCGCCTACTGACTCAATGAACTGCTCTATCCTGGCCAATATTTGTTCATAAGGTGATTTTTCAGTCCCCCACTTAGGCTGTGCCTAAGAAATAAACAATGCCGTCCGCCAGCAGGGCCGCAAAAATGCGATTAAGCGAGTGCCATGCGAGCTGGCTCGCTGATGGCCGAGCGTGAGCATTTTATCCAAACAACATTACCTTTTGTCGAGGCGGACGGCACAGGGGTGCCGTCCCTACAGCCACTATGCAGGGCAACCAATAACCAACAATGTGCAATCGGTGAATAGATGCCTCAAGCGGTAACTGTTCACCGATTCAGAAAAATCTCCTCACTTCCCCTCCCCTTTCTTAAAGGGGCTGACCCTGGCGAAGTGATGTCGCTTTATACAATCGACGGCAGGATAATCTACAATGGTGTGACGCATCGGGCAAGTGGGCTGGCACCTGGGCTGTATGTTGTGCGAATAGGCGCATTGAGGCGTATTGTTCGGGTGGGTCAATAACAGCCCGGCAACTATTAAATTACTATAAATATCGGGTAGGGTAGGGGCGTGTTTGTGGTTTTTGCACTACCTTTGCCGTTCGGCCAAGGTAGGCTGCACCTCGGAAATGCAGAAAAAGGGAAAAACTTCGTTTTCTTTTTTTGCATTTCGCTCGGTTTGCACTACCTTTGTGGGTTAATTGCACAAAACCGCGGTGAAGACACGTCGCTACATATTGCCACTGCTGCTGGGGCTACTGTTGCTCCAGGGCACACTGGTGTGGGCGCAACAGCGCTCACGGGGGTTGCATGTGCGCGGTGGTGCCACCGAGCTTGTCGACTCGCTGGTGAGGCTCGGGGGCGACTCGCTAGGGCGCGACACCGCCCAGTCCGACACTGTGGGGCAGCCCCGGGAGCGATTTGTGCGCCGACAGGTGGACTTGGACCATGTGGTCAACTTCCAGGCCAAGGACTCGATAGTGATGTACGGCAAGAGCCGAGCCACCATCTTCGGCTCAGGCCAGATAGGCTATGGCGACATCACGCTCACAGCCGAGCAGATTGCCATGGACATGGACAGCAGCCAAGTGCATGCCATCGGGCAGCCCGACTCGGTGGGCGAGCTGCAAGGCAAGCCGGTGTTTAAGGACAACAGCGGCGAGTATGAGTCGCGCATCATGAACTATAACTTCAAGACGCGTAAGGGGTTCATCACCGACATCGTCACCGAGCAGGGCGAGGGCTATCTCACTGGAGGTGTGACCAAGAAGATGGAGAACGACGAGTACTATCTCAAGGACGGACGCTACACCACCTGCGACAACCACGAGCACCCGCACTTCTATTTTCAGATCACCAAGGCCAAGATGAGGCCCAAGCACAATGTGGTCACCGGTCCGGCCTACATGGTGCTTGAGGACCTGCCGCTGCCCATCGCTGTGCCGTTCGGCTACTTCCCGTTTACCGAGAAATACTCCAGCGGCATCCTGTTCCCCACCTTCGGCGAGGACTACAACCGTGGCTTCTATGCGCGCAATGGTGGCTACTACCTGACCCTGGGCAAGCACATGGACTTGGCGCTCACGGGCGAAATCTACACCCGAGGCTCGTGGGGTGTGGCGGCACAGAGCCACTATGCCAAGCGATACAAGTTCCGTGGCAACTTCAACATCAACTATCTGACCACAATCACCGGCGACAAGGGCGACCCGGACTACAACAAGATGCACAACTTCCAGGTGTTGTGGAGCCACACGCAGGACAGCAAGGCCAATCCGAACATGAGCTTCTCGGCCAGTGTGAACTTTGCCACCAGCGGGTATGCGCGCAACAGCTTGGACACCTACTACACCAGGGCCTTCACTGAGAACACCAAGAGCAGTACCGTCAACTTTACCTACAAGTTCCCGGGCACGAAGTGGAGCTTGTCGGCCACGGCGACTATCAACCAGCGTACGGCCGACTCGACGCTGAGCGTGTCGTTTCCCAATTTCACACTGACCATGGCGCAGACCGCGCCATTTAAGCGTAAGCGCGTGGTGGGGGCCGAGCGATGGTACGAGAAAATAAAGATTTCCTACAGTGGGCGCTTCCAGAACTCGCTCACGGCCAAGCAGAACGATTTCTTCCACAAGAGCTTGGTCAAGGACTGGCGTAACGGCATGAGTCACACGGTGCCCATCAATGCCACGTTCAATGTGTTCAAGTACTTCAATGTCACACCCTCGCTCACGCTCAACGACCGCATGTACACCAGCAAGATCCACCGCCAGTGGGATCCCAATGCCAGTGCCGAGGTGTGCGACACGACCTACAGCTTCTACAACATCTTCGACTTCAACTTCTCGCTTTCGCTCAACACCAAGATCTATGGCTTCTGGAAGCCGATGAAGTTCCTGGGCAAGAAGTTGCAGATGATTCGCCACGTGCTCACACCCACCATCTCGTTCTCGGCTGCACCCGACTTCGGGACACCTTTCTGGGGGTACTGGGGCAAGTATGACTATATCGACGCCAATGGCAAGGAGCAGACTAGGCACTACAGCTACTTCCAGCACGGGATGTTCGGAGGGGCCAGCTCGGGCAGGAGCGGTCTCATCTCGTTCAACCTGGCCAATAACCTTGAGGCCAAGGTGCGCAGCGACCAGGACAGCACGGGCTACAAGAAAATCTCGCTCATCGAGAACTTGTCGCTGAGCCAGAGCTACAACATGGCGGCCGACTCGTTGCGATGGAGCAACTTGAGCACCAGCATCTTGTTGCGACTGTTCAAGGGATTCAACCTCAATCTCAGTGCCACATGGGATGTCTACAAGTATGGGCTCAATGAGTATGGCAACCCGGTGCGAATCAACAAGCTGCGTCTGACGCATGGCGGTGGCTGGGGCAGGTTGGCCAGCACAGGCACGTCGTTCAGCTACACGCTCAACAACGATACTTTCCGCCGCAAGGGTAAGGACGGCAAGAAGAAGGACGTGGCCGCGGCAGGCCGGCAACGGACCGACGGCGACCGCGACGAGGACAATGGGCCGGGGCAGGGCAGAGAGGCACCCGATGGGGTGGAGCTAACTCCGGAGGGCTATGCCAAGTGGAGCTGCCCGTGGAACTTGACGTTCAACTACTCGGTGAGCTACGGTTACGGCACGTTCAACAAGAAGAAGATGGAGTATAACGGCAAGTTTACCCACTCGTTGAGCCTGAATGGCAACATACGCCCCACCAAGAACTGGAACCTCTCGTTCTCGGCTAGT
The DNA here is from genome assembly GCA_017477555.1 of Muribaculaceae bacterium. Classification (GTDB taxonomy): domain Bacteria; phylum Bacteroidota; class Bacteroidia; order Bacteroidales; family Muribaculaceae; genus Sodaliphilus. Next base: position 26,625 of record JAFUVK010000032.1, read on the forward strand.
TATGACTTTGAGAACCACAAGATTGCCTATATGAACTGCAATGTGTCGCGCACACTGCACTGCTTCACCATGACGGCAAGCTTTGTGCCGGTGGGCCCCTACAAGAGCTACAACTTCCACATCGCAGTCAACTCCAGCATCCTGCAAGACGTGAAGTATGACAAGCGCTCGAGCTACAGCAACGGCATCACCTGGGACTAATTCGTGATTTACTCAAGTTTCGCTAGTTGGGTAATGTGCCTACAGATAGTAGCAAAAAGTGTATTTAACACCCCTCCTATCTCAAGTAACTGTTCTGTCCCCCACCTAGGCTGTGCCTAAATAATAAAAAATGGTAACATGTAGGGGCAACGGGTGGCAGGATTGTGTAGGGATGGGCTTGGATGGTTTTTGGTGGCTTTGGCGGTAATCATCCTCCACCAAACTCATCAAAATTCATCAAATTGTGCCGTCCGCCTCCGGGTTGTCGGGGAGATGTCCTCCACTGGGCTGAAACGAAATTACCATAGGTCAGGGCGGACGGCACAGGGGTGCCGTCCCTACATGCATTGTGGGCAATAGGTGGCTGGTAGCGGCGTGCCGTGCCGCGTGATTAGTCCACTGTTGCCTGATTGTGCATTGGTCTAAAGTCTATATTTTGGCGAATGATTTGCGCAAGTCGAACTTTATTACTAATTTTGCACTCAACAATGAAATGTGTAATAAATCCTAATAATTCATTCTAAAATTTGTGTGACTATGAAGAAACTATTACTTCTTATTGTGACTGTGGCAATGGCACTGAGTGTGTCGGCTGCCAAGACCCATAGCCTGAGCAAGCCCGGCAAGGCTCCGGCTCGTGTCGACATCATCACCGAGCAGCCCGAGGGCGAGGTCGTGACCTATAAGCGTGGAGGCGCATTCCTTGTGGTCAGTCTCTACGGCTATGATGCGACCACCCAGACTGGGCAGACCAAGGTGTGTTATGCCCCCGACGGCAAGACGGTCTATATTCAGGATCCACTGGCATACGG
>JAFUVK010000033.1 GCA_017477555.1 Muribaculaceae bacterium
CCTCAACGAGTTGAGTATGCAGAGAAATGTGAAAAAAGGTAAAGGGCACCGGAAACAGGGTACTTTTTCAGCGGCCTCTCTCAAGGGGAGGGGCTGGGGGTGGGGTTTAGCCGCCCTGACGAGTGGGAACCACGAAGTGCTCGCAAGCGAAGCGCAGCAAATCTCACAAAATCTTATCTAAAATCTCACAGTCGCCACAAAATATTATCCTGCCAATGTGAGATTTTGAGATTGATTTTGATGGATTTGGATAATCTTTGCTGCGCCTCAGCAATGTTCAAGCACGCTTGACATTGCGTTCGGCTTGCACAAGATTTAGATAATCTTTGCTGCGCCTCAGCAATGTTCAAGCACGCTTGACATTGCGTTCGGCTTGCACAAGATTTCAGCACGCGATAGCGTACGCCAATAATAACCGCTCTCCTTCCAGGGGACGGGAAGTGGAGGAGGTTATCCGATTCCACGGGAGTGGGTGGTTTGGGCTTTAGCCCACGGGTATCTTATCGATACGGCGCTGGTGGCGGCCACCCTCAAAGTCGGTGGTCAAGAAAGCCTCGACGATGGCTAGGGCTTCGTCGTCGGTGACGAAGCGGCCAGGCAGGGCCAGCACGTTGGCGTCGTTGTGCTGCCGCGCCAGTCGGGCAATCTCGGGAAGCCAACACAGCGCCGAGCGGATGCCCTGGTGCTTGTTGAGCGTCATGTTGATGCCCTCGCCGCTGCCGCAGATGCCGATGCCGGGGTAGCACTCACCTTGTTCTACGGCCAGCGCGCATGGATGGGCAAAGTCGGGATAGTCGCAACTGTCCTCACTGTAGGTTCCAAAGTCCTTGTAGGCGATGCCTTGCGCATCGAGCCAAGCCATGACTGCCTGTTTGGTTGCCCAGCCGGCGTGGTCGCTACACAGCCCCACCGGCACATTCTCTTTCAGTATATTGTTCATTAGTTAAGAGCTCTTAGTTGTTAGTTGTTGGCTCGATTGCTCGAATGTTCGAATAATCGAATGCTCGAGAATCGAAATCTGAAACTCGTTTATTGGCCTTTCAGGGCAGCCAGGGTGGCGGTCAGCGAGGCAATCTTGCTCTCGGCGTCGGCCTTCTTCTTGCGCTCCATGGCCACGACGGCCTCGGGCGCGTTGGCCACAAAGCGCTCGTTGGCCAGCTTCTTCTCCACGCCGGCCAGGAAGCCCTGGGCGTACTTCAACTCGCCCTCGAGTTTCTCAATTTCGGCCGCCACGTCGATGTTGTTGCCCAGAGGCACAGCCAGCTCCAGTGTGCCCACCAGGAACGATGCGGCAGTGGGGTCTTTCTCGGCATTCTCGACGATGGTGTCCAGGTTGGCCACCTTGGCGATGATGCCTGTGAACGGGTTGTCCAGGCTGCCCATGACATGTAGCTGCATCACTTCCTTGTTGGCAATGTTCTTGGCCTTGCGGATGCTGCGGATGCCGCTGATGATTTCCTTGGCCTGCGACATCTGGGTCAGTAGGGTCTGGTCGACCTCGCCGGGTTCGGGTATGCGCGCTACCATGATGCTCTCACCGTCCTGGCGCTCGGCCAGGTGTTGCCACAGCTCCTCGCTGATGAAGGGCATGAATGGGTGAATCAGGCGCAGCAACGTGTCGAAGAAGCCGAGCGTGGCCTCCAGTGTCGCGCGGTCGATGGGCTGCTGGTAAGCGGGCTTGACAATCTCAAGATACCAGGCCGAGAACTCCTCCCAGAACAGGCGATAGACCGACATCAGCGCGTCGTTGAGGCGGAACTTGCTGAAGTGGTCTTTGACCTCGGCCAGCGTGGCATTGAGCACGCTGCTGAACCACTCGACGGCCAGGCGACTGTGCTCGGGCTGTTCGATGTCGGCCACCTCCCAGCCCTTGACCAGGCGGAAGGCATTCCAGATCTTGTTGTTGAAGTTGCGGCCCTGCTCGCACAGTGCCTCGTCGAAAAGGATGTCGTTGCCTGCCGGAGCGCTGAGCATCATGCCCATGCGCACCCCGTCGGCGCCATAGTCCTCGATGAGCTTGAGCGGGTCGGGGCTGTTGCCCAGCGACTTCGACATCTTGCGGCCCAGCTTGTCGCGCACGATGCCGGTGAAGTAGACGTTGCGGAACGGCATGTCGCCCACATACTCATATCCGGCCATGATCATGCGTGCCACCCAGAAGAAGATGATGTCGGGGCCGGTCACCAGGTCGCTGGTGGGGTAGTAGTATTTCATCTCGGCGTTGCCGGGGTTGTTGATGCCGTCGAACAGCGAGATGGGCCACAGCCATGAGCTGAACCATGTGTCGAGGGCGTCCTCGTCGTGGCGCAGCTGACTGGCCTCAATGTGTTCGTACCCCGGAATCTGGCGTGCCTTCTCCAGTGCCTCGTCCTCGGTGAGCGCCACCACATAGGCCTCGCTGCCGTCATCGGTGGGCAGGAAGTAGGCCGGGATGCGATGTCCCCACCACAGTTGGCGCGAGATGCACCAGTCCTGAATGCCCTCGAGCCACACCTTGTAGGTACTCTTGTATTTGGGCGGATAGAACTTGAGCTCATCGTTCATCACCGGCGGCAGGGCCATCTCGGCAAAGTGCTTGAGCTTGAGGAACCACTGCATGCACAAGCGCGGCTCGATGGCCGTGTCGGGGTTGCGCTCGCTGTAGCCCACCTTGTTGTCATAGTCCTCGATTTTCTCAATCAGGCCGGCGGCTTTCAGGTCCTCGACAATCTGCTTGCGGCATTCGTTGCGGTCCATGCCCACATACAGGGGCGACTCGGCGCTGATGGTTCCGTCGGCGTTGAAGATGTCGATGGTCTCGAGATTGTGGGTCTTGCCCAGCATATAGTCGTTGGTGTCGTGGGCCGGGGTGACCTTTAGGCAGCCCGTACCGAACTCGATGTCGACATAGTGGTCTTCGATTACGTCGATCACGCGTCCCACCAGGGGCACAATCACCTTGCGGCCTCGCAGCCACTGATTCTTGGGGTCCTTGGGGTTGACACACATGGCGGTGTCGCCCATGATGGTCTCGGGACGCGTAGTGGCCACCACGGCATAGTAGCCTCGCTCGTCGCGGTGGATGACGTTGCCCTGCTCACGCAGCTGTGCCTCGTCGGGCAGCTCGGTCAACCCCTCGACATAGTACTTGAGGTGGAACAGGTGGCTCTTCTCCTCGCGGTAGATGACCTCCTCGTTGCTCAGTGCAGTCTGGGCCTTGGGGTCCCAGTTGACCATGCGTAGGCCACGGTAGATGTATCCCTTGTCATAGAGGTCGACAAACACCTTGAGCACACTCTGCGAGCGCTTCTCGTCCATGGTGAAGGCGGTGCGGCTCCAATCGCACGACGCGCCCAGTTTGCGCAGCTGTTGCAGGATGATGCCGCCGTGCTCGTGGGTCCAGTCCCATGCGTGCTTCAAGAACTCGTCGCGCGTCAGGTCACGCTTGCGGATGCCCTGTTCGGCCAGACGCTTGACCACCTTGGCCTCGGTGGCGATGCTGGCGTGGTCGGTGCCGGGTACCCACAGGGCATTCTTGCCCTCCATGCGCGCGCGTCGCACCAGGATGTCCTGGATGGTGTTGTTGAGCATGTGCCCCATGTGCAGCACGCCCGTCACGTTGGGGGGCGGGATGACGATGGTGTAAGGCTCTCGCTCATCGGGTGTCGACTTGAACAGCTCGTGCTGCTCCCAATACTGGTACCACTTGTCCTCGACCGCCTTGGGGTCGTATGTCGGTGCTAGTTTGTTCATCTTCTTTAGTCTTAATTATTACTTTCCAAACTGCAAAGATACAATTTTTTTCTCAATTATATAGAACAACGGCTCATTTAGTGGGCAATTGACACAAAATGATCCGATCAGTGATCATTTTATGCCTCACATC
>JAFUVK010000034.1 GCA_017477555.1 Muribaculaceae bacterium
CACAGCGGCAGGAAGAAATAATAAGTTTCTGCGACTGTGCGATTTTGTTATAGATTATGTCGGATTTCCCACGCGCCAGCGTGGCTCACTCTAGTAGGGCTGTGCCGCAGGCACAGCCGGAAGCGAGGCAGTTACCATACCACCCCCAGCCGCTCTTCCAGCATCAATGGGCTGCGCCTCAACAATGCTCGAGCTAGCTCAGCATTGTATTCGGCTTGCACCATTGGTCCTCTGCGCAGGGGAGAGGGACTGTGGCCAATCACGCAGCACGCCGAGTCGCTGGACTCGGATAGGTTGTGAAGACTAGAAGATGAAGGTGCGTAGCAGCCAGTAGCACACCATGCCGGCCAGATAGCCAATCAGTGCGATGGGCGTGATATGCCGCATATACCACCCGAAGGTGACTTTCTCCAGCCCCATGACCACCACGCCTGCCGCACTGCCGATGATGAGCATTGAGCCGCCCACACCGGCACAGTAGGCTAGCAGCTGCCAGAAGATGCCGTCCACGGCCATGTCGCCCGTAGGTGCCAGTGGATACATGCCCATGCAACCTGCCACCAGCGGCACGTTGTCGACGATGCTTGAAATCACACCGATGGCACCTGTGACCAGATAGTGGTTGCCGCCACTCACGTCGTTGAGCCACTGTCCCATGACGGTGAGCACGCCCACCTCTTCGAGACATGCTACAGCCATGAGGATGCCCAGGAAGAAGAGTATGGTGCCCATGTCGATGCGCGAGAGCAGGTTGCTCACCCGTTTCTTCATGTGGTCGCCCCGCTTCTGTCGGGGCAGGTGGGCATAGAACATCTCGCTGGTGAGCCAGAGCAGTCCCAGCACCATCAGGATGCCCACGTAGGGGGGCAGATGTGTCAGATGCTTGAACACGGGTACAAAGATGAGCCCGCCCACTCCCAGAAAGAAGATGAACTTGCGCTCACGGCCAGTGAGCTCATTCTCGTCGTCGTCTTGCTGCCCAGGTTCGGGCTTGTGTAGTGTGCCATGAAGCATATATTGCAAGCAGAATACGGGCACGACCATCGACACCAGCGACGGGATGAAAATCTCCATAATCACCCCTGCTGCGGTGATGACCGACGCGTTCCATAGCATGATGGTGGTCACATCGCCGATGGGCGAGAAAGCGCCCCCCGAGTTGGCCGCAAGGACCACGGTCGAGGCATAGATGAGGCGGTCGGTACGGTCATCGACCAGCTTGTGCAGCACCATGATCATGACGATGGTGGTGGTGAGGTTGTCGAGTATGGCACTCAAGAAGAAGGTCATGAAGGCGATGCTCCACAGCAGCCGTCGCTTGTGGGTGGTGTTGAGCGTGTTGCGCACAAAGTTGAATCCTCCATTCTGGTCCACCACTTCGACGATGGTCATCGCCCCCATCAGGAAGAACAACGTGGTGGCCGTGTCGCCCAGGTGCAGCTGCAGCAGGTGGTTGACCTGGCTGTAGAGTGCCTCACCTGTGTAGCCCGGCAAGAACTCGCCAGGGTTGACCATGAACAACGTCCAGCATGCTACCATCATGAGCAGTGCTATGGCGGCCTTGTTGATGTGAGTGACACTTTCGATGGCTATGCACACATAGCCTGCGATAAAGGCGACGATGATCGCCAGGGTAAGGACTGACATATCTTTTTCTTTCGGTTATTAGTTTTTGGTTATCATTGTCGGAGTAGTCAAAGTGAGGCTACTACGGCAGCCTCACATTTTGAGCGCCGCAAAAGTACTACAATTAATCAAGAGTAAGAACGAAACAATGAAAAAAATTACACAAATTAACAACCCGATAGCGTTTGGTGACTGTTCAGCGATTCAGAAAATCTCCTCACTTCCCCTCCCCTTTCTTAAAGGGGAGGGGTTGGGGGTGGGGTGGAACCAATGCATAATGCATAATGCACGATGCCAGCCACAAGGCACAAGCAGCCACAAGCCTCCCCTCCCCTTTCCCAAAGGGGAGGGGTAGGGGTGGGGTTTGGAACCATCAGGCCGAACAGGGTGGAATGACGACATGCGCATGGGAGGGACGCTTGGGTGTCTGCCTGTACCGGGGTTGCGCTGTCGCTACACCCCGGCCTGTGTTCTGCCGCCCATTCAGGGCTTGTTCGTTTGTTTTGACCCTGTCACCGGGGTTGCGCTATCGCTACACCCCGGCCTGTGTTCTGCCAGCCCTTCGGGCTTACTGTTGACAGTAATCATGCATTGTTGTGTATTGAGAAACGAGCCGAGATTGCCCAATCGCCCGGCACGCTGCGTCTGCGAGGCGAATCGGCAGTTGGGAGGCTGCTGCTGCGCTACAACCTCATTGGCCGAGGCTGACGGCACAGCCGATGTTGCGCTTGGCGTCGCACAGGTGTAGAGCTACAGGCACGACTTATAATGGCAAGGGCCCGGCCTCTCATGGCCGAGCCCTTGCGGGTAAGGGTTAACAGTGCGGAAAGTACTGTTAATTCTTTTAGACGATTAGTTCTTGCCGAGCATGATGTTGATCACGGCGTTGACATCCTCGACACCAACACTGCCGTTGCCGCTGAGGTCGGCCAGAGGATTCTGTGCTTTGCCCAGCATCACGTTGATCACGGCGTTGACATCCTCGACACCCACCGAGCCGTTGCCGTCGACATCGCCGGGAATAAGGTCGCCACCGACCTTGGTGATCTCGACAGGATAAAGCTCAAGCTCCTGCTTGTAGACGGTGAGGAAGCACTTGATGTCGTACTGTGCCTCGAGGTCCTCAGGCATCTCAATGCCAAACTGGTTGAATGCCTTCATGTCGATTGTGCCGTCGTTCACCATATAGGTGTTAGCGGTCTCGGTAGCGGTGATGGTGGCGTTCTTGACCAGGAAGTAGGTGTGAACCATATCCTGACCCATCTCCTCGAGCGACAGCTCGACAGGCTCGACAGCGGCACCCTTCTCGGCCACGACAAATGTCGAGTCGACCGGCACAAGCTGCTTGGCACCCTGGTACTCAGTCCAGCTAGCCACAGCGTCGCGGATGATGTCACCGTTCTCAAAGGTCTCGGTCAGCGGGCCATAGACCAGCGTGAAGGTGTCGTTGTTCTTGACAAACAGGCGGTTGCCCTGCTGGAAGATAGCCACCAGGTCGCTCTTGATGCGGGCGTTGATGCCCTTGTTCAGGTCATAGAGAGCCTCGACATCGGCCACCTCGGGAATCTGCTCCTCGCTGCCATCGGTTGCCTTGAACTCGGTGGGCAGCAGCTGATAGACGGTGTTGGTCTTGCCATGCGAGCCCACGATGCCATAGATGTCGTAAGTCTTGGTCTCGTCGCTGGGCAGGTTGGCACCCATGTTGCAGTAGAAGGCTACCTCGGCACCGTCGGCGTCGTAGATCTTGCCTCCGCTGATGGTGGCATTCTTGAACACCACATAGTGTGCGAAGTTCTCGTGCTTGAGATAGGCTGCATTGGCCTCGACGGCTGTCACTGTGGTGCTCTCGGTCGACTCGGCGAAGTTCTTGGGGTTCTGCAGCTCGGGCTCGCCGTCATAGGTGGTCTTCTGGCCGCTGAAACCGGCGGGGATGATGTCACCCGTGTTGTAGGTCTTGCCCACGTTGCCGAAGATGAGCATGTAGCCAGTCTCGTCCTTGACAAACAGGCGGCTGCCGCTCTGTGCCAGGGTGGTCACGGCGTTGAAGGCCTCGGTGTCGGTGCCATCGGCCAGTGCCTGGTACTGGGCGATGGTCAGGTCACCGCCCTCGACAGTGCCGCCTTGCTCAACGAGCTTGACGGGAAGCACCTGGAAGACGGTCTCGGTCATCTGGGCCGTGCGGTAGGCACCGATGATGGCATAGCAGTCATAGACCTTGGTCGTGTCGGTCGAGCTGCCATAGCCGCCCATGCCGGTGTGGATGGGAGCCGAGCCGCTGGCGTCGGTGATGGTCTTGCCGGTGTAGCTCAGGTGCACACCCTTGATGAGCACATAGTGACCCCACAGGTCGCCACTGACGTCCTCGCACTGGATTTCCTCGGCCTCGATGGCCGGGCCGTCGACACCAGCCTCAAAGCCGCTCAGCGGATTGGTCAGCTCGGGCATGCCGTTGTAGGTGGTCTTCTTGCCGATGAATCCGGCGGGAATCGACTGGCCGTTCTTGTAGGTCTTGCCGGTCGAGCCATAGATCAGGGCATAGTCCGTGCCATCGGTCACATAGAGGTTGCTGGCGTTCTGTGCCAGGGCGGTCACCGGGATGGTGAACTGCGCCATCGTGCCATCGTCCAGGGCATTGTAGGCGGCGATGCTGGCCACCTGGGTGCCCTGCTCGAAGACATAGGCTGCCTCGGCCACCTCGCTCTGCTTGTCGCCCATGATGGCGATAGCCTTGATAGTGGTGTTCTGGCTGATGGCGATGGCCTCGGTGTAGGCTGTCGGGCTTGCGCTGGGTGTAGTGCCATCGAGTGTGTAGTAGATGTTGGCTCCAGTTGTGCCACTCTTGATCTCGACATTGATGGGGCTGTAGTAGGTGCCGGCAGCAGGAGTGAAAGTGGGGGCGGCCACGATCTCCTCGCCACCGCCACCCACGGTGACTACAATCTTGTGGGCACGCACTTGAGCAGTCGAAGCAGTGAACTTGATAGTACTGCTGCTGCCTGTCCAAGTACCTACCTTGTCGGCGTAGGTATATGTGCCACAGTCGGCTGTCATGCAACCGGGGCCATTCTTTGTGTCGCCGCTTGCTGCGCAAGTGAACTCAATGTTGGTGATGGCACCCACTGTCGACGACACTGTCAGTGTCGCATCTTTGTAGACGCGATAGGCATAGGTGTTGTTGCTCTGGTCAAAAGCACCAAGAAGGCCGTTGGTCACATGCAGTGTGATGCCTTCCTTGGTGAGCGTCTGCTCGCCTGCCGTGGTGTTGCCCGACTGGTCAACACTGGCATCAAAGGTGATGGTGGTCTGCGCCACGGCCGCAGCAGCCATGAGCAGACTCATCGTGATGAATGTAAAAAATTTCTTCATTGTGAAACAATTTTTATAGGTTAATATAATATGGTTTGCTAGTAGCCTAGTTTCCAACCGACAAAGATACTGATAAGTTTTGAAACAACGACAATATTTTTTCACATTTTTTGTTATTACCCCCTTGTTTATGGCCTAAAAAGGCTTTTTTCAGCCCAAATGTTGTTTTTTTTCGTTTTTTTTATTGTCATTTCGCAAAAAAGCAGTACCTTTGCAGCACCAAAACAAGGAATCGGGGTGTAGCACAGTTGGTTAGCGCGCCACGTTCGGGACGTGGAGGTCGGAAGTTCGAGTCCTCTCACCCCGACCCGGAAGGGGATAACAAGCAGTCAGCCTGCAAGTTATCCCTAATTTTTTTGATTTGCCGGGACAAAATCGGATGAAAAACACTGTGGCATCTGAGTGCGCAAAAGGCCACCACTCCACTGGAGCGGTGGCCATAATATGATGGACTTAGAGATTTTTGGTTGGCCTTATTTGCCGAGCATGATGTTGATCACGGCGTTGACATCGGCCACGTCGATGGTACCATTGCCGGTGACATCGCCACTGCTGGTGTGCGCTATGCGACCCAGCATCATGTTGATAATGGCGTTGACATCGGCCACATCGACGTCACCCTCGCCTGTGACATCGCCCGTGACTCCGCCGGCTTTGCCGGACAGTGTCATGGTGCTGGGTGCCGGTGTCTCAAACGAGTTGTCCTGCTTGGGCAGTGCCCATGCTCCCAGCCCCGTGGTGGGCGCGGCCAGATAGACATTGTCGGCCACGTCGAACGCCAGTCCGTAGCTCTCGCTGCCCAGTGCCGGCGAAATGCTGTACTTGAGCGTGAGCGTGGGAGTGCCGTCGGCGGTCTCACCGATGTCGAACACCTTGATTTCATCGGCGCAGCCCATGGCCAGCAGTGTTCCATCGACGTTGATGGCCATGGCTCCCTTCTGCGATGTGCCCATCATGCCTGCCGAGTTAAATATAATCTGGTTGTCGCGCACGCAGATGAGCGACGGCACGTCGCGCGTGTCGCTCCAGCGGTACTGCGAGATCCACCAGTTGCCGTTGGCGTCGGGCTGGATGCGGCAGGTGGCGTTGCGCAAGAATCCGTTGCCATCGGCATCGTTGGGGTTGGGCGCGTTGTCGTACACCACAGCCGACGGTGCCGCTGTCCAGGGATTGTCGGCATTGCCGATGTCGTAGCGCAGCAGTGGCAGATGGCTGGCGCTTTCCGACGGCATGTCCTCGTCGATGGTGTAGAGCACGGTGTTCTCGCCCGAGCCTTCGACCCAGCACGACGACACCGATCCGCCCACGTTCACGCCATTGTTGCTCACCAGTCCGTCGGCGTTGCGCGCTCCGGCGAATATGGGTGTGAAGTCCTTGGTCAGGTCGGCCGGGTCGGCTTTCCACACCCCGCTGTGAGCGTCACTCCAGTCGGCTAGGTAGAGCGTGCCGTCCTCGGCTACCTTCACGTCGTTGGGGCTGGCGTTGCTGGCCCAGGTGATGTTGCCAGTGTAGGGGTTGTTGCCCTGCCCGGTGACGTCGGCAAATGTTGCGTCAAGCACATACAGACCGTTGCGTGTGGTGCGTCCGTTGGCTGTGCCGCCCTTGGCCTCGGTCATGTATAGGCGTCCGAAGTAGGGGCTCTCGGTGCTGTTGTCCACGGCCACTCCGCGCAGGTTGGCAAAGTTGATTTGCTCCTGCAGGTCGAGGTTGGTCAGCGCGCGTGGCGACGCGTCATCGGCCGGTGTGGCCACCGCGAGCACACTCCAAGTCAGGTTCTGCTTGTTGATGCCCGTGAGGTCGGCCTGCACCACGTTCTTGCCCTTGGTGAGTGCTCCGGCATCGATGGTTTTGACCACCGTGGCTCCGTCCATGACCTTTATGGTGACGCTGGTGGCGTCGGCATTGAGGGTGAAGGCCAGGTCATACTTGGCCTCGTCGGTCATGATGGCACTGAGTTCGCTGGCATAGATGTTGGGCTCTCCCAGCGTTATTACCGGTGGCTCGTAGCTGGGGTCGACCAGCTGGGTGACGAAGCTCGTGGTCTTGGCCGCGGTGACAGTGACATCTTTGGTCTGTGTCTCATAGCCCTCGGCCTCGAGGCGCACCTTGTAGTTTCCGGGTGCCAGGTCGCGGAACACATACACGCCGTTGTAGAAGTCGTCGGTGGTGTAGGACTTCAGCTCATTGCCGGCGGCATCGAGCAGAGTGGCCTTGGCACCATTGAGCGGCAGGTACTGGTCGTGGGTCTTCTTCACATAGTTGGCAAACCGCGGGTCGTTCATCACGCGTTGGCTGTCCTTGATTGACCCCATGATCTCTCCCACCTGCGGTGCGTCGGCTTCGAAGTAGTCGAGGAAGAAGCGGTAGAGGTTCACCGCCGTCATTTGCGCATAGTCCTTGTTGAGCAGACGGTGTGTCTCGGGCTTGTAGTCGTGGAACGACCCCTCGACCAGGAATCCCGGCACGGTGAGCGGTCGCATTACCCCCAGGTAGTAGCCCAGGAAGTGGTAGTCGTCGCGTACGATGGGGTTGGCGGGCGTGCCGCTGGTCCATACGGTGATGTTGTTGTCGTAGAGGTAGGGCCATGCCTTGGTGGCCATGTCCTTGCTGGTCTCGTTCCAAGGCACTCCTGCAGCGGCATTCTCGTTGCCCTTGTAGAGGTTGAGCAGATAGTTCGTGCCGTTGTTTGAGCCTAGTGCGTTGCTGTGTACCGAGATGAACGCGTCGGCCCCGAAAGCGTTGGCCTCTTCGGCAATCTCGCTGAGCACCTTGTCGTCCTGGTCGCGGTTGAGCGTCCGCGAAATCATAATCGTTGCGCCAGCCTCCTGCAGCAGTCGTCGCAGCTCCAGTCCTTTGACCAGGTTGCACGTCGACTCATAGAATCCGAGCGTGTCGTTGGCGGCAAAGGGTATGGTGACGATGTTTCGGTCGTTGGCTGCGTCATAGCCTCCGTGTCCGGGGTTGACATAAATCTTCTTGCCAGTCAGGTCGCCGGCCTGCGACATCATCGCGCACATGGCCAGGCAGAGTATGATAAACTTTTTCATGATGTCACTGTTTTTAGCGGTTGATACTGACTGTCATTACATACACTTGTCCTTGAGGTGTGTTGAACGCCACTCGGCCGTTCAGCGCGCTGGGGTACATGGCCATGACCGAGTCGTCGGTGAGTGTTTGCTGCACCGTACCGTCGATGTTGGTCATCACGATGGTGCTTGCCGTCACGGCATAGCCGTCGTCGCTGTCGTGCATGGCCACGAGCCACTGGTTGTCGAACCACCGTGCGGCCCTGAGATTGCCCACCCGGGTGGTTTGCTTGGTGTCCAGGTCATAGACCCACGTTCCTTGGCCCGACAGGGTGTAGGCCACTCGCTTGCCGTCGGGCGACAGCTGCGGCCACAGGTAGCGGTTGTCGGGTCCGTTGGGGGTTAGGATTGTCTGTTGTCCGTGGCTTGTGAGCACGATTTGCAGCTTGTCGTTGGTGGTCACGGGCGAGTCGGCGATGTGCCTTCCGGCCTTTGGCTCGGTCGAGAGCACACGCTGCTGGCCGCTGGCCAGGTCCACGCTCGTTACGCCCGTGTAGTTCTGCTGCGTGACGAGCACTGTGCGCGCGCCATCGGTGAGCAGCGGATAGAATGCTGGCTCGCTGGTCTTGACCAGTGTCATGGGCCCGACCGTGAAGGTCTGTGCCATGGCTGCTGTCGAGGTCAGTGCCAGTGCGATGAGTAGAGTCTTGAGTTTCATAGTGTTTGGGTGTTGATATAAGCTAGTCCATCCAGAGGCATTAGATGATCAGGAGGCTCAAGTCGCCTCCGGATGAACTAGCCAGTTGCTATAAGTAGACGATTAGTTCTTGCCGAGCATGATGTTGATCACGGCGTTGACATCCTCGACACCCACCGAGCCATTGCCGCTGAGGTCGGCCAGAGGATTCTGTGCTTTGCCCAGCATCACGTTGATCACGGCGTTGACATCCTCGACACCCACTGAGCCGTTGCCATCGACATCGCCAGGTACACCGGGCATAGTGCCCTCGACGGTGATGGCCTGAGCGGCACTGGCAGGGGTTGTGTAGGAATTGTCGTCGGTGGGGAGGGCAAAGATGGCCAGTCCGGCATTCTGGTCGTTGGCCTGATAGAGGTTGCCGGCCACGTCAAATGCGAGCGACCACACACGATTATTCTCCATGCCATGAGCGAAACGATACTTCTGGGTCAGCAGCGGTGCTCCGTCGCTGGTCTCACCCACCTCGAAGATGCGGATATAGTCGCTGTTGGCGATGGCCATCAAGGTGCCCTCTTCGTTGATGGCGAGTCCGGCTTGCATCGAGTTGCCCACCATTGCACCATTGGGGTCGGCGATTGCACTGTTGAAGTCGACCATACCTGTCGAGGTGTTGTAGTGGATGAGCGCAGGCAATTCAGCCACTTCGCTCCAGCGGTACTGCGAGATCCACCAGCCGGTGGCATCGGGTATGATGCACGTGCTGCCGTTCTGCTCCAGGTGGTCGACATTGTCAAACACCACAGCCGACGGAGCCTGCATCCAGGGGGTCTGTGCCTGGCCGATGTTGTACTGCAGGATGGTCTTGCTGAATCCAGCCGGCCCCACATAGTCCTCGTCGAAGGTGTAGAGCACGGTGTTGTCGCCCTCGCCGTCGACCCATATTGAGACAATCGAGCCGGCGATGGCCACGCTGTCGCCTCCCTCACGGTTCACCAGCAGACCTGTGCCGTTGTAGTTCTCACCGGCAAAGATGGGCGTGAAGTCCTTGTTCAGGTCGGCCGGGTCGGCCTTCCACACGCCTGGATGGCTGTCGCTCCAGTCGCACAGATACAGGGCATCCTTGGCGACAAATACGCGCTGCGGGCTAGCCGATGCAGCCTCGAATCCGGCATTGCCTGTGAACGGGTCGTTGCCCTGGCCCAAGATGTCCTCAAATGCTGCATTATAGACATAGAGTCCGTTGCTGGTGCGGCCAGTGGCGGTATGTCCGCTCTCGGCCACATAGATGCGTCCGAAGTAAGGGCTTTCCACGTCATTGTCGATGGCCACGCTGCGGGCATATGCAAAGTCTAGGTTGTCGTTGGTGGTCTTGTCCTCAACCTTGACGGGCTCGGTGCTGGTGTTGGGCACTCCGGTTGCGGTGAGGCTCCATGGCAAGTTCTGGCCGTTGACACCCTCGAGGGTGACCTCCACTGTGTTCTGCCCTTTGCCGGCAGCCCCCAGGTTGAATGTCTTGCCTCCAACCATCAGGTCGACAGCCGTGGCTGGTGCGTTGAGTGTGAATGAGATTTTAAATTTGTTGCCATTCACTTGAGTGGCTTTGAGTCCGCTGGCATAGACGTTGGCATCCTGCTGTGCGGTTGCGCCCAATGCCATGCAGGCGGCTATTGCTATTAGTAAGTGTTTCATTTTCTGTAAGATTTTGATGGTTTTTTACTTGACGATTTTGCTGGTGTTGGTGGTGCCGTCGCTGTAGCGGGTGATGACCACATTCACGCCTTGCCACGGGGTAGTGCTGCGCTGGCCCTGGAGGTTGACATACTCGATGTCGGCCACCTGGCGAGCGTCGATGCTCTTGACGCCCGTCAGTGCGTCGATGGTCAGTGCCTGGTTAGTGGGTGCCTCGGTGGTGAAGCTATTGTCCTTCTTGGGCAGTGCGAAGTAAGCCACACCGGCCCCATTGTCGTTGGCGATGTACAAGTTGTCGGCACTGTCGAACGCGATGTCCCACACGCGCTGGTTGCTCAAGCCGTGTTCGAAGGTGTAGAGCGGTGTCAGTACGGCCGGTCCGCGGGTGGGAACAATCTCATAAACCTTGACCTCGGTGTATGCTCCGATGGCGAGCAACGTTCCGGCGGGGTTGATGGCCATGCCGCCATTCTGGGAGTTGCCCACCAGTTGCCCGCCATTCTCGCCCGCTGTGGCGCTGTTGAAGTCCACAACGCCCTCGTTGGTGACGTGGATGAGGGCGGGATTGGCAGCCGTCTCGCTGTAGCGATACTGCGAGATCCACCATCCGGTGGCATCGGGCACGATGCAGCTGCTTCCGTTTGCCATCAGGTTGTCGGGGTCGTTAAAGATCTCGGCAGTGGGTGCGGCCACCCAGGGTGTCTCGGCCAGGCCGATGTTGTACTGCAGCAGCACGTTGCCGTTGCCATAGTCCTCGTCGAAGGTGTAGAGCACGGCATCCTCGCCGGCGCCCTTGACCCAGAGCGAGACCACCGATCCGGCTATCTGCGTGCCGTCGTCGGTGGTGCGAAGTCCGCTAGAGGCCTTGTTGCCGCCGAAGATGGGTGTGAAGTCCTTGGTCAGGTCGGCCGGGTCGGCCTTGTACACATTGGCATGGGCATCGCTCCAGTCGCAGAAGTAGAGCGCGTCCTCGCCGACAAACACGCGTTGCGGGCTGGCAGCCGACGACGTGAAGCCGGCATTGCCGCCATAGACCGTGCCATCGCCCTCGAAGGCTGCGTTATAGACCATGACGCCCGTTTCGGAGTCCGACTTGGTCTCGCACACGTAGATATTGCCAAAGTAGGGGCTCTCCATGTTGTTGTCCACGGCGATGCCGCGGGTGCTGGTGAATGCCACGTTGCCAATCTTGGTCACCGTGTCGTCGGTCGCGCCGTCGGCGGTTGCGGTGATGCTCCAGGGCAGGTTCTCGCCCACGACACCCTCGAGTGCGACGGTCATCGTGTTGGCACCCTTGGCGCAGTCGCCCAGGTCGAATGTCTTGTCGCCCACGTTGAGCGTGACGCTGGCCGGAGCGTTGAGCACAAATGCGATTTCATACTGGTTGCCATCAATCTTGTTGGCCTTGAGTCCGCTGGCATAGACGTTGGCTTCCTGTGCGGTTGCGCCAACAGTCAGGCAAGCGGCAAGTGAGAGTAGTAAAGTTTTGAGCTTCATAAGATTAATTTTTTAGAAAGGGAATGTAATGTAATGTTGTTTTTATTAAATGCATCAGTTTTACCTCCCTCCCCCTCCCCCGGTGCAAAATAGGGGGAGGGGAATCGGAGGTGGACTTTGTGTTGGCGGGCATCACTCGCGCTCGGGGAAGGTTACGAGCACAAAGCCTGCCTTGGTGGCGGCACCCATGACGCCAAACTCGCCGTTGACGACACCCCAGCCCGTGCTGGCCGACGGTGCCGAGCCAAATGCTCCACCCAGCTCAAGCTCGAACAGCGGTGACGGGTCTTCGGCATTGATGAGCTTGTCGAAGGCCTGAGCCGTGTTGATGCCATCGGCTAGGCTATAGACGTAGAGTGTGGCCGATGGGTCGCCCGACCAGCTTCCCCAGCGCGCACTGGTGCAGATGAGGTAGCGCTCGTTGTCGTAGACCACCACGCGCGCATCGGTGCATCGCAGTGGCACAATCTCGGACGGGATGGAGTTGCCTATCTGGTTGCCATCCTTGTCGATGAGGAAGATGGGCGTCTGGACGCTGGTGTAGACATATTCGCCTGGACTGCCATCCACCTCGTTGACCGATGCATAGTAGGGCGCTGTGGTGGGCATGGTCACCAGCGTGGGTTCGCTCAGTGTTGTCCATCCGGTGACGGTGAAGCGCACAGGACTCGTACCATCCTGCCGGATCATATAGATGTAGCCGTTGCCGTTGTCGTCGAGGTTGACCGAGATGTTGTCGCCATATCGGCCACCCTTGAGCAGCTCGTCGAAGGGCGTTTCGCCCATGCCGTCGACCGAGAGGATGTTCTCACAGACGGCACTGGAGTTGGCCCAGTGATAGATGCGCAGTGGCTGATCGGCTGACACATTGGTGCTCAGGTTGGTGATGTAGATGTGTCCGTGCGAGAGCCGTCCGGCGCTGAGCAGGAATGTTCCGCCCGTCACACCGTCCATGTTCAGCACCTTGCCGGCCGGGCTGCCGCTCATCACCTCGCTCACGGTGAGGATGCGCGGGTTGATGCCGCCCTCGCGCGATACGATGAGCAGTTCGTTGCCGTCGAAGTCGGCGCTACGGGTGTTCTCACCCACAAAGTCGGCCCACTGGTTGCCTCCGTCGGCCGCATAGTTATAGACCGTCGGTCGGTTGAAGTCTGCTCCAAAGACAGGTATGGCCGAGAACGAGAACCGGTATTCCTTGGTCTTGCCCATAAACTCGACTGTGACCGAGCCCTTGGGTTCGCGTTTCACCACACGGTCAGTCACATTCTCGTAGGTGAGGGTGGCGCGGTGGGGCAGGGTGACTACCTCGGTAATCTCTACCTGCTCAAACTCCTCGGCCCCCAGATAGATGGTCGAGTCAATCATGCTGATGTATCCGTTATGCTCAGTGCCGTCGGGCAGACGCACGCCCACGCGCTCGATCATCGGTCGGTCGGTGGTGGCAATCAAGTTGAGCTTGATGGTGTAGGTGCTCTGGTTGTCGACGTTGACCACCGTCACCGGGCCGGAGAGTGAGCTGAGGTCGTACACATCCTTGTCGAGATGAGCGTTGAGCGATAGCTTGCTGGTGAACTTGATGGCCTCGATGTTGGTCTCGGCGGGCACGTCGAATGTCACCGTCTTGGTGGCCTCGTCGACCACACCCTGCACGGCCTCTGTTCCTGTGAGGCCGGCGTTGGCGATGCGCAACCAGTAGATGTAGGTCTCGCCCGACGGGTTGTCCACGATGGGGTCGTCGCTGCAGGCTGCCAGCCCCCCGAGGCACAACAGTGCCGTCAATGCATATATGATTTTATGTTTCATAGTCGTCATTGTTTATTAGTTAAGATTACTACAGTCACTGCCATTCTTTGGTCTGTTCAAGCTTGTAGCCATAGCTCTCATAGAGTGCGATTTGCTCGGTGGGTACCGGGCGGACATAGTTTCGGGCTGTGGGCGCCTGTCGGGCTGTGCCCGTGTTGCACAAGATGAGTCCCTCGTCGGCGTTGTCCACAATCTTCACCTCGTCGGTGTTGGCTGCCGGATAGTCTTCCAGGCGGATGTAGGCACCGTACATGATGTCGGGGTTCGAGCCATTGTACATGTAGTCGAGCTTGTGCCAGCGCTTGAGGTCGTTGTAGCGCAGACCCTCAAAGGCCATCTCCACACGTCGCTCGCGGCGCAGCTCCCACAGCATGCTGGGCACGTCGGGGTCGCGGACAGGGTCATCATAGGTGATGCCGTTCACTGCCGGCTGGCCTCCCACCACCTCCAGCTTGGGCAGGTTCACGCCCTTACGGGCACGCAACAGGTTGATGCTCTTGTCCAGGTCGGCCTGGCTGAGCGAGCCCAGCTCGTAGCACGCCTCGGCATAGTTGAGCAGCACCTCGGCATAGCGTAGCACCGGACAGTCGGTCACGTTCTGTGCCGTGCGGAACTTGAGGTCGGTGCTGAGCGAGTCCTTGTCGCTCATGAACTTGTGCATCGAGTAGCCCGAGGTCGAGTAGTTGAACGGTGTGCAGTCCTCGCCGCGGATGTAGTACTTGGTGCGGAAGGTCTCGGTCAGTCGCCCGTCTCGTCCGGCAAAGAATTCCTCGGCGGTCTTGGGCTGCCACGAGTCGTTCATGTAGTGCACGGGCAGACCCTGGTCGGTGAGATAACTCTCGAGCAGCGCCTTGTTGGCTCCGGTCTGTGCCTCCTTATTGTTATAGGTGAGCACGCAGTGCATGAGTATACCGTCGACATAGCTGCGATAGAAGATGCACTCCTTGTTGCCGGCCAGGTCATCGCTGGTGAACAGGGCGTTGTAGTCGTCGGTGATGGCATACTTGCCGCTGTTCATCACCAGCAGTGATGCCTTGCGCGAGAAGTCAATCAGTTTTCGGGCCATGTCCTGGTCGATGTCGTGGTACTTGAGGAAGGTGCCCTCGCGCAGTGTCACGCGCGAGGCGATGGCTGCCACCACATAGCGGTTGACCATCAGTGCGCCGTCGTCGACACGCACATTCTGCATGGCGTAGTCAAAGTCCTCCATAATCTTCTCGTCGACCAGAGTGCGCGGGTCACGGGGCTTGAACATCGTCTCGTAGTCTGTGGGCAGCATCGTGTGGTCGAAGTAGGGCACGTCGCCGAAGAGGAACGTCAGGTCGCTATACTCCAGTGCGCGGAAGAATCGGGCCACTCCCTTCCAGTGTGCGATGGCCTCTTCTGTCAGTCCCGGCACATCGTCAATTTTCTCGAGCATATAGTTGGCTCGGCGCACATAGCTGAAATCCCAGGTGGCGTCGGTCTCCGGCACGCGGATGGGCGTGAACTCGCCCTGTGTGCGCCAGGCTACGTCGTCGTTGAATGTGTCGCCGTTGCCATACCGGCTGCCGCCGATGAGCCCACTGGTGCCGTAGCCCACAAAGTAGGCGGCATAGAATCCCTTGGAGAAGATGCTCACCTGATTCTCGTTCTGCCAGTACTCATAGTCGGGCACCGATGTGTATGGTTCCCGCTCCAGAAAGTCGTTGCACGATGGCGACATCACCAGGGCGACCAGCGCCAAGGTCATATATTGATATATCTTTTTCATCTTTCTGCTGTTTTTTAGGGTTAGAAGGTCACTTGCAAGCCGAACGAACAAGTCTTGGCATAGGGATAAGAGCGGCCCAGGTAGTCACCGTCGCCCGTGTTGTATTGTGTCTCGGGGTCGATGGGCACATCGTTCATGTGGTCGAACGTGAGCAGGTTCTCAAACGAGGTGTAGATGCGCACCTTGCTCATTCCGGCCTTCTTGGTCCACTGTTGTGGCAGTGTGTAGCCCAGGGTGATATTCTTCAGGCGGCAGTAGGCCATGTTGAGCAGGTAGCGTGTCTGCCGCAAGTAGTTGCGGGCGTTGTTCGACTGCCCGTTGTTGGTCAGCCGGGCATAGAACGCGTTGGGGTTGTCCTCTGTCCAGTAGTCGAGCTGGTGGGCGTACCAGGCCTCCAGATAGTTGAAGCCCGGGATGACGATGGAGCCGCTGCCCCAGTAGTCGCGCTTGCCCACACCCTGGATGAAGATGCCCAGGTCCACGCCTTTCCAGTCGAGGTTCAGACGCGCGCTGTACTCAAAGCGTGGCGTGGAGTTGCCGATGCGCTTGAGGTCGCCATGGTCGTTGAGCGTGCGGGTGCCGGGGTTGATGCGCTGGTCGCCGTTCAGGTCCTTATACTTCACATCGCCGGGGCCATAGTAGAACCATCCGTCGGTCTCGTGGTAGAACTGGTAGGCGCCATTGGGGTCGGCCAATTGGTTGGTCGGCTTGGCCCCCGCGGTGCCGGCCTCGACAAAGTCGTTGTCGATATACCACAACTTCTGGATGTTTCCGTTCTCGTCGTAGACGAAGTCGCTGGGCTGGTACAGGCGGTCGGTCTCATAGCCCCAGATTTCGCCATACTCCTTGCCCACATACAGTCCATCGATGCTATTGGCCGCGCTGGCTACCTTGGTGTACTTGATCTTGTAGTCGCTCAAGGTGGCCTTGAAGTTGAGGTTCAAGCCATTGGAGAACTGGTGGTGGAAGTCGAGTGCGATTTCCCATCCCTTATTTTGAAGCTCGGCATAGTTCTGCTTGGGCGGTGTCTGACCGAAGGTCGACGGCAGTGCGTTGCCCGAGGTGATGATGTCGCTGGTGATGCGGTTGTACCAGTCGAACGACAGACCTAGCTTGTTGTTGAAGAAGCGCAGGTCGGTACCCACGTCGATGGTGGTGACCTTCTCCCAGCCGAACCCCTTATGCAAGACCACCAGCGGCATACCAAACGAGATTTGGCGCATGTCATTGATAATCCACGTGGTTGTTGACGTGCTCATCAGCGGCAGGAACACGCCGTCGCCCACGTCCTGGTTTCCAATCATGCCATAGCTGCCGCGCAGCTTGAGCGAACTGAATGCCGGCTTGAGCGGCTGGAAGAAGTTCTCCTCGCTCACTACCCATCCCAGCGAAGCCGAGGGGAAGAACGCCCACAGGCGGTTGCGAGGGAAGCTCGATGACCCGTCGACACGTCCGTTGACTTCGACCAGGTAGCGGCTCTTGTAGTTGTAGTTCACGCGCCCGAAAAAGCCCACCTGCGCCTCGTGCGTGTGATTGCCACTGGCAAACTGGTCGCCCGAGGTCAGGTTCAACTCGGGGTATTCAAACAAAATCATGTCGCGGCGCTCGGCTGTACTGCCATAGGTCGTGTAGTAGTCCAGGTTGAAGCCGCCTATCACACCCAGCGTGTGGTTGCCGAAGTCGTGGTTATAGCGTAACAGCGTGTTCAGCACATGCTTGTCGCTGTTGTCCGACGTGTTGACCACCTTGTTGTGGCTCGACAAGGTCCACACCTCGTTGCGCATGCCGTTGCCGCCCCAGAAGTTCCAGCCGCCGGCTTCGCCGCCATTGGTGCGGGTGAAGCGGTTGACGTGTATATAGCTGTAGTCTGTCTCCCAGTTCAGCCCGGGGATGATGTGCACCGTGTAGCCCAGGTTGATGCGCAGGTAGTTGTTCTGCTTCTTGTTGCGCTGGGCCTGCGAAATCTCGGTGATGGCATTGTGCCAGGGGATGCCCTGGTAGGTGCCGTAGGGCATGATGGCGGGCCAGCGATATAGGTAATACCACTCGTCGTAGTAGCTCGACGGCCCGAAGTAGTAGGGTGTCTCGTACTTGTAGTGGGTAAACAGCAAGCCCGAGCGGATGTCGATATACTTGTTCAGCTCGGTGCTGGTGTTGAACGCCACGTTGTAGCGGTTGTACTTGTCGGTGTTGACCTTGATGACACCGTCCTCGCCCAGGTAACCCAGGCTCAAGTTGTAGGCTGTGCTGCCGCTGCTGCCCGAGAACGACAGGTTGTGAATCTGCTGGAACGCGCTCTTGTCGATAAAGCGGCCCGGAGCGTCAAACGAACGGTAGAAGAACATCTTGCCGTCCTTGACCTCAAAGTCACGGCCCATCACCATCTCGTCACTCAGGTTGTAGCCGCCATACACGCGGTCCCACTCCTTCATGCGTTCAATCGACTCCAGGTTCCACGTCAGGTAGCAAGAGTTGGTCTGTTCCGACAGGTTGGGGTTCTGGCGCAGTCCAGCGGCCCACGACATCTCGGCTCCCTGATAGGTCTTGACAATCTCGGGAGTGACCGTCGGGCCGCGCCACGAGAAGTTGTTGCTGTAGTTGATGGTGAACTTGTCGCCTTTCTTGGCCTTCTTGGTGGTGATTAGAATCACACCGAAGGCTGCCTTCACACCATAGATTGACGATGAGGCCGCATCTTTGAGCACCGACACGCTCTCCACATCATCGGGGTTGATATTCTGCAAGCTGTTGCACTCCACGTTGTCCACAAGGATGAGCGGCTGCGATGAGCCGTTCATCGAACCGATGATACCGCGAATCTTGATGGAGGCATCCTGACCCATTTCGCCTGTGAGCGATCGCACCGTTAAGCCCGGTGCGGCACCTTGCAGGCCTCGTGCCAAGTCGGCACTGGGGCGCGATGAGAGCTGTTCGGCACCGTCAATCGAGCTCACCGCGCCGGTGAGGTTGATTTTCTTCTGCGTGCCATAGCCCACGACGACGATGTCGTCGAGCACTTGGGGGTTCTCGGCCAGCACCACATTGTGTGTGCCGCCGCTAGCGACATCCAGTGTGTGGGTGTCGTAGCCAATGTAGCTGAACGTGAGTCGCGTGGGCTTGGTCAGACGGATGGTGTAACTGCCATCCAGGTCGGTGGCAGTGCCGGCGTTGCCTGGCGCCTGCACCGTCACACCCATCAGTGGCTCGCCATTGACATCGGTCACCTTGCCTGTGACTGTGTAGGAGCCTTGTGCATATGCACTGTGCCAAGCCACACCCGCCAGCAAGATGAGAACCCAAAGTCTGAATGCCTTGAGAATGTAGTTTTTCATCATAAGCCGTGTTTTAATGAGTTTATATTTATGAGTTAATTGTTTCCTTTGGTTTTTCTGGAAAACGTTTTGGAGTGTTATGGTTTTTGCCAGAAAGCTTTTAAAGTGATAAAACTGCGGCAAAATTAAAAACAATTTATCGTTTGTGCGATTTTTTTTCGAAAAAAAAGGCACTAATCTTTAAAATAACTAAAATCAGCAGGGCTCATAAACTCAAAAAACGCTTGGCGCACCGTATAACTATTAGGAGCAAAATACCAGTTGCCCCTTGTTGATAAAATCACGTTAGTAGCTGCATTCTTTAGGCAAAGCACGAGACCATAACTGTTGAGTGTTGTCACGCCGTCACGCAGGGTTACGCCGTTCTCACTGAAAGAATCGCTACCAAGATAGGCAATAACTCCGATAGGAGTCTTTCCATTGATAAGCGTAGAGCTAAAAGTACGTCGCTGTAGTACAAGTCGCCCAAAGCAGGAGTATCTTGCGCCCAAGTCGAGAGGCCGACTACAAGCGCCATCAAGAAAAGTTGTATCTTTTTCATAAGCGTATTGTTTTTAGAGTGAATAAATTAGGTTATACGAAGCAAAGCGGCACACTCCAGCCGAAGCCGGAATGTGCCGTATGAGGTTGTTTATAAGAAATCTATCCTACAAAATGGGTGGGTAATAACGTGTTGTTATTCAATGGATTGCAAACTACTTGCAATTAATTGGGCAAAGGGTACTCTATGCAGATTGCCAAAACCATAGTCTATCAACTTCCGTTATCACTGCAAAGATAGTGCAATTTCATTAACGAAAACGATTTTACGAAAGAATAATCTCAAAATCAGCGCATTTTGCTGGAATTGGTAGGCATTCATTCTTCGTGACGTTCCTCGTATTCTTCAATCCACTCTTTCATTTTTGACTTTAACACGCGTTTGTCGGGTAGATAGAGTTGATAGGCTGTTGCGTAGACGTTTGCATCTACAGGTAATGTGAGTTCAACAAGCGCATCATCCTTGTCCTTGCAAAGCAGTATGCCGATTGTGGGCTTCTCAAAGTCGGCTTTCACATATCGGTCGTAATAGTTGACGTACATTTGCATCTGTCCCAAATCCTGATGAGACAATTCATCGGTTTTGAGGTCGACAAGCACATAACATTGCAACAATCGGTTATACAACACGAGGTCGACAAAGAAATGCTTTTCGTTGAAAGTGAATCGCTTTTGCCTTGCCTCGAACAGGAATCCTTTGCCCATTTCAAGCAAGAACATTTGCAGCTTATTGATAATAGCATTTTCAAGACTTGACTCACTATATATGCTATCGGGCTTGATACCGATAAATTCAAGAGCCAAAGGATCTTTCACGATGTCTTGTGGTTTTTCAACTGTCTGTCCCTCTCTTGACAATCTCATTACTTCGTCCTTATTACGGCTTAATGCCAACCGCTCATAAAGACTTGAGCCGTATTCGCGTTTGAGTTGTCGCACGCTCCAGTCCCGTTTGAATGACTCAATTTCGTAGAACTGCCGTTCATCTTCATCTTTGATGCGCATCAGCACGAGATAGTGCGACCATGATAATGTGAACGGTCTATTCGGGCTTATCTCGTGAATGATTTCCGAATTGGGTCCACGCTGTAGACCCAATTCATTTGGATTGCTCTCGGCAACAAATTTGGTCGACACTGTAGACCCAATTGATGAGTTGCAATAAGTCTTGAAAAAGAATCTACATTTCTTCAGCGTCTCAACTGACCATCCGGCACCGAAACGATTAGTCAACTTTTCGGACAAACCATTCAGCATTTGAGCACCATATTCTGCACGTTCTTTTCCTTGTTGCTCATCTTCCACTATGTATCTGCCTATACCAAAGTATGTATAGACCATTGTCGTGTCAATGGTAGTCTTGACTCGCGTGCGGGCAATCTCTATCAGCTGTGAAACACGTTCAAATAATACGTCCTCACGTTTTTGAATCTCGTTCATGTTATATCAGTAGCACTATAAGATGCTGCAAAGGTAGCGAATTTTTCTCTACCTGCGCTTGTTTTGTGGGATTTGTTATTCCTCAGCCTTTGGGCGTCATCCTGGGCTTGCTTTATAGTGACGAGCCTTTCTTCAGCGCGGCTTGCGCATCGTCTGTTGTCAATGAAATAGCCATATATTTTATGCGCCTTTGGCGCGGATTAGTGATGAGAGATGAGTGATTAGTGACCGCTGCCGCACACGACGAAAGCGGTTGATTTACTGCAAAATTTCGGTTTAGCGAGCGCAAAAGAAAGTTCACTTTCATTTTGCCGAGCACTAGAATTTTATTCAAAAGTAAACCAACCGCCTGATGCCTTAAAAGACCTTGCCGATAAATTGGAATTTACTGAATGACAGAGGTTAACCTGTAAATACATTATCTTAACTATATCTTTTGAATTTGCCCTGCTATCAAATATTTCGTGAATCTTTTACTCTCTCATTCAAAATTTCGCACAAGTCCTTCGGCTTAATCGTCAAACCATCTGCGGGGAGAGTTTCTTGTGAACCAGCCACACTCTTGTTGAAGCGGCGAACGGCACGCCCAGCCTTGCTAGCATCTTCAAATTTCTGCAACTCTATGCTTTCTTTGTATTGTATGCCTATCAACGTTGTCTTTCCCCTTGCTGTTCCCACTTTCGTTAGATAGAAGCATTCTACATCTGTAAAGTGAACTTCATAAGTCTTTAAACCACTGTTCATGATGATGCCATCGTCCGTAATCATATAATATGGTGTATGGGTTATTCTTTCTTTCAGTATGAGAAATAATACGAAAAGTCCACCTCCGCCAAAGAATAAGATGCCAGCCCATACAATGAATGATTGTTCTCCATGCAGAAGCATGAAAATTCCCATTGCAACAAACACAAAACATACAGCCATTAAGGCTATGTTTTTCCAAATTGAATGATATATTCTGATATCTTCCATAAATTCTGATTTATCGTTCTAATTACACTGCAAAGATAAGAATTTCCTGGTTATCTGCGCCTGTTTTTTGGGGGTGACTTGTTATTCATCAGCCGCAGGTAATGGCACCCACTTGGAGTATCATTTTT
The DNA here is from genome assembly GCA_017477555.1 of Muribaculaceae bacterium. Classification (GTDB taxonomy): domain Bacteria; phylum Bacteroidota; class Bacteroidia; order Bacteroidales; family Muribaculaceae; genus Sodaliphilus. The sequence continues at coordinate 21,876 of JAFUVK010000034.1, forward strand.
CAGAAGCCCTAATAATCCCAATAATCATTGTAAATAGGCTGTAGTCTATCATGTATGACCTTCATCCTAAAATCCGCAGCATAATAGCTTAACATTTTTTATAATCACCTGGGCAACAAAAAGTTGCCCAGGATTTTGCCATGTCAGATTTTTCACTTACCTTAGTGCTGCATTCCAAAAGGCAAAAATCATCAATGACATGGCA
>JAFUVK010000035.1 GCA_017477555.1 Muribaculaceae bacterium
CGCCAAGCAGGTGATCTTCCTCAGCGCCGACGCCTTCGGCGTGCTGCCTCCGGTGTCGATTCTCGACAGCGAGCAGACCAAGTACTACTTCCTGAGCGGCTTCACCGCCAAGCTGGCCGGCACCGAGCGCGGCATCACCGAGCCTACCCCCACCTTCAGCGCATGCTTCGGACAGGCCTTCCTCGAGTTGCATCCCACCAAGTATGCCGAGGAGCTGGTTAAGCGCATGGAGAAGAGCGGCGCCAAGGCCTATCTGGTCAACACCGGCTGGAACGGCACCGGCAAGCGTATCTCGATTCGCGACACCCGCGGCATCATCGATGCTATCCTCAACCACAGCATCGACAAGGCTCCCACCAAGGTCATCCCGTTCTTCAACTTTGTCGTGCCCACCCAGCTCGAGGGTGTGGACACCGGCATCCTTGACCCGCGCGACACCTATGCCGATCCCGCACAGTGGGAGGAGAAGGCCCGCGACCTGGCTAGCCGCTTCATCAAGAACTTTGTCAAGTATGAGGACAACCCCGCCGGCAAGGCACTGGTGGCTGCTGGTCCCCAGCTCTGACACAGGTTTACCGACTAGTGTACGGGGCAACTTCCCCGTATGACAAAAATCGCCGCATGCAGTAATGGCATGTGGCGATTTTCGTTTTCCGATTAATTGTAGTAACTTTGCGGCGTGAAAGCAAAGAGGATACTTAATCAGGCGTTGTATGGCGCACTCTATGGCACATGGTACCTACTGTCGCTGCTTCCCATGTGGGTGCACTACCTGCTGGCCGATGCGCTCTATGTGCTTGTGGCACATGTGCTGCGCTACCGTCGCCGCGTCATCGACAAGAACCTCAAGAACGCATTCCCCGAGCTGGACGACGCCGAGCGCCAGCGCATCAAGCACCGCTACTACCACTTCTTCTGCGACTACATCGCCGAGACCGTCAAGTTCGCCACCATGAGCCACAGCAACATCAAGCGCCGCATGACGTTCAAGGGGGTGGACCAAGTCATCGACATTCTCAAGAGCGGACAGAGCGTGGCCCTCATGCTAGGCCACTACGGCAACTGGGAGATGGTGACCTCACTACGATTATGGCTCGGTGACCTCGACTGCGGCTGGGGACACATTTACCACCCGCTGGAGAACGAGGTGATGGATCGCCTGTTTCTCACCTTCCGCAACCGTCTGGGCAGCGAGTCGATTCCCATGCGCGAGACACTGCGCTGGCTCATGCACCACCGCCAGCAAGGACGCCCCACCATGGTGGGATACATCAGCGACCAGGTGCCCACCTGGCAGAACATCCACCACTGGGTCAATTTCTTCAACCAGGACACACCGGTCTTTACCGGGGCCGAGCGCATTGCCCGCAAGCTGGGACAGGCAGTGGTCTATGTGGACGTGCGCTGCACCAGCCGCGGACACTATGAGGCTCAGCTGCAAGTCATCACGCGCGACCCGGCATCGATGCCACCGATGTCAATCACCGACGAGTACTACCGCCGCATGGAGACCACCATACGCCGCGCGCCACAGTACTGGCTGTGGAGCCACAACCGCTGGAAGCGCACCCGTGAGGAATTTGACCGCCGTTACCAGGTGGTGGGCGGCCGCGTCGTTGAACGCAAGTGATTCTACCGTAACAAGTAATGAAGAAATTATCATCAACACTCATCGCACCCGTGTGGGCCGTGGTGGTCAATCTGGCACTGGTCTATGTCACCTACCTGGTGGCACGGCTCATCTACTTGGTGCTCAACTGGTCGCTGCTGAGCCCGGCACTGCAGGGTTCGCTGGCCGACCTGACAAAGGGATGCATGCAGTTTGACACCTCGGCCATCGTCTATACCAACATTCTGTGGATCGTGCTCATGCTGCTGCCACTGCACCTCAAGGAGAACGCCACCTATCACCGCGTGCTGCGCTGGCTCTTTGTCATCGTCAACTCGCTGGCCTTTATCATCAACGTGGCCGATGCCGTCTACTTCCCGTTCACCATGCGCCGCACCACCACCACGGTGCTGGGCGAGTTTGGCCACGAGGGCAACCTGTGGGGCATCATTCTGGGTGAGACCGTGCGGCACTGGTATCTGGTGCTGCTGGCCGTGGTGGTGGTGGCAGCCCTGTGGCGGCTCTACCGCCAGCCTCATCTCGACCGTGGTCGGCTACACTGGTTGCGCTACGACCTGACCATGGCGGCAGCGCTGCTGGTGGCTGTGCCACTGTGTATTGCCGGCATGCGTGGTGGATTCACCACCGCGGTGCGCCCCATAACGGTGAGCAACGCCAACCAGTGGGTGTCGCGTCCCATGGATGCCGCACTGGTACTCAACACGCCATTCTCGCTGCTGCGCACTCTGGGCAAGGACGTGTTTCGAGTGCCCGATTACTATAGCGACCCAGTGCAACTTGAGGCCGTGTACAATCCTGTCCACATGCCCGCCGACTCGGTGCCGTTTGTCCGCAAGAATGTGGTGGTGCTCATCGTAGAGAGCTTCGGCCGCGAGTACATCGGGGCCTATAACCATGACCTGGAGGATGGACACTACCAGGGTTATACCCCCTGCATCGACTCGCTGCTGTCGCGTAGCCTGACGTTCACCCACACCTACTGCAACGGACGCAAGAGCATCGACGGCATGCCGTCGATACTGTCGAGCATTCCCATGTTTGTCGAGCCGTTCTTCCTCACTCCGGCATCAATGAACCACGTGAGCGGCATCGCCCGCCTGCTGGGCGACGAGGGTTACGAGACCGCTTTCTTCCATGGTGCGCAAAACGGCAGCATGGGATTTCAGGCATTTGCCCGCGGCACAGGATTCCAGCGCTACTATGGCCGCACCGAGTTTAACCAAGACCCGCACTACGACGGTGACGGCGACTTCGACGGCACCTGGGCCATCTGGGACGAGCCATTCCTGCAGTTCTATTGCGACAAGATGAGCCAGATGCACGAGCCATTCATGACCGCCGTGTTCACTGCATCGTCGCATCACCCGTTTGTTATCCCAGCACAGTACAAGGACCGCTTTGCCGAGGGGTCACTGCCCATACACAAGTGCATCCGCTACACCGACATGGCACTGGGACGATTCTTCGATGCGGCCAGCCGCCAACCCTGGTACCGCAACACCATCTTTGTGCTCACCAGCGACCACACCAACATGAGCGACCACCCCGAGTACCAGACCGACCTGGGCGGTTTCAGCTCGCCCATACTCATCTTCGACCCCAGTGGTGAGCTCATGCAGCCCGGAATTGTCGACAAGGTGGCTCAACAGATCGACATACTGCCTACACTCATGTCGCTGCTTGGCTATCCCAAGCCATTCGTCGCCTTTGGCCAAGACGTCCTCAACACACCTGCCGAGAAAACCTGGGCAGTGAACTATCTGGGCGGCATCTATCAGCTGGTGCAGGGAGGCTGGGTACTGCAATACGACGGCAACAAGGCTACCGGATTCTATCGCCTGGACGACCGCCTGATGCGGCACAACCTCGTAGACACCAAACCCGAGCAGCAAGCCCCCATGGAGCAGCTACTCAAAGCCATCATCCAGCAGTACATGCAGCGCATGACCCACGACCAATTGGTTGTGGGCAGATGACTCTCATTTCCGAATTACAGCAGATTAATAATATGAAGAATTGTGTTCAAGACGTCCATACTTGTGTGGATGTGGAGGAGCGCGGCGAGCGCGGCCGAAATAATTTCCTTACCGGGCTGAACTGCGCCCAGAGCGTGGTAGCAGCGTTTGCCGACCTGTTTCCCGACGCCGACCTCGACACCGCCATGCGCATGGCGGCCTCGTTTGGCGGCGGCATGGGACGACTGAGACTGACGTGCGGTGCCGTCTCGGGGCTGGCCATGCTGGCCGGCCTGGAATGCGGAGCAGCAACAGGCGACCTGGATGCCCGCGCCCGCAACTACGCCCTGGTGCAACAGCTGGCCGCAGAATTCAAGGCCGAGAACGACTCGCTCATCTGTGCCGAACTGTTGGGACTGCGCAGCGGCCAGATTGACCCGCCACGTCCCAGCGAACGCACCGCCGACTACTACCGTTCGCGCCCCTGCCCGGTACTCATCGCAGCGGCCTGCCGCATCTATGCCCGGCACCGCCTATCAATCAGTTCAGCCGAAGCATCGACTGACACAAAAGCTATTCAGTCCCCCACCTAGGCTGTACCTAAGAAATAAACATGGTAGAGACGGCATTGAATAATCTCGGCTGCACTCGCCAATCGATGCAATCATCATTACCTATTGTCGAGGCGGACGGCACAGGGGTGCCGTCCCTACCCTGCCACTCGTTGCCCCAACAATGTGCAGTGATGTATATTCTCCATGTAATAATCTAATTATCAATGCCGTGCGGAAGTATTACATAGTAGTAGTTAAATTTGACTAATCAACTACATCAAAAAAATTACTCCTGCCTTATCGTTGAATAGAGCACGATAAAAAAGCGCCGTCCGCTAGGTATCCTAGCGGACGGCAGTGTTGTGGTGGGAAGAGGTGGACTCGAACCACCGAACCCGAAGGAGCGGATTTACAGTCCGCCGCAATTGCCACTATGCGATCTTCCCAACGTTTCTGGACTGCAAAGGTAATAAGTTTTTCTTAATTGCGCCTCAAAAAACTTAATTATTTTTATCGACAGTAGTTTTTTGGCACAATTGCAGCTCAATATGCCAACAATTAGATAAAATTTGGATAAATTTTGCTGCGTCTCGGCAAAAAAAAATGAAAAACTTGGTCTTTCATTTTGTTTTGCGCTCAACTTGCGCAAATTTTGATTAACTTTGTGGTTTGAAATCATGAAACTGCGACAGCTCAACATCATCAACTATAAGAACATCGCGGAGGCCAACCTAGAGTTTGCCGACGGGGTGAATTGCCTGATTGGCAACAATGCCATGGGCAAAACCAACATATTGGATGCCATCTACTATCTAAGCTTCTGCCGCAGTTACACAGCACAAACCGACCAATCCGTAATCCGCCACAACGAGCCCTACATGATGCTTCAAGGCACCTACGACCGCCGAGGGGTGGACGAGCAGGTGACCGTGTCGCTCGGACAGGGACGCCGCAAGGTGGTGCGGCGAGCCGGCAAGGAGTACCAGCGGCTGAGCCAGCACATAGGGTTGCTGCCGGTGGTGATGATTTCGCCCATGGACTGGGACCTGATTCGAGGCCCGGGCGAAGAACGCCGCCGACTGATGGACCAGATTATCTCGCAGGGCGATAAAGAGTATCTCGATGCCCTGATTCGATATGGCAAAGCCATAGAACAGCGCAACTCGATGATACGCAACGATATGCGCGACCCATTGCTCTACGAGACCGTTGAGACAGTAATAGAACAAACCGCTGCGATAGTGCATCGGTGCCGTGCCGAGTTTGTCGAGCGGTTCACACCCATCTTCATGCACTACTACAGTGCCATTGCCGGCGACCAAGAACCGGTAAGCCTAGCCTACATCAGTCATCTCAACGACCGGGCCATGCACGAGCTGCTGGCAGCCAACCGCGAGCGCGACATGGCCATCGGCTATACCACTCGCGGCGTACACCGCGACGACATCGAGCTGCTGCTGGGCAACTGGTCCATGCGCCGCACCGGATCGCAGGGACAGTGCAAGACCTACACGCTGGCCTTGCGGCTGGCACAGTTCGACTTTCTGCGACAGAGTATGCCCGTTACACCACTGCTACTGCTTGACGACATCTTCGACAAGCTTGATGCACAACGCGTGGAGCGCATCATCCAGGTGGTGTCGAGCGACCGCTTCGGACAGATATTCATCACCGACACCAACCGCACCCACCTCGACCACATCATTGGGCGAATGTCGGGCAACCACCGTATGTTCATGGTCATCGATGGTAGCTGCCATGTCATTGAGAAAGGAGGTGAACACCAGTGAAACGTACCGAGGCACAGACCATCGGGCAGATTGTCGACAACTTTCTGCAACACGAGCATCTCGACACCCAGCTCGATGAGCTGAGAGCAAGTGCATTATGGCCTCAGGTGGTGGGACACGGCATCAACCGCTACACGGCCAGCAGGCATGTGGCCGGTGGTGTGATGACGGTGCAAATCACCTCGGCACCATTGCGCAACGAGCTGATGCTTATGCGCTCCAACATCATCCAGCGCATCAACGAAGCTCTGGGTCGTGATGTCATCCACGAAATAGTATTTAAATAGTCACCATATTTTAGTTAAGCCTGTGAAAGATATTGCACCAGTCGAACGGCCATTCCGTTGCCACACGGCCATACAGATGCGCTTCAACGACATAGACATGCTGGGACACCTCAACAATACCAGCTACTTCGAGATGTTTGACCTGGGAAAAAACGACTACTTTGTCAAGGTCAAACACGGCTATATTGAGTGGACAAAGCCATCGCTGATGATAGTGCACATGAGCATCGACTTCATGGCACAGACACACTTCTATGAGCATGTTGAGGTTCTCACCCAGTGTACTCGCCTGGGCGACAAGAGCGTGCACATGCTGCAACAGTTGGTCAATGTCGATACTGGAGAAGTTAAGTGCCAGTGTCAGAGCGTGCTGTGCTACTTCGATATCGACACTGGACAGCCAGCCACCATCAGCGACGAGTGGCGACACGACATTGCCACCTACGAGGGTGAGGGATTTAATTAATGCACTCAAGTTTATGAAGTGGTTAAGAAGTTAAGTAACCAAATGGAGTTGACACTTAACTACTGAACTCCATTTAACTACTGAAAAGAATATAAGTTATGCGCAAGATTATCGCCATAGGAGAGTCGGTGCTTGACACCATGTTTGTTGACGGACGACCAATCAAGTCGTTTGTGGGTGGACGTATTGCCTGCGCGGCAGCTTCGCTGGGTAGCCTGCACTTGCCCTGCCTGATGCTAAGCGAATGTACCACCGACGCGGTGGGTGACATCATCATGAACTATCTGTCGCGACACGGTGTGGACATCCGCTCGGTCGACCGCTATCCCGACGGTGCCACACCATTCTCGGCCATCTTCCCCAGCGGGTCGGGCAAACAGATTGTCAATTATGGTTCGTATCCCAAAACGAGATTCGACATCGTGTGGCCACGCATCGACGAGGACGACATCATACTCTTCGGGTCGCTCTATGCCATCGACTTGCCCCAGCGTAAGCGACTCTACGAGTTGCTCAAGTATGCAGCCGAGCGGCGAGCCATACTCATCTACCTGCCGGGATTTCAGCACGGCATAGGCTACCGCCTGACCAAGGTGATGCCACACCTGCTCGAGAATCTGGAGCTGAGCAATGTGGTTATTGCCCATGACCAAGACATCCACGACATCTATCCAGGCGAGACAGGCGAGGAGGCCTACCACAACCACATCGAGTTCTACTGTCGCAACTATGTTCATCTTACCCGCTCATTAGGACTGCACATGTATGCCAATGGCATCAGTCTGCCCGCCGAGCATCCCGCTACCGACAACCTGCTGGGCTGGCAGGCGGGGCTCACTGCCGGCATCATAGCAGAGCTTATGGAGAGGGGTATCACACGCGCACAGTTGGCAGAACTGCCATCCAACACTTGGCGCGACATTCTGATCGCGGCACGGCAACTGGCCGAAAGAGCTGCTGCAAGCGACGACAACTGCCTGTAAGTCAATTAATATAGCCGTCCGGCTTGATTCTTGTAACTGAAAACTTATAACTCCTTGAAACCTTTGCTACTGGAGTCGGCATTTCCGACACTGAACAACGACATGACCATCGCTGTGGCTCAAATAGAGTCAACAGGGCAAATGCCCACCACCGACGGTCTAGAACCTCCCATGGTACTCGACATGACCATGAGTTACGTCCTGTTTTTGGTTCGTGACCAGCGCACCACTGCCGCCATGCAGGCCATCGAATATCTGGTGTATGCCGACGACAACGACCGTCTGCCGGCACTCTATGCCTCATGGTTGTGGCTGGCACGTATGAGTCTGATGATTGCCGACGGCAGCCACACCCTGGCACTGAGCAGTGCCGAGAGCGCACTGCAGCAGCTCAGCGAGATTGCTGGCAAGAAAAGTGAGGACTTACTGGCGCAACTGGCAGGCATACTCTATAATTTGGCGATGATTCACCACACCACAGGCGACAGCAGTAGAGCAGCCAAGGAGCTCACACGGGCACAAAAACTATATGAAAGACTTGCTGCACGCAACGATACTCGATTCTCGGCCATGTTGCTTTATGCCGTCGATGCATCCACCGACATCATCCAGTCACGAACCAAGCAGATGAACGTGCTGGCCCACTACCAGCAGACAACAGAACTCTACACCGCCATGCTCAATCAAGGCGGCGATGCCGGAAAGACGCGCGAGGCACTCAACGCCTTGGTCGACTCGCTTAAGAACGAAGGCGACATCATGCTACAGATGGGCAATGGCCGCAATGCGGTAAAATACTTCACCAAGGCACTGCGCTATCAAAAGAAACTGGGCGAACCTCTGGGGCATAAAGATCTGATACTGTCGATTGGGCTTGCCAAATCGCTGTTGCGACTCATCAATCGCCGTGCAGCAGCCGAGCAACTTCTGAACTCGTTGCTGCCACTGGCACGCCGTCTGCAAGCCCATAACGAGGTCATTGAGATCGAAAACCTGCTGCTGGGCAAGACCAAAACCAACAACATCATGACCCTGCTCAAAGGCATCTTCTGAATTTCTGAAGTAGACTTCAGATAGCTGCCCCACTACCTGTTAACAACATGGTGAATTGATGTTGATAACTTGATGAGAATAATTGAAAATTTAATTTGCAAAACTCAATGCAATGCCTGTATAGACAAATACACTACATTGCCAAAAAAATTAGCAAAATAATTTTTACGACAGTTTCGACACTTTTTTCAAGGTTATCATCACATCATCTTTAAACTTTTTACTAACTTTGCAGGTTGTAAACAGGATGTTAATAAACTAGTTAAACTACAAGAAATCAAAATATTAAGTTGTTAATTAAAATACTAATAGCAACTCTTCTCAGCACAATAACAACTTATGCAATGATTTTCGACAAAAGTTATCACCACAATTAACACCCTTTCTAACTCTAATAAAATAGTTTTTTAAAAATAAAAAATAAAATAATAATAATATGAATGTTGATAAAGGCTATGTCGATGCCCCCATCGACCCGGAAATAGATCTGCGCGCCGAGATTGAGCGGCTCAAGCATGAGCGCAATGCCGTGATTATGGCGCACTACTACCAGCGTCCAGAGATTCAGGAGCTCGCCGACCACATTGGCGACAGCCTGGCATTGGCTCAATTGGCTGCCAAAACCGAAGCCCAGGTAATCGTGTTGTGCGGGGTGCATTTCATGGGCGAGACTGCCAAGATATTATGTCCCGACAAGACGGTGATTGTTCCCGACTTGAGTGCCGGTTGCTCGTTGGCCGACAGTTGTCCTGCCGATGAGTTTGAGGCATTTGTGAAAGCTCATCCAGGCCATACGGTGGTAAGCTATGTCAACACCAGTGCGGCGGTCAAGGCCTTGACCGATGTGGTAGTTACCTCGTCCAACGCCAAGCAGATTGTTGAAAGTCTGCCTGCCGATGAGCCTATAATCTTTGGCCCAGACCGAAATTTGGGCAACTACATCAACAGTATCACAGGCCGAAATATGCTGCTGTGGGACGGTGCATGCCATGTGCATGAGCAGTTCTCGGTGCAGAAGCTCATGGACTTGCGGGCACAGCACCCCAAGGCACGTGTGCTGGTGCATCCTGAGTGTCCCAAGCCCATACGTCTGGTGGCCGATAAGGTGGGTAGCACACAGGCATTGCTCAACTATGCGGTCGACAACGAGGCCCGCGAGTTCATCGTATGCACTGAGAGCGGCATTTTGTTTGAAATGCAGCGTCGTTGTCCCGACAAGACATTTATCCCCGCTCCGCCCGACGATGGCACCTGTGCTTGCAACGAGTGCAACTACATGAAGCTCATCACGCTCGAGAAGCTATATAACTCGTTGCGCTATTTGCAGCCCACCATCGAGGTTGATGACCAAGTGGCCCAGCGTGCCGTGCGTCCCATCGAGCGAATGCTCGACATCAGTCGCCGGTTAGGTATAATCAAATAAGAACTAAAGTAGTCAAATCTTGTGCAAGAATGCAGAGTGGGAGCTTGCTCATGCTTTGCTGAGTTGCAGCCAAGATTATTTAAATGGAGTTGACTCCTTTACTCCCGAAAAATAAAGGCTTTCGTCATAACTCCATAACTCCTTTAACTCCTTAATTATGGTATCAATGAAACAGGCAATCACATTATTATTAACCATATTTTTTTCAATCACTGTCATGGCACAGAATGTATATGATTTCACGGTTCTGGACCGTAAGGGTAACGAAGTGTCGTTGGCCGACTACAAGGGCAAGGTTTTGCTCATTGTCAACACTGCCACACGTTGTGGATTTACACCACAATACGAGGAACTTGAGGCTTTGTACAAGGCCTACAAAGACAAAGGGCTTGAAATACTTGACTTCCCCTGCAACCAGTTTGGCAATCAGGCACCGGGCAGCGAGGAAGAGATTCACGAGTTCTGTCAGTTGAACTACGGTACAGAGTTTCCGCAGTTTCGTAAGATTGATGTAAATGGTGAGAATGCCGCTCCGCTGTTCACTTATCTCAAGGCGCAAAAAGGCTTTGCCGGATTTGACCTGAACCACAAGATTGGGGCACTGCTGCACGACATGATGCTCAAGGCTGATGCCGACTATGCCAGTAAGCCCGACATCAAGTGGAACTTTACCAAGTTCCTGGTTAACCAGCAAGGCGAGGTAGTGGCTCGTTATGAACCGACCCACGACATCAAGGACATCGAAGCCGAGATCCAGAGACTGCTCAAATAACGCAGCAATACACCTATTGGTATAAAGCGATGCACAATTACTGACATTCAGTAATTGTGCATCGCTTAAATTTTGTTGGGACTTGTGAGCATGACCAGTGCGACTATCTAAAAAAATGAACACTAGTCATGACGCTGAACAGTTATGCGGTTAGAGTTTCTTTTGCGCTTTTTCGATGTTTTTTCTTGCTTTCTCAATTTTCTTATTGAGTTTGTCAATCTTTTTCAGTGCTTTGGCCTGCTTCTGTAGGTCGGGGTTTTTAGCCTCTTCTTGCACCTTGATCAGTTCTTTCTGATACTTCTCGATGTTGTTGTTTTCTTTTTCGATTTTCTTTTGCGCGTCTTGACGCTGTTTTTGGATTTTCTCCTGCTTCTTGGCTTCTTTTTCAGCCTTTTTTGCTTGCTTTTCGGCCTCTTTGGCTTTCTTAGCTTGCTCCTTGGCTTTCTTGGCCTGCTCTTTGGCCTCTTCGGCCTGTTTCTTGGCTGCTTCGGCCTGTTTCTTCAGTTCCTCAGCCTGCTTTTTTGCCTCCTTGGCTTTTTGTTTCTGCTGTAGGATGCTTTGCTCAGTGACACCGTTGGTGGTGACCGAAACTGCTGTCTGTGCTTGTAAGCCCATTGCCAAGCATGTGCCTACGGCTAGTGCTAATAGAAATTTTTTCATTGTCTTGTTTTTTGTTTATTATTTGTGCGGCAAAGGTACAAATAAATTCTTGTGGATATGCCTTTATGACTCACTTATTTTGATTTGGTTTAACGTTGACAGGCAGATAGCAAGGGCAGAGCGATGCGTGGCTGTGCTATTTGACTGGCAAGTGGTCGATGATGTGGCCGTTGCTGTCGGTGATAATCAGCAGTGGTGTGTGAGTGGCGTTGAGTGTTGTGAGTGCTTGGTCCATGATACCGCCGGGTGCCCACCAGTGTGTCCACGAGGTAGTGTCGCCATGCAGCTTGTGGCTCCACTGTGTGGTGTCGGTGTCTACCAGAATGTCGGTCAGCATGATTTTGTCGCCGTATCGCTGGGCCATGTGACGCATTGAGTCGATATAGGTGTTTCTGTCGGCATCATGTCGCGACCACAGCAGCAGCATGGTTGGCTTATTTATGTTAAGCTTATCTATTCCTTTGTTGTGTCGGTAGAGTGTGATGTTGTTGATGGAGCTTTGTTGTCGTGACTGATGCTGGTTGATGTAGTCGAGGGTGGCAATGAGTCGCTCAGGGCGTGCTTCGGGTTTGATGGCCTGCATCAGTTGTCGAGTTTTAGCTGATTTGTCGAGTTGACTGTATTCTGCCACAAGAAGCACAGCTGAGAGCAATTGTTCGGGATGTTCGGCGACTTGTTGTTCGATGGCACGGTCTAGCGTGGCATAGTCATTACTGTTGATGTATTGTAGCTGTTTTTTTCGCCACTTCATCCATTGTTCGGTCACATCGTTGCCTTTTACATCGAGTGTGGGTAGCTGTAGTCCGTCGCTCTTGACGGTAATGTTGTCGCCGTCGCAAACCACCATCTGCGCAATAATCTGTTGTTGTTGGTCCCAGATGTAGAGCAAAGTAGGCTGGTCGCTGTGTCCGGTGTAATGCATAGTATTGTTGCCTTCGTCCAGTGTGATTCGCTCGATGACGGGACCTTGGTTGCCTATGTAGACGATGGTTACCACATGGTCGGGGGTCCCATCTAGTTGTGCCTGGATGGTGAAATTAGCATGGTCACATGCAGTGAGCATGAGTAGAATGAAAGCACAATATGCTATGCACAATTTTTGATTCATATTTGTTCTCTTTTCGTAGTGTCAGTAGTTAAGACGAAAATTGGGCTAAAAATTAACACAATCAAGCAGCAACTAATGCCTGATGGCTAAAGTCTAAATCTATATTTTTTTGAGTTGGAATCCAACCTTGACATCGCTGTAATTCTCGCTCAGAAATGCTAGTGCTTTGAGTGTGTCGTTGTCGCTCAGTCCGCTCAATAGCCGCATGAGTGTGAGCAGCCGGTCGGTGTCGAAATACAGATGCAGTTTTTTTCCCTCGCGCTCAACTTGTGCGGTGATGGATATCAGGTGCCACTTGAGTGTGATGCTTCCTCTGCTGGGGCTGTAGCTGTAGGTTCCGCTTATCTCCTTTCCCTTGATGTTGATGGTCCACTTTCCGTCGTCGGTGAGTTCAAGCGATTGCCATCGCTGATTGATTTTGAGTTTCTTGTAAGCTTTGTCGAGTTTCTTTTTGAGCTTGCTTTGCGCAATGGGTTTTCCCAATTTTCCCACAAAACTGGTTCCATGGGCTTGCACGCTGGGTTTGTCATACTGCCACTTGCCGGCAATCAGATGGTTGGCCTCGATGCGCTCTTGTTCAATCTGCTGCGAGGTGAGTGTAAACACTGAGTCGGGATCGATGGTCAGTTGAGTGGCATTTATTGCCGTGCCACTTCCCCACTCCACCATGGCGAGTGCGCAGATTATGAGCATGCGCTGTGCGATAATCGCTATGTTACATTTTGCCATCATTGTCGACATATTTTTTGTACCATGCTTTCTCGTCGAGCAATTCACCCTCATAGTATTGTTGCATATTGTCGATATACCAGTCTCCTCGTTCGTAGACCAAGGTCAGAATCAGTTGTGTTGTCGTGCTTTCGTTGTCGGGAATGTGCGATGTGATGGTGACATGAGCAGTAGCATTGCCATCATGGATATTTTCTATTTTGTCAATTGTCATGGTCGGATAGGTCCATTCTTGTCCCTGCACCCAGTGATCGGCGTCGATGACCAGGTCGTCGGTGCGTTGGGCAATCAGCAGTGCTTGATTTTGTAGCTTGTTGTAGTCTTGCGACATAAACATGGAGTCGAGCTGCAGCAAGTCATGGTCGGGGTTGTTGAATGCCACGTCGTAGATGTGGGTCAGTCGCTGACTTATGTATTGCTGGTTATTCTTTTGTGTCTGTTTTTGTGCCTGTTCGGTGGGTTGCGTTTCAGCGTGGCGCGTGCCGCCGTTCAGACATGCGGCTGTTGAAATCAGGCAAGTGGCCGCCAGTATGATTACGAAATGTCTCATTATTAATTAATTCTTAATTGTTTAATAGGTCGTTGTATAGTGTTGTCATCTTGTCGTAGAAGATGTCGTAGTTGAGTGAGCGGTCGAAGTCTTCTCGAGCCTGTCGACCCATGTGCTCTCGGCGGGCGGGATCATCAAGCAGTTGTGTGATGGCCCCGGCAAGCGCTTGTGGGTCGCCGGGTGGCACGAGCAGAGCATTGCGTCCGTCGGCTACATATTCGGTCTGTGCGCCGTTATTGGTGGTGATGTGTGGTTTCCCCTGCATCATATATTCCAGGTTGACGATGCCCAGTGCCTCGGGTTCTACCGACGGCAGTACACCCATGTCGCACTGCTGGATAAAGTGTGCCATGTCTTCCTGAAAGCCCATGAGTGTGACGCACTGCAGCAGTTGGTTCTCTACGATGTAGCTCTTGAGCTGTGTCATGAACTTGGGTCTTCCCTCGCCTATGATGACCAGGTGAAACCTTGACTTGTCGAGTTGGGCTACGGCTTGCAGCAGTACGTCGGCACCCTTATTGGCAGTGAGTCGGCCATGGAACATGATCAGCACCTTGTCGTTGGGGATGTTGAGTTTCTGTCGCAAGTCGGGTGCCGGCTGTGCCAGTGGGTTGTCGATGACACTGTCGCGGATGATGCAAGCGCGGTTTGGGTCAAACTTCTTGGCGTGGTTCATCCACTCGTCGTAGGCCCGCTGCGAGACAAACACCATCTTGTCGATTGAGCGGTATAGTTTGCGATACAGATAGTTGGTTTTGGGTTGGCATATGCCATGCACGGTGAGCATGACGCGTGTATTGGGGTTCTCGCTGATGCGTCGTGCCATGACAGCCGCAAAGGCATCACGGAATGTGTGTACGTGTACGATGTTGTGGCCCTTTCGTAGCAGTCTTGCCAGTCGGGTGGGACTGTCGATGTCGGTAATTCCCTTCAGTGGCAGGATTGAGATGGGTATCTCCAGCCGTCTGAAGTGGAGCAGCACAGGCTCGTTTTTCTTGCACACAACTTCGGCGTAGAAGCGTGGGTCGTGGCGCAGCCGCGACACCATCTCGTAGGCGTACTCCTCGGGGCCGCCCCAGTATTTGTTCGATACGATGTGAAAGACGTTTATTTTCATAGTCAAATATTTCGATAGAGCATAATGTTAATGAGCAGGTTTATGTCGGCGATGTCGTAAGTGAAGTCGTGGCTCAGGTCCTCGTACCAGGTGGGTCGGTCCTGATGCAGTATCTTGTTGATGAGACTGTTGATATCGCCTATGTCGACGTTTCCGTCGCGGTTGATGTCGCCATGTACATAGGGACGGAAGCGGGTATTATCGAGTTTGTTGAGGTGGATGTCCAGCCACTGGCGCACGTAGGCCAGTTCGGCGTCAAAGTCTAGTTGGCAACCCGACAGGTCGCTGTCGCCGCTCCATCGCCGAGTCTCGCGGTCGAGTGCGCCGCAGCCTTTGAGCCATTCTATTCGGTTGTGGTATCGCTGATAGATGCTGTCGGTGCTGAGTATTCCCTGCCGGAGCTGTCGGTATCGCTCCACGGTCTTGATGCAGTAGTTGTCGGGGTTACGCTCGTGCAGTCGCAGCAGCAGGTTGTTGAAGAAGTTCAGTTGCCGTTCGGGACCCACAATATCGGAGTTGTGTGGTGGTGTGTTAATCCAGTTCTGGCCCACGGTGCAGTCCAAGTCCCATGCTGCCAGTGTGAGTCGACTGTCGGTTGCCTGGTCGTAGGTCAGCCAGTAGATGTTTTTTGCGCCGTTGTCCACCGCAAGCAGCGTGTTGATCAGTATCCAGTAGTCCATGATTACCGGCAGGTCGAAGTACTCGTCAACGTGGTCGATAAACTCTTGTGGCGAGCTGTTCATCACAAACTTGATGGCATGTGCCAGTGGCTCGTAGTCGGTGGGCATCACGTCGTCGGGGTCGGGATACTTGACCTCGATTCCCTGCCAGGTGGGTTGGTTGTTGTCATAATCTTGGTATTGTCGCATCAGCGCCACATCGGTTGCCTGCTTAGTCTTCCATAGCATGCCGTGCTGGGTGTGGTTCTTCTCGTCGTACTTGGCCAGCTTGAGCTGCTTGCGGTCCATGGCCTCGGTCAGCGCGTAGAATCCCTGGTACTTGCCGTTAAGGAATACCTCGATGTAGTCGCCCCTCACCCCCAGCAGGGCTTGCGGCTCGCGGTCGGCATAGTAGGGCTTGCGGCACATGTCGAGCCACAGCTCGGTGGCAACGCGGTTGCGGATGCGCAGCAGGTCCACTTGTCCGGCGTCGAGCAGCCAGCTGTTGTCGTTGCGCAGCCCGAAGAATGTGCGGTCCATCTTGCTTGAGTCGGGGTTGATAAACTTCAGGTGGTAGTTGCGCTTATGGCGGCCGGGCATGTTGGTGGTGGCACCACGATGCTTGATGCGTGCCAGCATCGGCTGGCTGCTAACATTGTCGGGCCACGACATGGTCACTGTCGACACCTGATACTGGTTGTTGAAGTCGCCCTGAAGGCTCAGGATGGGCAGATAGGTGAAGCAGATGTTGCCCTTGACCAGCTGGTGGGTGACTGTGTCAAGTGCCGTGATTGAGTAGCTGCTGCCGGCATCGATGTTGGCAAAAGTGATGGGCTCATCGCCCCACAGCGCCCTACCGTTGATACTGACATCAATCCAGTGTTGGGCAGTGTCGACCGCTACGGTGGTAGTCCAGTCGTGGCCAAACAGGCTGCGTGGCACAGAGCATAACCAAGTGCCGGTGGCACTGTCGCAGTGTGCCACGCGTCCTCCCAAGGTCAACCCCCACGATACGATGGCCGATGACAAGAGGGCAACCAGGGTGGGCAGTCGATGCTTCTGCCACCTCCACATCATTGCCTGCCGAGTAAGATGTTGACAATTATGTTCAGGTCGCTCACATCTAGTGTTAAGTCATTATTCATGTCTTCGTACCACATGGGGTAGCTATGAAGCATGGTGTTGATGCAATAGTTGATGTCGCCAACATCGACCAAGCCATCGCGGTTAGTGTCGCCGGGGATATAGGGCTTGAATCGCGCATTGTCCAGATAGGCCATTCGCTGGTCAATCCAGTTCTCTATATAGGCTAGCTCGCTGTCGAAGTTCAGCACCTGGTTCGAGATGTCGCTCGATCGTGACCAGCGGGCCATTTCGCGTGCCAGAGTACCCGAGCGGCGCAATGGCTCAAGGCGGGTGCGAAACCGGTTCTTCAGACTGTCGGTACTGAGCAGGGTCTTCCGCAGCAGTTGGTAGCGTTCCACGGTCTTGATGCAGAAGCTGTCGGGGCTATACTCGTGCAGGCGCAGCAGCAGGTTGTTGAACGTTTTCAGCGGCAGTGTGGGTGCCACAACGTTGGGATTGTGCAGCGGATAGTTGAGCCAGTTCTGCCCGAAAGTGCAGTCCAGGTCCCATGCTGCCAGCGTGAGCTTCTTGTCAACCGCTTGGTCATACACACCCCAATAGATGTTCTTGACACCACTGTCGATGCCCAGAATGGCATTGATCAGTATCCAGTAGTCCATGATTACCGGCAGGTCGAAGTACTCGCCGGCGTGGTTGACAAACTCGGCACGGTTGTTGGTGGCGACAAACTTCACGGCGTCGTAGAGTGTCTTGTAGGTGGTGGGCATCACGTCGTCGGGGTCGGGATACTTGACCTCGAAGCCGCCCCAGTTTTCACTGTTGACATTGAACCCGTAGTATGAGCGGAAGTAGGTGAGTCCGTCGTTGGTTTTTGCTTTCCACAGCTGGCCGTGAAAGTTGTTGCCGGTGGAGTCGGCTTCGTCATACTTCACCAGTTTCATCTGCTTGCGGTCCATATTTTCGGTGAGCGCGTAGAATCCCTGATAATTACCGTTAAGGAACACCTCGATAAAGTCGCCCCTAACTCCCAGCAGGGCTTTCGGCTCGCGGTCGGCATAGTAGGGCTTGCGGCACATGTCGAGCCACAGCTCGGTAGCCACACGGTTGCGGATGCGCAGCAGGTCGATGACACCGGCATCCAGAATCCAGCTGTTGTCGTTGCGCAGCCCGAAGAATTTGCGGTCCATCTTGGTCGAGTCGGGGTTGATAAACTTCAGGTGGTAGTTGCGCTTTTTGAAAAACTCTTGGTTGGTTGTGGCTCCTCGGTGTTTCACCTTGGTGAGCATCGTGGTGGGACCCTGGTTTTGCGGCATGTGGGCAACAACGTCGGTCACCTGGTAGTCGTTGGTAAACGTGCCGGTGAGTTCGAAGATGGGCAAGAACGTGAAGCACAAGTTGCCCTGTGCGGCCACACTGTCGCCCACGTGAGCCACAACACGGTATTTCTTCTCGCCGGCCACTTGGGCAAACGTATAGCTTGTGCCAGGTGTCACCGTGGTGCCGTCGATGGTGATGTCGGTCCAACCGGCGGTGTTGGTCACAGTAGCGGTATAGTCGGTGCCAAACACAGCTTCGGGTATGCTGCACAGCCAGTTGCCGGTGAGACTGTCGAGCACGGCATGTCGGCTGTCGAGCATGATTTGTGCCCCCGCTGTCCAGGCGGTGATGCCGATGAGTAGTAGGCTGAGGGTATGACGTAGTTGCATGACTGGTAAAATAATGAGTGATAATGAATAATGAACGGGTGTTGGTAACCTGTTGCTATTTATTAACTATTTTTTTTACAGAATATTATGTGAATGCTTTTTATTCTTAAGTATTTGTAATGCCCTCAAACAAAGAGCAGGGCACAGGCGCTAAGAATTAAGAATTCTAAATTAAGAATTAAGAATTATGAATTAAGAATTCTAAATTTTTAATTATGAATTATGAA
>JAFUVK010000036.1 GCA_017477555.1 Muribaculaceae bacterium
GAAATCAAGAACGATGGGAGGTGGCCTGAAAAGACACCTCTGAAAACAAGCCAAACCGCCGTATGCCGAACGGCACGTACGGTGGTGTGGGAGGAAAGGGAGCGAAAGCCAAAACTCTCGCTCCCCGACCTACCCGATTTACAGAAGGGTAGGGAGATTACTCCTTGACTTCCTTGTCCAGGCTGATGACCTTCCAGATGCAAGCGGCCAGCGCACCACCGATGAACGGGCCGACGATGAAGATCCACAGTTGGTTCAGGGCGTCGCCACCGGCGAGCAGGGCGGGACCAATGGAGCGAGCGGGGTTGACGCTGGTGCCTGTGTAGTGGATGCCCACCAGATGGATCAGAATCAGCGACAGACCGATGGCCAGACCAGCCAGGTTGTTGGTGGCACCGTTGGTCTTGCTCGTGGCACCAAGCACCACCAGCACAAAGAGCATGGTCAGTACAATCTCGGCAATCAGTCCGGTAGTCACCGACACCTGTCCTGCTTGTCCAATCTCGTTGAGCGTCTGCAAGCCATTGGCACCCAGGCCACTGTCAAAGCCGGCCAGCACGCCCAGCACACATGCGGCCAGGATGGCGCCGATGGTCTGGAAAATCATGTACATGCCACAGTCCTTGGCATTAATGCCACCATTGAGAAACACGCCCAGCGTGATGGCGGGGTTGATGTGGCATCCGCTGATGCCGCCGATGGTGTAGGCCATGGCAACAACAGCCAGACCGAAGGCCATGGCTGTGCCAATCACTGCCGGTGTGCCAGCCACCACTGCCGTGTTACATCCCAGACTCACGGCTGCGCCGCAACCGAGAAATGTCAGTACAAACGTACCTACGCATTCTGCTAAATACTTCTTCATAAAAGATTGATTTATAGGTGATTAAATAAGATATCTCAGTCTTGTCAACAAATAAGATAACGCAAAAATAGACAATTTTTCGATAAACCGCAAGTTTTTGTCACAAAAAATGCGTATATTTGCGCCATTAATGGGGTCATGTGCTCTGCCCTGAAGGGGGTAATGGGTAATGGGGAAGGGGTAATGGGTTGCGGCTGTAGGGACGGCACCCCTGTGCCGTCCGCCCCGACCAAAGGTAATGACGTCACAATGTTGTGGCGGTAGGGTCGCGGAACGGCCAAGGCGGTTGTAGGGACGGCACCCCCGTGCCGTCCGCCCCGACCAAAGGTAATGACGTCACAATGTTGTGGCGGTAGGGTCGCGGAACGGCCAAGGTGGCTGTAGGGACGGCACCCCTGTGCCGTCCGCCTCGACCAAAGGTAACGTTGACTGCAACCCGCAGGCTGACGGCACGAGGATGCCGTCCCTACCTTAACTCCACTAACGACTGACAATTAGCTAATTTAGAAAGTTAAATTAATTATTATCGAGATGAACATTTCAATAGTAGGAACAGGATATATGGGACTAGTGACCGGTACCTGCTTTGCCGACCTGGGAGCCACAGTAACCTGTGTCGACACCGACCGCCAGAAAATCAACCGGCTGGTCTATGGCTCAATCCCCATCTATGAGCCGGGACTGGAAAAGGCCATCACAACCAATGTCAACGAGGGCCGCCTGCGCTTTGTCAGCGACTTTGCCAAGGGATTCACCGATGTCGACTATGTGTTCTGCGCCATCGACACCACCCCCGACGAGGACGGCTCTACCGATCTCGCACCCATCTACGACATCGCTCGGGTGTTTGGCCAGAGCATCAACCAGCCGTGTACCTTTGTACTGAAGTCGACTGTACCTGTGGGAACGGCCCTCAAGGTCATCGACATCATCGTGCAGGAGATTGCCGACCGCAAGGTTGACCTGCACTTCGACGTGGTCAGCAACCCCGACTTCATCACCGAGGGCAACGCTATCAAGGACTTCATGAAGCCCGACCGCATCATCATCGGCACCGAGGATGCCCAGGCAGTCGAAGCCATGAAGCGGCTCTACCACACGATTCTGCACCACAACGAGTATCACGTAATCTACACCGACACTCGCACGGCCGAGATGATCAAGTATGCGGCCACATCGATGCTGGCCACGCGCGTGAGCTTCATGAACGAAATCGCCAACCTGTGCGAGCGCGTCGGGGCCGACATCAACACTGTGCGCCACGGCGTTGGTACCGACAGCCGCATCGGCCCGAAGTACATCTTCCCGGGATGCGGCTACGGAGGTACACTGTTTCCGCAAGACATCAAGGACTTGATCAAGATAGGACAGAGCAACGACTGCCCCATGAAGGTGCTCCAGGCGGTGGACGATGTGAATGTGCGCCAGAAGCGACTCCTGTTTGAGAAGCTGCAGCAGCACTATCCCGACGGACTCGAAGGGAAGACCATCACGCTGTGGGGACTGTCGTTCAAGCCCGAGACCGACGACATGCGCGAGGCACCGTCGATCATCACGCTCGACCAGCTCACCGAGGCCGGTTGCAACATACGCGTCTACGACCCAGTGGCCATGAACGCCACTAAGCTGCACTGGGACCACGTGTACTGCGGCATCGACATGTACGACGCAGTCAAGGGGGCCGACGCACTGCTCATCCTCACCGAGTGGAGGCAGTTCCGCATACCGTCGTGGGAGCGTGTGCGTGCGCTTATGCGCACACCGCTGGTCATCGACGGACGCAACATCTACGACCCTGCCGAGCTCGAGCAGATGGGATTCACCTACCGATGCATAGGCCGATAGTACGACCCATGAGACAGGCACTCATCTTGTTGCTGACCATCGTGGCGGTGGCCTGTGGCGGCCATGCCGGCGACGGGCAAGCGCCGCCCGCCGACGAGGCCGTGGCACGCGGTCACGAGGCCGCGTGGACCGTGGCGCACGCCGACCATACCGACACCATTGCACTGCAGCGAGCCATACTCGACGCGCGGGCCACGCACGACGAGTATGTGCTCACCGAACAGGACGAGGCCGCCGCCGACTTCGAGCAGGCCTTTGCCGACTCGCTGCGGCGCGCCGATCCCGGGCTGGCCGGGCAACTCTTCGACAATTAGCCGATACCACATCAACCCCCTGACGACAATGAAACATAAACTACTACTCATCATGGCCGCCGTGGGCCTGCTGCTCACCGGCTGCAAGGAAGGACCCACACGGGCAGGCGAGGCGCTGGCACAGGAGTTCTATGCCGCATGGGGCGACACGGCCGCACTCAAGCAGGTGGAGAGCCGCTTCCATGCCACGGCCGACAGCCTGTGGATGCCTGGCACCACGATGTATCTGCTCAAGGCGTTTGTCGAGGGAACGGCGCGCAACGACTCCACCCGCGCTGTGGCGCAGCTCATAGCCTATGACCGTGACGACTATGCCGAGCTGCAGGTCTACCGTCTGCTCGGTCCCTCGCCCGACACACAGTTCAAGCCCGACACGGCGCGCATCCTGCTCAGCCTCATCGACTGGTCGGCGCAGCTCATGGGCAAGCCCGACTATGCCGAGGCAGCAAAGGCACAACTCGATGCCGAGGTGAGCCGCATGAGTCTGGACCGGCAGATGGCCATCTATGCCGCGGCGGCAACCCCCACCACGCTGGCTATGGAGCTGAAGGCCGACAGCGAGGCACCCGGAGCCGACATGGCACTCATCGAGCGGCAGATCAAGGCACTGGAGAAAATCTACACCCCCGAGCAGCTGCAAGAGTTCAGAGCTGCCTACGGCCAATGACTATTCGTAATTCATAATTCATAATTCTCAATCCCAGCCACAAGCCTCCCCTTTCCCAAAGGGGACCAATGGTGCAAGCCGAATACAATGTCGAGCTAGCTCGAACATTGTTGAGGTGCAGCCCATTGACGCTGAGAGAGCGGTAGGGGTGGGGTTTGAGCCAATGCACAATGCTAACGTCTAAAATCTAACAACTAAAACTCAATTATCAATAAGTTGAAAACCTACGACGAATATCTACTCATGGTCAACAGTGCCATCCAGGCCATTGACTATCCACAACAGCCCGCCGGGCTCTACGAGCCCATCGCCTACACCATGGCACTGGGAGGGAAACGACTGCGCCCCGTGCTGACCCTCATGGCATGTGAGGCAATGGGCGGCAACCCCGACCACGCTCTGAATGCGGCGCTGGGCATTGAGTTGTTTCATAACTTCACCTTGCTGCACGACGATGTCATGGACCGCGCCGATGTGCGACGCGGACAGCCCACCGTACACCGCCGCTGGAACGACAATGTGGCCATCCTGAGCGGCGACGCTATGCTCACTCTGGCCACACAGCACATCGAGCTGGTCGACGACCGGCATCTGCTGGCCGCAATGCGCCTGTTTAACCGCACGGCCATGCAAATCTACGAGGGGCAGCAGTGGGACATGGACTTTGAGCACAGACACGATGTCACCGAGCAGGAGTACATCGAGATGATCCGACTCAAGACATCGGTGCTGTTGGGATGCGCATGCCGCATGGGTGCCATCCTGGCCGATGCACCACAGGACCGCCAGCAGGCCATCTACGACATGGGCGTGGCCATGGGGCTGGCTTTCCAGCTGCAGGACGACATGCTCGACGTCTGGGGCGACCCGGAAACCTTCGGCAAGGAGGTGGGCGGCGACATCATGAACAACAAAAAGACATTCCTGCTCATTAATGCGCAGCAGCGGGCACAGGGCGACGATGCACTGGAGTTGCGCCACTGGCTCAACGACCCCTACGCATTACGCGACCAGAAGTATCCTGCTGTGCGGGCCATCTATGAGCGTCTGGGCCTGCGGCAGCTCAGCGAGCAGGCCATCGACCACTACAATGCCCAGGCCATCGAGGCACTGCGACGTGTCGGCCTCGCCGACGATGCCTACAGCGCTTTTGCCGCCCTCATCAATCGCCTCACCACCCGCAGCAAGTAACCCCTCCCCTGGCAGGGGAGGGGTAGCGCCAATCCCCCTCCCGGGGAGAGGAACGGTAGCGGCAATCCCCCTCCCCTGCCAGGGGAGGGGCTAGGGGAGGGGTCATCGCCCCCTAAAAATCCCAACCAGTTAGGGGAGGGACCATCGTCCCCAAAATCTATGAAGTAGGCGACTCAACCCCACCCCTCACCCCTCCCCTGCCAGGGGAGGGGAACGGTAGCGGCAATCCCCCTCCCAGGGGAGGGGAACGGAAGCAGCCATTATGCATTATGCATTATGAATTATAAATTAAGAATTAAGAATTGGAGTAGATGATTGATACACATAGCCACATCTATAGCGCGGAGTTTGACGACGACCGCGAACAGGTGATTCAGCGCGCGCTGGAAGCCGGCGTGACCCACATCATCTTGCCCAACGAAGGCCCCGACAGCGTGCCCCGTTTGCTCGACATGCAGGCACAGTGGCCCCGGCACATCAGCCTGGCGCTGGGACTGCACCCCGAGGAAGTACACGATGACTGGTCGAATCAGCTCGACCGTCTGGAGCCTCTGCTCGACCGTCACCATTGGGTGGCCATCGGCGAGGTAGGCATCGACCTCTATTGGGACAAGACCTACCACCACCAGCAGATGCAGGCGCTGGAGCGGCAGCTGGGCTGGTGCGTGGACCGTGGTTTGCCTTTCATCATCCACTGCCGCGAGGCCCTCGACGCCACACTTGATGTGCTCAACCAGTTCCGCGGACAGATGCCGCAAGGGGTGTTTCACTGTTTCACGGGCACGGCTCATGAGGTCGACCGCATTCGCGCCGTGGGCGACTTTTACTTTGGGCTGGGAGGTGTGCTCACCTTCAAGAAGAGCCAATTGCCACTGACGGTGCCGGTGATTGGCCTGGACCGCATACTGCTCGAGACCGATGCACCCTACATGGCCCCGGTGCCTCACCGAGGTCAGCGCAACGAGAGTGCCTATGTGGCCGACGTGGCCCGCTGTCTGGCCGACGTGCTGTCGCTCGACCTCTCCACCGTCGACCGCGTCACCACCGCCAACGCCACCACCCTCTTCCCCCTCCCCTGCCAGAGTTAGGGAACGTAGCCACCAATCCCCCTCCCCTGATAGGGGAGAGGCTAGGGGAGAGGCTAGGGGAGGGGCAAGGGGAGAGGCTAGGGGAGGGGAGGCTTGTGGCTGACATTCTTAATTCTTAATTCTTAATTATGAATTATGCATTATGCATTATGAATTATGAATTATAAATTCATTATCCAACAAAAAACATAAAAGATTGTACCGAATCACTCACCAAGTGGCCACAATAGATGCCACACAATACGTGCAGCGTTACCGCGACGTGCCTCGCTTCCTGACCTATTGCCGCCAGTGCGACAGTTATGGGCGAGTGTGGAGTTGCCCACCCTTTGACACCGGCGATGAGCCGGACTTTGCTGCCTACGCCCAGGTCACAGTTTGGGGAACAGTCATCACCTTCGACGAAGACACGCGTCAGAACTGCCACACGGCTGAGCAGCGGCGCGACATCACCGCTCGCGCCATCGATGACGCTTGCAGCCAGGTATTGCCCTACCTCTATGCCCAGGAGGCGGCTCATCCGGGCAGTCGCGCGTTCACCTTCAGGTGTCGCTTGTGCCATCCCGTGCCCTGCAGCCGTCTCGACGGAAAGCCGTGTCGTCGGCCTGCTGAGCGCCGTTCGTCGCTCGAGGCGGTGGGCTTCGATGTCAGTGCCACAGCACGCGATGTGTTGGGCATCGAGCTCGAGTGGAGCACCGACGGTCGTTTGCCGCGTCGCGTCACCCTTGTCACCGCCCTGTTCTCTCCCGACACCTTCGTCCCAGCTCCCCTCCTTGCAGAATAGTCTCACCCCTTCGCGTCATTGCTCCCGTTCGGTCACGAAAGGCTCGCGGTAAAAATAGACATAAGAACATAAGAACACAAGCTCCGCGGGATTCGGGGTGAAGAATACCGAAGAGCAAGTGGTTGCCTCGAAGAGGCATTGTGGGTCGAAGACCCAACTTTGTTCGAAATCTTGTGCAAACGAGCGCAGAACCGAGCTTGCTCGAGTTCTGCCGAGTGCAGCCAAGATTATCTAAAGACCATGCAACCTCGAAGAGGTGCGCAGCTTGGTCCCAGCACGCCGGGCAGCAAGTGCCTCGAAGAGGAACTTTGCCAGCACATACCACGCAGACGATACGCACTGTAGGGCTGCGCCGCAGGCACAGCCGGAAGCGAGGCCAATCAGGTTGGCTCCTCCCCTGCCAGGGGTGTGGTTTCGGCAGCCGCAGAGCTAGCACAGTGGCCACTGCAGCCCTACAACCATTACCCGAGTCTGACGGCCCAAAAAACTTTGATATCTTTGATGACTTTGGTGGAGAAAAACGACCGCCTGGCAGGAGAGCCGGGCGGTCGTTTTTAATGCTTAATTCCAAATTAATTCTTAATCTGTTTGTTGGTGGAGCTCGTGCCGTCGGTGTAACGCGTCACCACGATGTTCACGCCCTGCCAGGGCCGCGTGCTGCGTTGTCCCGCCAGGTTGTAGTAGTCCACAGCAGCCACCGTGCGGCTGCCGCCAATGGCGGTCACCCCGGTGATGACACCGCCTTCACCAACACTGGTGGTCTGCACCAAGCGCAGCGGATAGGCGATATAGCTGTTCTTCTGTGTGCCATCGGCACGGCGCGGAGCGCGTGAACTACCGTCGATGCGCGACACCACCAGGGTCATGCCCTCGAGCTGTGCCACGTTGGTGCCTGCCACGGTGAGCAGGTAGGTGCCTGTGGGCATCTTGAACGACTCAGCTTTATTATTGCGTGTGGTCAGATCCAGCGTCTGCCCCAGGTACTCGTCCTTGAAGAGGAAGTTACCGTCGCTATTGGCTCCGAAGCGGTAGTCGCCCTCGTTGATCTCGTCCCAGCCGTTCTGGTCACTCTGTGAGGCCAACTTCTTGGTGAAGCTGAAGTAGCCATAGCCCTCCTGACCGGACTCGGTGATGGTGGCGGTGGCTGTGTAGGTCTTTCCGTCCATGGTGTACATCTCCACACCCTTGTTGGGTACGAACTGGTTGCCGTCCACGTTGCCCAAGATGTAGATGGACTCGTAGTCCTCGGCGTTGCGCTTGATCAGGGCGGGCATGAGGTAGGAGTGGCCGTTCAACAGCTTCGACATGTCGAAGCCCTGCTCCATCAGCGAGCCGTTGAGGCCAAACTCGCCGCTCAGCCCCGCGGTGTTCCACTCGGGGTGAGCTACGTTCTCGGGCACAACAAACTGTTCGTTACGGGCATCCCACTGTGCCCAGCCGATGGTGGCCAGCTCCATGGGCTTGGGCTGCACAAAGAAATACTCCTTGCCGATGAACGGCTCCTTGGTGCCCGGCTGGTGGTTGTCGCCATTGAAGCTGGCGGCCACATAGACGTTGGGCTCGACCTTGGCCGGGGTCTCAGTTGAGGTGCCAAGCTCCGCCTCAAGCAGGAGCTCGGGGTTCGTCACGTTGAGCAGCGTACCCTTCACGCCGGTCAGCCGTTTGCCGGCATAGCCCAGCTGTGCCGTCGTGGCGCTCTTCCCCTGGGCCAGGTGCAGCGCAATCCAGTTGCTCTGGTCGTAGGTTTCCGGCACGGCCACGTCCGGCCCACCCTCGCGGCCTTTGAGGTCGTACTCGATGCTTGCCTTGCTCTGGGCAATATAGTCCACCCATGTCTCGCCCTCGGGCATGGCATCGTGCGTGGCATAGCCGTTGTTGTCCTTAGCAATCAGCATCTGGTTGCCGTCCACCCACTGCACCGCCGTAAGGTCAGTCACATTGTACTTCTCCCCCACGACACCCGTCTTCACCAGCTCCGCCAGCGTGACCGAGGTGTATTCATCATTAATCAAAACTTCATTGGGTAGCTTGAGGTAGGCATGGTTGCCATCAACTGCCGTCAGTGCCGTTCCTCCAAAGCCAATACGGCCATTGATAAGCGTCAGCCCCTTGTAGTTCTCACTGGCCGAAACGCTTTGACTCGGGAAGTAGTTGTCGCAGGTGGTAAGCAGATTGGTGCTTGCGGTGAATGTGGCGGCTTGCATCGTGGGAATCATCACGTTCAGCGTGGGGTCGTTGGTCTTGCACTCAAGCAGTACCGGCATCCCTTTGGGTATGATGCCACCTGTCACCTCCACCAGCTCTAGTGAGCCATCTTCTTTCACCGCCGTGACAACGTATGCCGTTATCTGTTCGGTTTCATACATTGTGTTCCATGATGCACGGTGTGTGCTGTACCACAACCCATTCTCGCCCTGTATCAACGCGTCGGGAGTATAGTAATTTTCCTTCGTGGTCAGGTCAAGGTCCATTCCCTCAAAATCCCAAAGGTAGTTCATGTTGGGAGTTACTGTTGTGCTGCCACTGATGCTCCCATTATATTCCACAAGATGGAAGCTGGCATTTGCGCCATTGCCAATGTCGTAAGTGTTGTCGGCATTATGGGTCATATACAGGAATTCGCCTGTGCTCACAGTGTAAAACTGTTCTGTAGATATTCCTCTGATCTCCATACAGTTTACAGTTTGATCTACTGAATGTGGCCGGGGATAAGAATACCAATAAATAACAGAACCTTGGTCATCCATTGAAGAAGCTAAATCATCATTTAATGAGAATGTGGATAAAGCTGTCTGGAGCTCTGTCATGTTTGGTTTGGCACTACTACTAGAGAAATACCGCTGTGCGGTGATATAATGCCCTGTATTGTGATTACGTATACGGACAAAATCATGGCCGCCTTCAAAATATGCAACATAATCGCCCTTGTTTTCGTTGGTCACTGTGAAGGTATAGGGTATGTCACGAATGACGTTACCGTTAGCATCACGCACCCAGTCTCCATTTAGCTTCCAACCCAAGAACTTAACGCGATGATTGTCAGTACGAGCGGTGATGGTCACCTGGTCACCCACTTGATTCTCAGCTGTTCCATCTGGTCCTATGATTTCAACAGCCCCCAGGTTATTGTCATTGCTTGCCACTGTCACGTCATGGTGTTCGAGCAACTCGTAGTGGGCAACCCAAACAGCATTGACAACCTGTGGGTCAGAGGTGACATCGCTTGACACGCCTGTATTAGGATTGCCTAATGCTTTGGTAAGTCCGACATAGATCTTATTTTCAACAGATGCGGTCTCGTATCTCGTGCCAACGGCAGTGGCGTATTTAGTGGTAGTCCAAAATAAAAAGCCTGTAGTATATTCCAAAATGTCACCCACCCGTGTCTTACACTCCCAATAAGAGAATTTGTACTTTTTCGTGTTTGTAGGTCGGGTGTAGATATTCCATGGACAAGGGAAAAAACTCGAATTTGCCGTTCTGCCATAAACTCCTGTGTATGTTGTCGTTGTGCAGTTACCAGTACTTGCAGATTCTGTACTGGCATAGACAAATCCCGCATCTGCCGGCTCACACCGTAACTCAATGCGCGAATAGTGCCAGGCAAGCCCCCATGACTGCAACGTGCCCATTGCAATCAACAGGCACGTCGCTATGTGTTTAATTAAGTTCATCTTAATAAATTACTTTATTTTGACTTGTCCGTTTTGGATGTAAAGTCCGTTAGGGTTGCTCACAGGACGGCCCTGCAGGTCGTAAGTCTGGCTGTTGTCGCTGCTCTCGGTTTTCACGTTATTGATTGCGGTGTTCACAATGGGTATCATGAGCCATTTGCAGTCTTCGCCACCTGTGATGGGTCGGAAACCAAAACTGTTATCGTAGTCTACTGCGAGATAGTGGCGATTGCCGGGCACCATGTGAGCCAAATAATAAACGATGGCTTGTTGATAGCCAGATGCCTCCATGAGGAAGTTGCGTATGTTGTCAAAATCTTCTATCTCGGGCACATCAACACACAGGTAGACCGAGCCGTCGGCATCACCGGTCAGAACTAGATGCAACGTGAACATCTCATCAAGGAAATCGGTGGGCATACCTTCGCTGGCAAGGGCCATTTCAAAGCTCTGCTTGATGAAATTGAGTGTGGCAATCATGTCGCCATTGTCGCTATTGAGGGTGGTGACGATGCCCTCGCCGTTTTCTTGCAAGTCATAGTCGACATTGATGACTTCGGCTTGACCTGCATCAGCGGTGATGTCGGCCAGCATAGAGTGCTGCAGAATCACATACTTGCCGGTCATGACGCTCTTGATATAGAACTGTCCGGGAGCCTGAAGTGAGGCTGCATTGAGCGACATTGTGCCCAGGCACAATGCCACGAGTGTCGAAAGTAGGGTGAGTCTTTTAAGCATAATAGTTTAACCTTATAGTTTGTAAGTTGTTTTTCCAGTTGTTTATGGTGGCTTCGGGGCAGGGTGTCCAGTCCGGTAAGTCTAGGATGGATTGACCTGCAAAATTAGGTATTTATTAACAGATGACCAAATGTTTGCAGAAAAATCTCATATTTTTGGTTATATTGTAACACTATTGACACACTCACCGCTCCCCTGGGGACCACCCCTCACCTAACCTCTCCCCTGCAGGGGAGAGGGACTACCGCCACCCACCCCTCACCTAGCCTCTATGTGGGTGCGGAACTGCCGGGAAAAGGGGCAAATGTTAAAGAAAGTGTTAAAAGTGGCGGAAAAAGAACCGTCCCCATTCCGCCACTTTGGTGGTGTGTGCCGGCATGTCGCTGAAATGTTGTAACTTTGCAGACCGAAATTAATGTAACGACAATGGAAGGACCCAAACTGACCTACGATGCCCCGAGTGGCGAGTTCCACAAACTGCTGTATATCGAGACCTACGGCTGCCAGATGAACGTGGCCGACAGCGAAGTGGTGGCCAGCGTGATGCAGATGGCCGGCTACGGCACGACCGACACGCTCGATGATGCCGATGCCATCCTGATCAACACCTGCAGCGTGCGCGACAATGCCGAGCAGCGCATCTTCGCGCGGCTGGGCCAGCTCAACGCCATGCGCCGCCGCCGTGCGCGCCGCCTGATTGTGGGCGTGATTGGCTGCATGGCCGAGCGGATGAAGGACGTGCTCATCAGCGACCATGGCGTGGATCTGGTGGCGGGCCCCGACAGCTACCTGCAGCTGCCCGACCTCATCGCCGCCGCCGAGCAGGGCCAGAAGGCCATCGACGTGCAGTTGTCCACCACCGAGACCTATCGCGACATCATCCCGCAGCGCATCGGTGGCAGCCGAGTGAGCGGGTTCATCTCGATCATGCGCGGATGCAACAACTTCTGCACCTACTGCATCGTGCCCTACACTCGCGGACGCGAGCGTAGCCGCGAGCCGCAGAGCATCCTCAACGAGCTGCACGACCTGCGGCAGCGCGGCTTCAAGGAGGTGACCCTGCTGGGCCAGAACGTCAACTCCTACCTCTACAAGCCTGCCGATGGCGGCGAGCCGGTCGACCTGTCGGCGCTGCTCGCCCTGGTGGCTCAGGCGGCCCCCGAGATGCGTGTGCGCTTCACCACCAGCAACCCCGAGGACCTGAGCGATGAGATCATCGACGTGATGGCTCGCCACTCCAACATCTGCCACCACATCCACCTGCCGGTGCAGAGCGGCAGCAACCATGTGCTGAAGCTGATGAACCGCAAGTACACCCGCGAGTGGTATCTCGACCGCATAGCCCGCATCCGCACCGCCATGCCCGACTGCGGCATCTCGACCGACATGTTCACGGGCTTCCACGACGAGACCGACGACGACTTCGAGCAGACCCTGTCGCTGATGCGCGAGGTGGGCTTCGACTCGGCCTTTATGTTCAAGTACAGCGAGCGCCCCGGCACCTATGCCAGCAAGCACCTGCCCGACAATGTGCCCGAGGCGGTGAAGATCGACCGCCTGAACCGCATGATTGCCCTGCAGAACGAGCTGTCGCTGGCCAGCAACCAGCGCGACGTGGGCAAGACCTTCGAGGTGCTGGTCGAGGGCTACAGCAAGCGCTCGCGCAACGACATGTTCGGCCGCACGCCGCAGAACAAGGTGGTGGTGTTCCCGGCCGGTGACATCCGGGTGGGCGACCGTGTGCTGTGCCGTGTGCTCAGCGCCACCAGCGCCACCCTCAAGGGCGAGGTCGCCAGCCAATAAGCACCCGACTCCTCGAATGCTCGCCTGCTCGAATGTTCGAATACTCGAGCACCCGAAAAACCAACCTGTTGATGATACCAAGTTTTCTCATATCGGCACCCACCAGTGGTGCGGGCAAGACAACCCTTGCCCGCGGGCTGATGGCGCTGTACACCGCCCAGGGCTACCGCGTGCAGCCCTATAAGTGCGGCCCCGACTATATCGACACCAAGTTTCACACGGCTGTGTGTGGCCGGCCCAGCATCAACCTGGACACCTTTATGGCCACGCCGCAGCATGTGCGGGAGCTGTTCGACCGCTATGCCGGCGATGCCGACGTGCGTCTGGTCGAGGGCATGATGGGGCTGTTCGACGGCTACGACCGCGACCGCGGTTCGTCGGCCGAGATTGCGCGTGTGCTGGACATCCCTGTGGTGCTGGTGGTGGATGCCCGCAGCGCGGCCTACTCGATGGCACCTTTGCTCATGGGCTTCATCCACTTCCGGCCCGACGTGCGCATAGCCGGTGTCATCTTCAACCGCGTGGGGTCGGAGCGCCACCGGGCCATGCTGCGCCAGGTGTGCGATGACCTCCGTGTCGCTTGTCTGGGCTGTCTGCCCAAGCGTGCCGAGCTTGAGCAAGGCTCACGCTATCTGGGCCTGGACTTCTCGCAACAGCCCGAAACCCAACTGCTTGTCGAACTGCTGGAACAACACGTGCAATGGCAACACCTGCTCGAACTCTCATAGCCCGCAACAGCGAGGCGTTCTCCTTTATCTATCAGGAGGTGATCGACGCACTCGGTGAGGTCGAGTTTTTCGACCCCGAGACCGATGTGCCCTGTCTTGATGATGCGGCACTGCTCTACCTGCCGGGGGGCTATCCCGAGAAGCACCTCGATGCCCTGGTGGCCAACGAGGCCTGCCGGCAGGCCATCGAATGCTATGCCCGTAGCGGAGGCCGCATCGTTGCCGAGTGTGGGGGCATGATGTACCTGTGCCAGTGCATCGTCACCGACCAGGGCGAGTACCCCATGTGTGGCGTGTTGCCCCACCGCATCACCGCGCGCCGTGCCGACCGCCGTCTGTCGCTGGGCTACCGCCGCTTTGTGCTCGACGGCAAGGAGTTTCGTGGGCATGAGTTTCACTACACCCGCTTCCTGCCCCCCGAGCCGCACTCGGTGGCGCAGGTCTACAATGCCCTGGGCGAGCCCGTGCCCACTGTGGTGATGCGCTACAACAATGTGCTGGCCAGCTACACCCACCTGGCTTGTGGCTCCATCACACAACTCATCGAATAACCACCCCCTCGACTGCTCGCCCCCTCGAACACTCGAATGCTCGACCGCTCGAATGCTCGAATGCTCGAATGCTCGACCGCTCGAACCCCCAAACAACCTCACCCCCAAACAACCCCAACCCTAACCTCAAACAATGAACCAGATATATACCAAGACCGGCGATCACGGCCAGACCAGCTTGCGAGGCGGTGTGCGGGTGCCCAAAACTGACCCGCGCATCGAGGCCAACGGACAGATTGACCACCTCAACGCTTGCCTGGGCATCGTGCGCGCGATGCTCACCGCCCACGAGGCCGCCTGCTCGCTCATCCTGCAGGTGCAAGAGCAGCTCATGGTGGTGATGAGCCACATTGCCACTCCCGCCGGGCAGACCAACCCCCGGCCACTGCAGTGCGCGGCCCTCACCGCACAGCTCGAGCAGGCCATCGACGCAATGCCTCACAAGGGCGGTTTCGTCGTGCCAGGCGGTGGCTCGGCACTGGCTGCTTTCATCCACCTGGCGCGCACACAGGCGCGCACTGTCGAACGCCGCCTGTGGGCACTCGACGCGACACATCGGCTGCCCGGCGACATCCTGGTGATGGTCAACCGCCTGTCCGATTATCTGTTCACCTTAGCTAACCATAACGAATGAAGGCTCCATTGCATCCCATCATGTTGGCCGGTACAGGCAGCGATGTGGGTAAGAGCATCGTGGCCACCGCCCTGTGCCGCATCCTCAGGCAGGACGGTTATGCGCCCGCGCCCTTCAAGGCCCAGAACATGGCGCTGAACTCCTATGCCACCCCCGACGGTCTGGAGATAGGCCGTGCTCAGGCCGTGCAGGCCGAGGCCGCCGGCATCCCTTGCCACACCGACATGAACCCGCTGCTGCTCAAGCCCCAGAGCGACCATACCTCGCAGGTGGTGCTGCACGGGCGGCCCATCGGCAACAAGAACGCCTACGACTACTGGCGGCGCGGCGCGGGCGACATCGACTACCGGGCCGAGGTGTGCGCGGCCTTCGACCGCCTGTCGGCGCGCTACAACCCCATCGTCATGGAGGGGGCCGGCAGCATAGCCGAGATCAACCTGCGGCGCACCGACCTGGTGAATATGTCCATGGCGCGCCATGCCGGAGCCGATGTCATCCTGGTGGGCGACATCGACCGCGGCGGGGTGTTCGCGTCGGTCTACGGCAGCATCATGTTGCAGAGCCCCGATGACCGTCGGCTCATCAAGGGCATTATCATCAACAAGTTCAGGGGCGACCTGCGCCTGTTCGACGACGGGCGCCGTATGCTCGAAGAGCTGTGCGGCGTGCCGGTGCTGGGAGTCATTCCCTACTTCAGCGACATCCACATCGAGGAGGAGGACAGTGTGGCGCTGGCGCAGAAGTCGATGCAAGCCGAGCGCGGCAAGGTCAATGTGGCTGTGGTGATGCTGCGGCACTTGTCGAACTATACCGACTTCGATGCCCTGGAGCGCGACCCGCGGGTACACCTGTACTACACCAATAACACCGAGGACCTGCGGCAGGCCGATGTCATCATCGTGCCCGGCACCAAGTCGACGCTGCACGACCTCTACGAGCTGCGGCGCAACGGTTGCGCACAGGCCATCGTGGGTGCGCACCGCCGGGGTGCCACTGTGCTGGGCATATGTGGCGGCTATCAGATGCTGGGTGTGGAGGTGCTGGACCCCGACCATGTGGAGGGCGACATCGAGCGTCTGCCGGGGCTGGGACTGCTGCCCGTCACCACCACCATGAGTGGCGACAAGCTCACACGCCAGGTGACCTGCCAGTATGGGCAGGGCTACGAGATACATCAGGGCGAGACGACTCCCATGGGCGATGCCCAGCCGGCTCCGCTGCTGCACCTGAATGACGGCCGCGACGACGGCTATGTCGTCGACGACAAGTGCATGGGCACCTATGTACACGGCATCCTCGACAACGCACCCTTTGTCGACATGCTGCTCAAGCCTTTTGCCGACAAGATCGCCCAGGCCGCGACCCCACTGGACTACTCCGCCTACAAGCAAGAACAATACGACCTGCTGGCCCGGCATGTGCGCCGCCATGTGGATATGGACAAACTCTACCAAATATTGCAGTCATGATCGAAGGACACGGCGACGACTTGTACCGCTACAGCGGCATCACGATGAATTTCAGCTCGAACATCTATGCTCGGGCCGACCTGCAGCCGCTGGAGCACTACCTACGCACCCGCATGCAGGTCATCCGCTCCTATCCCGAGCCGGCGGCCGCGTCGCTCGAGCGGCTCATCGCGCGGCAGCACGGCCTGGCACCCGATTGTGTGCTGGTCACCGCCGGAGCGGTCGATGCCATCTACCTCATCGCTCAGGCCTACCGGCACTGGGGCAGTTGCCATCTGGTGCAACCCACATTCAGCGAGTATGCCGATGCGTGCCGCACCTTCGGCTACAATGAGTGCCCCGATGGGGCGGTAGCCTGGTTGTGTAACCCCAACAATCCCACAGGCACCGTCGTTCCTGTCGACCAGGTGCTTGACATGGCCACCCGGCATCGCCTGCTGGTGGTGGACCAGAGCTACGAAGACTACACCCTGGAGCCGCTGCTGCCCGCAGTCGCCCGCGACAACATCATCGTGCTGCACTCCATGACCAAGCGGTATGCTGTGCCGGGACTGCGGTTGGGCTATGTCACTGCGGAGCCTCACATCATCGAGCGGTTGCGCGCTCAGTACAGGCCATGGGCCATCAACGCCCTGTCGCTCGAGGCCGGCAAGTGGCTGGTGGAGCACGACTTTCAGGCCATACTTCACCTGCCTGACTATCTGGCCGAGACCGAGAGGCTGCGCAGCGCGCTCCGTGGCATCGAGGGCATCGAGGCGCACCCCACCAGCACCAACTTCTTCCTGTGTACGGTGGCTTCAGTGGAGGCATCTTGGCTCAAGGAGGAACTAGCCCGTGACAGGGGCATACTCATTCGCGACGCGTCGAACTTTGTTGGACTCACGCCGCATCATTTCCGCATCGCCGCCCAGTCGCCCGCCGAGAACGACGCGCTGGTGCGTGCCATCGCACAAATCTTGAAACAATGAACGAACTGCAACTATTGTCTATCTTGCCCCTGACTGTGGGCTGGGCACTCGACATTGTCGTGGGCGACCCGGCACGATTGCCGCATCCTGTGGTGTGGTTTGGTAAGATAATAGGGTGGGGCGAACATCGCCTCAACCATGGAGCGCATCGCATGGCCAAGGGCGCCCTGATGGCCGTAGGCTTGATATTGATGGTTTTTGCCATCTGGACGCTGGTGCGTTGGCTCATACCCAACCCGTGGGTGAAGTGTGCCCTCGATGCTGTGGTGGTATTCTACTGTCTGGCAGGCAGCACCCTCATCCGCGAGGTCCGCGAGGTGTTTCTGGCTCTTGACCGCTCGCTCGAGCAGGGCCGCCGCCAGGTGGCACGCATCGTGGGGCGCGACACCAGCCAGCTCACGGCGCAGGAGGTGCGCACAGCCGCGCTCGAGACGCTGGCCGAGAACTTGAGCGACGGCGTGATAGCGCCGCTATTCTGGTTCGCCCTGCTGGGCACACCGGGCATGCTGGCCTATAAGATGATCAACACGCTCGACTCGATGATCGGCTATCGCACCGAGCGTTACCGCCAGTTCGGCTGCTGGGCGGCACGCATCGACGATGTGGCCAATTACATCCCGGCTCGCCTCACCGCCCTGCTCATGGTCCTTGTCAGTGGTCGGCCGGCGCTGCTGCGCTTTGTGTGGCGCAATGGCCGCCGCCATGCCAGCCCCAACAGCGGCTATCCTGAGGCGGCCCTGGCGGGCATCCTCGACTGCCGTTTTGGCGGGCCGCACTATTACTTCGGCGAGTTGTTCGACAAGCCCTACATCGGTGAGAACGACCGGCCGCTCTCCACGGCCGACATGGGCACAGCGGTGCGCATCAATCGCGCTGCCGAAATCTTGATGGTTATCATTGTCATCGTCACGCTCAGCATCTGACACAACTGAGCCACGCGGCGCTCGTTTGATTATGGAAAACAACTTAAACAACTCAAACAACGACTAAAAACCAGCTGCGAAACGAATTAAACAGTTTTTTAGCCATGCAGTTTGTGCAGATAGGGCTGATTCGCGGACATCAGGAATGATTGATTCGCGTGACATCCGCGGTTTTAAAATCATTCGCGAGAGGCTTGTCAGAAGTATTTGGTGATTTTGGCGGTGTCGAAGTTGTTCATCTCACGCACCATGCGCACGGCCGAGTCGAGTAGCGGGAAGGCGCACAAGGCACCCGTGCCCTCGCCCAGACGCAGCCCCAGGTTGAGCAGCGGCCTTGCGCCCACGATGTCGAGCATGCGGCGGTGCCCGCTCTCGTCGCCGCAGTGGGCAAACACCATGTAATCTTTAGCGGCGGGATAGAGCCGGATGGCTGCGATGGCGCAGGCCGTCATGATGAAGCCGTCGACCAGCACCACCAGGCCGCGCTCGGCGCCGCGGAGCATGGCCCCGATGGCAGCCACCATTTCAAAGCCGCCAAAGTAGCGTATCATATCCTCCACATCCAACTGAGGGGTGTGGGCCGCTTGGCAAAGCGAGCGATAATGCTCCACAGCCTGGGTCAGCACTGCGCGTTTGTGGCGCAGTCCCGTCGTGTCAAGCCCTGCCCCTGCCCCGATGCACTCGTCGAGTGGGATGTTGCCCAGCAGACTCATCCAGATGCTCGACGGCGAGGTGTTGGCGATGCCCATCTCGCCCACGCTCAGCACCTGGCAGCCCTGTGACACGCAGTTGTCGACCAGTTCGACACCCACTTGCAGTGCGCGCTCATACTGCTCGGTGGTCATGGCCGCCTCATGCAGGAAGTTGCGCGTGCCGCGGGCTATCTTGCGGTCGATGATTCCCTCCACGCCCGTCAGGTCGTGGTCCACACCCACGTCGACGATGCGCAGCGTGAAGCCGTGCTGGCGGCAGAACATGTTGACACCGCCACCGCCGTGGGTAAAGTTGATCATCTGTTGCCATGTCACCTCACGCGGCGACACGCTCACACCCTCGCGCTCAATGCCGTGGTCACCGCCCAGCAGCAAGTGGCACGGGTGGTTGAGGCTGGGCGACAGGGTGTGCTGAATCAGGCCAATCTGCATGGCCAGCTCCTCCAGGCGGCCCAGCGAGCCCTTGGGTTTGTTCAGGTGGTCAATCTTTTGCTGCAATGTCGCTTGCAGCGAGCGGTCAATGGGGTGTATGTCGAATGTCATGATTATTTGATTTTAAGGGCAATGCCCGACACCATCAGGTAGACCTCATCGGCCCGAGCGGCGATGTACTGATTCATCCATCCCTCGAGGTCGGTGAAACGCCGCTGTACGGCATTGTCGCTGGTGCCGCCACTGCCTATCTCGTTGGTGACAAAGATGTAGGTGGCATCGTGGGCGGTGAAGCGGTCAAACTCTTGCTTGGCCACGTCGAGCGTCCGGTCCACATCCTGGTTGTCGAAAAAGAAGTTGGTGAGCCACAGCGTGACGCAGTCGATGACCGCCACACGGCCCGTGAGGTCGTGGCGGCTCAGGTGGCGCTCTTCCTCAATGTTGGTCCATTGCGGTCCGCGGCGTTGCTGGTGAAGGCGCACCCGTTGTGCAAACTCCTCGTCCCAGATGTGTGCTGTGGCCACATACACCGGGTTGTCGCTCAAGCTCAATGCCAGCCGTTCGGCCTGTGTGCTCTTGCCCGACCGTTGCCCTCCGGTGATCAATATGATTTTACTCATAGTTCTATCGTCATTATTCCGCCGAAGGGTGCCAGATGGTCCCAAGCATCCTGTTCGTCGAACAGGCCGGCATAAAGTCCTGCGGCAATCAGCACACCGCCGTGCGCAAAGATGGCGACCCGCTCATGGCTCGCTGTGCGCAACTCGTCGAGGAAAGCTCCTACACGGGCCATCAGGTCGGGGAAGGCCTCTCCGCCGGGTGTGGGCAGGTGCATATAGTCTTTGTACCACTCTTGCAGGCACGGGTCTTGAATCTTGTCGTACAGTTGCATCTCCCACTTGCCCATGTTCATCTCCATGAGCCGGTCGTCGACCGTGGGCGAGGGGTAGCCGCAATAGGCGGCCAGCTTTCTGGCGCGCGTCAGCGGTGATGAGAACACTGCATCGACGGGCAGGTAAGGCTGCAGGCCCTGCAGCGTCAGTGCGGCCTCGTCGGTGAAGGTGTCGCTCACCGGCACATCGGTCTGCCCGTAGCAGGTGCCACGCGGCACGGCCACGCTAGTGTGTCTGATTAGTATTACTTGCATAGAAACGTGATTGTCAATAATGTGGTAAGCTCCACCAGCAGACACACTGCGCCGCAGCAGTCGCCGGTATAGCCTCGCAACTTGCGCCAGATGAGCCAGTACAGGAAGTACATCACCAGTCCGGGCACAACGATGACGTAGAGCCAGTCGGCCACATGGCCCAGCCATGCGAAGGCGGCCATGGGCAGCAGGCCCTGTACTGCCAGTCCTACGCCGGCCGCCATGCTGGGGCGGCGATACACGGTGTGGCTCTTGGCGGTAGCCTCGTTGCGGGCATAGGGCAGCATCGACACCAGTTGGCTGCTCAGCATCTTGGCATAGGGGTCGGCAGCGGCTATGGCTAGCGCGGCAAGGCCGGGGGGCAGGCTGTGGAGCGTGGCACCCAACAGGGCCACATACACCACCAGGCCCAGCACGCCGTAGGTGCCAATGTGCGAGTCCTTCATGATGGCCAAGATGCGTTCGCGGTCCACACCGCCGCCGAAGCCGTCGAAGAAGTCGGCCAGACCGTCCTCATGCAGCGCGCCAGTGACCAACAGCCGCATGGCGATGGCCAAAATCACGGCTATGGCATAGGGTAGGAACATGCTGCTCACATACAGGGTGGCACCCATAATGCCGCCCGTCACCCATCCAGCCAATGGCCAAAATTCGACCACTGAGCGGTAGCTCTCGCGTGGTGGCTGGTGCAGCCGCCACAGCGGCAGGCGGGTGAAGAAGGTCAAGGCCGCCCATGGGCGGTCGTACCAGCTGATATGTTCTGTCGCTTGCTGCATGATGCCGATAATTTGTGCAAAAGTACAAACATTTCGGCACACGACAGGCATTCGGCAAGGGGATTTTTTGTAATTTTGCGCCGCAATAACAAAAAGATGATAAAATGAAGCAGTTTTTGGTTTGCATTGCCCTAGTGGCGATGCTTTGCGCATGCCAGCCGACAGGCAATTCGGGTGGCGATGACAACAATACGGCCGATTCGATGGCCGCAATCACCGTGAAGTATGCCACCGGATTCACGGTGCGCGACTCAGCCGAGGTCAGACTGGTGGATGTGGGCAAGAGCGACCACTTTGCGCTGGTACACGATGATGATGCCGCCGTGCCTCAGGGCTATGTCAAGGTCAAGGTGCCCATTGAGCGCACCATCTGCATGACGGCCTTGCAGTTGAGCAACTTCACCGTCCTCGATGCCCACGACGTGGTCAAGGGCATCACCGGCACCAAAAACCTCTATAACGAAGACATCCTGGCGCGCGTGGGCGACGGACGCATCGTCAAGATAGGCATGGAGGGAGAGTTCGACACCGAACTGGTGCTTGCCGCCAACCCCGACGTCATCTTCATCTCGCCCTCGAAGCGTGGAGGCTACGATGCCATCAAGGAGACTGGCATCACCCTGGTTCCGCATCTGGGCTACAAGGAGCTTGACCCGCTGGGGCAGGCCGAGTGGATCAAGTTTGTCGGCATGTTTATCGGCAAGGAGCACGAGGCTGAAGAGGTGTTTGCCCGCATCGAACAGCGCTACAACGACCTCAAGGCACGGGTGGCCAATGTGGGCACACGGCCTACGGTCACCAGCGGCGAGATGCACTATGGCAACTGGCACGCGGTGGGCGGCAAAAACTATCTGGCGCAAATTTTCCGTGATGCCGGGGCCGACTATGTGATCAACGACGACGAGACCTCGGGCGAGGATCTGGAGTTTGAGAAGATGTATGCCCTCTCGGCCAACGCCGACTACTGGCGCATCCTCAACAGCTATCCCGGCGAGTTCAGCTACGAGGCCCTCCAGGCCAGCGAGCCGCGCAACGCCATGCTCAAGGCGTTCAAGGAGCACAAGGTCATCTACTGCAACATGAAGAAGACGCCCTACTACGAGATTTCGCCCGTCATGCCCGATGTCCTGCTCAAGGATTTTGTGGCCATATTCCACCCCGAGCTGGTTGAGAGCGACTACCAGCCCACCTTCTACCGTCTGCTGCGATGAGACGTTCCTTGCCTCTGACGTTAGCCTTGCTGGTGGGCATCGGTGCGTTGCTGATTGTCAACCTGTTTATCGGGTCGGTGCGGATTCCCGTCATCGACATCTGCCGCATCTTGCTGGGCATGGGCTGTGAGTCGGAGATTTGGACCAACATCGTGCTCAGCTCGCGTCTTCCGCAGGCCCTGACCGCCATTGTGGCCGGCGCGGGGCTGGCGGTGAGTGGACTGATGATGCAGACCATCTTCCGCAACCCGCTGGCAGGGCCGTCCATTCTAGGTATCAGCAACGGGGCGAGCCTGGGAGTGGCGTTTGTCGTGCTGCTGTCGGGCCAGCTGGGAGGCGTGGCGTTGAGCCGCCTGGGCTATCTGGGCGATGCCGCCATATCGATTGCCGCCATTGTGGGTGCGCTGGCGGTGATGTTGCTCATCCTGTGGGTGTCAAACAAGGTGCAGGGCAATGTCACCCTGCTCATCATCGGTGTGATGATAGGCTATCTGGCCACTGCCATCATCGGGGTGCTCAAGTTTCTGAGCCCCGAGGAGGATGTCAAGGCTTTTGTCGTGTGGGGATTGGGGTCGTTTGCCCGTGTCTCGGGCGATGAGGTGATGCTCTTCGTGACGCTGATGTGTGTGCTGTTGCCGCTTAGCTTCTTGCTGGTCAAACCACTTAAT
Source organism: Muribaculaceae bacterium (assembly GCA_017477555.1). Taxonomy (GTDB): domain Bacteria; phylum Bacteroidota; class Bacteroidia; order Bacteroidales; family Muribaculaceae; genus Sodaliphilus. The sequence goes on from JAFUVK010000036.1 coordinate 23,190, forward strand.
GCCATGCTGCTGGGCGACCGCTATGCCGCAAGCATGGGACTGAATGTGCGCAGGACGCGCATGCTCATCATCATCAGTTCGGGTGTGTTGGTGGCCATTGTCACCGCCTATTGCGGACCCATCATGTTTATTGGCCTGGCCGTGCCGCATCTGGCACGGGGGCTGTATCGCACCAGCGACCACTTGACCCTGATGCCCGCCACGGCGTTGTGCGGAGCCGCCTTGGCGCTGCTGTGCAACTTCATCGCGCGTGCGCCGGGCTTCGAGGGGGCACTACCGGTGAACAGTGTCACTGCCCTGGTGGGTGCTCCGGTCATCGTCATGGTGCTGCTGCGCCGCCATCGCTATTCGCTCTAGCCTGGATTATTCATGGCCCTGCGTAGCGAAAATATCAAGGGGCTGTGCATCAGCGTGAGCGCAGCGACGCCGACGCAGGATGTAGTAAATCCTACATTCAAGGAGAAGGAGCGAGCATTGCGCTCAGGTGCAGGCCTTTGTGATTTGCAGTAGTAAGGGCTATGAATAATCCAGGCTAGATATCACGGCATGATGCGGAACACGCGTATGCCCAGGCAGGTGCTCTTGCTGCCGCTCAGATGGTCGCGCAGGTTCTTGCGCTCGAGCATCACCTTGCCGCCGCTCATCGACGCGTCCAGCAGATAAATCTCGCCGAGCTCGTCCTTGTGGATGATGCCCAGGTGCGAGATGTCGAGTCCTTCGATTTTGGTCACCAGTCCCACAAAGTCGCCGTCGCGCAGTGCCGCCTTCACCGCCTTGTCGCCCAGCCATGACTTTTTGAGGTAGGGCATGCGGTGGTTGCGGTATCCCATCTCGATGTCTTTGATTTTTCGGACCATGGCACTGTCGCCCTTCAGGCTACGGTAGCTGTCCTTGTTTTGCGACATGAAGTCGATGGTCTTGACCATGTAGCTGGCATGGGGCAGGTCGGGCGTGACCTCCACCAGGTTGCCACGGGCATGGTTGTTGACAATCCAGTCGCTGATGTAGTGCAGTCGCGACGCGTAGTCGGTCATCTTGCCGTTGCGGTAGCGCACGTCCTCAAGGTTGGCCGCGTAGTCGCGCCATGAGTATCGATTGGCGAGCGTGGTGCGTGTCAGGGCATACAGTGTCTCGATAAATGTGGTGCAGTCCAGCTCGTCGATGTTGATGGTCAGTCGCTCGTCATCGCCCTCGAGCGTGTGAGCCACATAGGGTGTGCCCATCAGTTGCTCGGCATAGAATGCCACTAGTCCGTTGGCATCCTTCAATCTGTAGTCCATTCCCATTTGCAGCAGTTGGTTGATGCGTGTGGTGTCTTTATCGCAGTGAAACCGCATGTGCTGCACACTTGCGGCCTGCACTTGCTGCTGGCTGTGCTCGTGCATCGAGCATGCCACGAGCATCACCATGGTCAGGGTCAGTATCTTTTTCATTGTTTTTAATTTTTCTAGAGGGCCTAGATGTTTGGGAGGGGTGGCGGTTAGGATTGGCGCAGCGCTGCGGCGTAGGTGCGCCACTTGTCGATAAGTTCGGTCATGTCGGCGGGCAGCGGGCTGTCGAAGTCCATCTGCTGCCCGGTGACGGGATGCACAAAGCCCAGCGTCTTGGCATGCAGGGCCTGGCTCGGGCAGGTCTTGAAACAGTTTTGGATAAAAGCGGCGTAGTTGGCTGTCTTGTAGCCGCGTAGCACTTGGTCGCCACCGTAGCGCTCATCGTTGAACAGCGGGTGGCCGATGTGCTTCATGTGTACCCTGATTTGGTGCGTACGGCCGGTTTCGAGTTGGCATCGCACCACGGCTACATGAGCCAGGTTCTCTAGCGTGGTGTAGTGGGTCACGGCATGCTTGCCCATGTCGCCGTCGGGAAACACGGCCATTTGCAGGCGGTCGCGCAGACTACGCCCGATGTTGCCCGTCACGGTGCCTTGAGCGTCTTTCATCTCTCCCCACACCACGGCGATGTATTGCCGTTTGGTGGTCTTGTCGAAAAACTGCCTGCCCAGCGAGGTCTTGGCCCTAGGGGTCTTAGCCACCACAAGCAGTCCGCTGGTGTCCTTGTCGATGCGGTGTACCAGCCCCATGCGCGGGTCGGTAACGTCGTAGTCGGGATTGTCCTTGAAGTACCATGCCAGCGCATTGACCAGTGTGCCGTCGTAGTTGCCGTGTCCGGGATGCACACACATGCCCGCTGGCTTATTGACCACCATCACGTCGTCGTCCTCATAGACGATATCGAGCGCGATGTCCTGTGCGATGATTTCGTTCTCATATCGCGGGCGGTCCATCACCACACTGATCAGGTCGCCCGGATGCACGCGGTAGTTGCTCTTCACCGGCCTGCCGTTGACGCGTATGCACTGCGCCTCGGCGGCGGCTTGGATGCGGTTGCGCGAAGTGCCCTTGATGCGCTCCACCAAGTACTTGTCGATGCGCAGCAACACCTGTCCGCGCTCCACCTCGTAGCGGTAGTGCTCCCAGTAGTCGCGACCGTTTTCAGTGAAGTCGGGGTCGCTGAAATCGAGCAAGATGTCCTTCTTGTCGATCTGGTCGCCATCAAACAGGCTCATGTCAAGCAGACTTTCGCTCATCTTGGCTGGCCTTGTAGTTTTCAACTTCTTGCTCGTAATTATGCTGCTCGATTGAGTCGATGGTGTGAGAGTCGAGAATCGAGTCGGGGTTCAGGTTGTCAATCGACCCGTCGCCCACAGTGAGCTTGATGTGCGAGTTGATGCCCACACTGGTGCCTGGAGCCACCGAGTGCCCGTTGACCTGCACTTGCAGGATGAGGCCGCCGTAGGGCGAGGCCACACTGTCGACCTCGATGCTCTTGAAGCCCATGGAGCGCAACTTGGCCAGAGCCTGACGGATGGAGGTCTCCTGCAGTCGAGGCAATTGCACACCGCGCGGGTGTAACGCGTTGACCTTGAGGTAAATCACGCGGATGGCCTTGACCGTGGCACCGGCCTTGGGGTCTTGGTCCACGACCACACCGGGGGGCATCTGCTCGTTGAATGTGGTGCTGTCGCTGATGTCCCACTCAAATCCGGCATTCTCCAGGGCAGTCACTGCTTGGTCCAGAGTCATGGTACGTACGTCGGGCACGGTCCGCTCCTGGCCGTGCGAGGTGAATACATCAATGAACAGCAACCCGATGTAGAACAGCGCAATGGCTGCCAGCACCATCAGGATGGAGTTAAGGATAAACGGGTGCTTCTCCTTGAAATTGTTATATGCGTCTTGGCTCATAGGTCGTTGCAAGTTATGTTCCGGTCATCAAAACAGGGGTGGATAATCGCGGTTATCCACCATAGGTGCAATTTTTTTGCAAAGTTCGGGCAAATTTCGCACTTTTCCAAAAATATTGTGCAAAAAGTGTCGCTATTAGGCTTCGGTGTGTACGTTGCGGAAGTTCAAGCCTCGGTGCCGGGGTAGACGTGGCCGTCATTGTCGAGCAGCACAATGGTGAGGGTGCTATGGGGCAGCAGTGGGGCGCAGTGCTCCTGGCAGTGGTCGATGACCACGCGGGCAAATGCGGCAATGCGATGTGCGGGAATCTTGTCCCACAACTCGCGCGCCAGGGTGATGCCGGTCAGGTCGACCGTACAGCCGGCCTCGGCCAGCAACCGACTGACAAAGTCGCGGTCCATCGTGGCCACTCGGCTATGTGTGTCGAGGTTGCCCGCCGCCAGCTTCACAGCCTTGCCGAGCATCACCCCCAGGGTGACGCGGCCTATGCCCAATCGGTTGGCAAATTGCAGCGTCTGGCCCACATAGTTGCCATACTGCACAAAGGCCTGCTGGGGGAGGTCGGGATAGAGGGCCTTGAGATACTGCTCGCTCTTGGCACCACTGTTGATGACCACACGGTGGGCTCCCGAGGCCTGGGCCACCTGCATGCACTTGCCGATGCTCTGGACGAAGGCCTCCTCGCTGTAAGGCTTGACGATGCCCGACTCGCCGATGATGCTGATGCCGCCCTCGATGCCTAGCCGGGGATTGAAGGTACGGCGCGCTGTGTCGCGCCCTTGCGGCACACTGATGGTGATGCGTACCGGCTGGGCGATGTTGGTGCGTATCATTGCGCGCGGTGTGCGGTTGATGGCGGGCTCGCCGGGCGGGTAGTCAAATCCGGGCAGAGTGAAGCGTCCCACGCCCTCACCACCGCAAATCTCTAACTCGTCGCTCCATTCAACTCGTGCGCGGATTTCCAGCCCATCGGTCACATCAGGGTCGTCGCCGGCGTCTTTGATTACAGAGGCGTAGCCCTCACCATAGGTTACTGCTACCCAGATGGTCTCGCCATCGGGCAGGACTACAGGCACTGTGGCAGGTGTCTCGCCCGTGGTCAGCCGGCGAGTGGCGGCGATGGCCGCTGCGGTGGCACATGTGCCGGTGGTCAGGCCGCTGTGCAATGGGTAGAACTCAGGCAGCAGGCGCTCGACCATGCGGCGCAGTCCATGTGGGCCGTCCACATGTTCGACATGGGCATCGCCAGTGGGATAGTTGGGGCGTTCGACAACAAACACCTGCACGCCGGCTGACTGTGCGGCTGCCACTTTTTCGGCAAATCCGCCGCTGGAGCCACTCTCCTTGGTGATGATGGCTTGTGGCTGCAGCCGTGTGAGCAGCTCGGCGGTGTCGTGTTGCTCGTAGTAGACCAGGTGTTCGGCAGGGAAGCCCGCTTTCAGTGCCTTGAGCCGCGACTCGGGCCGTTGCAAGATTCTGAACCAGCACTCGTGTCGCTGCCAGAAGTCGCGTAGCGCAGCAATGGTGTTCACCCCAGTCAGCGCAAGCAGACGGGTGATGCCGTGGCTCTCCAGTTGGGTCACGGCGTGGGCATAGTCGTGGCACCACACCAGCCGCGGGTCGCGCTCGGCGTAGATGCGGTCGTAGCGGATGACCGGCAGCTGCAGCTGCCGAGCCAGCTGTAGCACGTTGTGATGCAGTTGCTGGGCAAAAGGATGTGAGGCATCTACCAACAGGCGGATGTCATGCTCACGGCACACGGCCTCCATGTCGAGGGGCTGAAGCGCACCGGCCAGCCGGGTGCCGTGCACCAGCTCCACGTCTTGGCCGTGGCCATGCGTCGAGTATAGGTAACGACTGCCGGCCTCGTCCAGTACCTGGGCAGCCATGCGTCCCTCGGTTGTTCCGCCAAATACTAGAATCATCGGTCGCCTTGGCGGAAGAGGTGGCTGAAATGTTTGTTGTAAAGTTCCGACAGGCCTTGCCGGTTGTCGATGGCCTCGCCTACCACCAGCATGGTGGTGAGTGTGAGGTTGTTGTCGTGCACGATTTTCGCCAGGTCGCGCAGCACGCCGCGGTAAATCTTCTGGTCGGGCCACGTCAGGTGATAGCAGGCCGCCACAGGGGTGTCCTCGGGATACTCTTGCAGCAGCTCGCGCTGCACGTCATCGACAATGGCAGCGCTCAGGAAGATGCACATCGTGCTCTGGCTGCGAGCCAGCAGGTGCAGCTGTTCCTTCTCGGGCATGGGGGTGCGTCCCTCGCCGCGTGTGAGGATGATGGTCTGGGTGCGCTCGGGGATGGTGAACTGGCTTCGCAGCTCGGCGGCTGCAGCCAGGAACGACGATATGCCCGGCGTGATGTGGTAGTCCATGCCCTCGCGGTCGAAGTAGGCCATCTGTTCCTGAATGGCCCCGAAGATGCAAGGGTCGCCCGTGTGAAGCCGCACAATGTAGTGCCCGTGGTCGTAATGCTCCTTCATCAGCGCGCATTGTTCCTCTAGGGTCATGTTGGCCGAGCTGCGCACCACGGCACCGGCCTTGTGGCACTGCGTCAGCTCGCGAGGTACCAGCGAGCCGGCATACAGAATCAGGTCGGCACGTTCCAGCATCTGTCGTCCTCTGACCGACACCAGGTCGGGGTCGCCAGGTCCGGCACCCACTATCTCGATGTGCCCGTGCCGCAGATACTTACGGTCGATGGCCACAGCCACGGTCCAGTCCTTGCCCTTGACCTTGGGCATAATCAATTCGCCATGATTGGCACCCAAGATGGCACTAGCCTCGCACACGCTTGCAGTGCCCACGTGGCGAGCCACTGTGTCGCTGGGGTTGGGCACCTCGACCTGTTCCAGCTCCTGGGCGGTGAAAAACCGGGTGGTCTCATGCTCAATGTGCTGCATATAGTAGACAAAAGTCTCATCGGCCTTGATGTCGATGCTACAGAAGTTGGCGGCAATGGGGATGATGCCATGCTCGCTGATGGCCTGGCGCATCTGCTCGTAAATCTGCTCGTAGCCCTTGGGGTCGCGCGCCAGCCCGAAGCCCACACTCAGCACATGATTGGGCACATAGTGTAGCGTGGCGATGTCCATGGGTGCCTCGCGCTCAAAGGGCGAGACCACAATCAGCAAGTCATATTTGTAGGGATGGGCCTGTGTCACATCGTCGATGAGCGTCACGTTGTCGGGCATAGTCCTCTCCATATATTCGGTGCCCTCGTCGCGGATGTCGAGCAGCAGGGCGGTGCGTCCGCCGTTGACAAATGTGGCGATGCACTCGTTGAGGTGGGGCGAGTCGCTGCCCTCGAGCAGAGTCCAGTCGTATTGCATGGCCAACAGGTCCAGTGGCCACAGACCGGTGTTGTCGCTCTGGGTGGTGATGACCGGATTACAGTCATACAGGAATGCAATCTCCTGGGTCAGCTCGTTGGCTCCGCCCACATGGCCCGACAGCACCGAAATCGCATGCTTGCCCTGGCTGTCGAGGCACACCACAGCCGGGTCGGTGTGCTTGTCTTCGACGCAGGGGGCGATGGTGCGCACGCAGATGCCCAGAGCACCGATAAAGATGAATGCGTCGTAGTCGTGCCAGTGTCCGGCCACCTCATGGCGGTCGAGCATGGTGGCATGGTACACGGGTTGCATATCTTGGGCCAATTGGCGGCCCGCTTCGCTGATGGGGATAATGGCTATCTTCGACATGTCAGTATTTCGATGGGATGGTTGTCGTTAACGACGATGCGCAGCGGCTGCTCTTGGGTCAGTCCCAGTTCGGCGCAGGCATCGTTCCATAGTTGATGGCTGTCGGTGGTCACTCGCGGGGCGGTGACACTGTTCATCACCATGCAACCGTCGTGGGACAGCACGGTGAGCACACGCGCCATGATTTCTTTCAGTTTGCCGCCATGACCGCCTATAAACACGGCATCGGGGCGGGGTAGGGCGCTCAAGTCGCACTGCAGGAAGTCGCCCATGTGTACATCGATGCCCGGTGTGCCGTGGCGGCGGCTGTTCATGGCCATCAGTGCCTCGCACTCGCGACGAATCTCAAAGGCTATCACTTGCACATGAGGAAATTGGAGCCGAGCCTCAATCGACACGCTGCCTGTGCAGAAGCCGATGTCCCACAGCACGTGGCGGCACTGCAGCCGCAACGCTTGCAGGCTGAGCAGCCGGATGGGTGCCTTGGTGATCATCTTCTCGCGCCCGTCGAGCAGGGCGAACTCGCGCTCGGGGATGCCAAAGTGGCGAGGACGCGAATCGTGGCCTGTGACAATCAGGCAGTTGGGGTAATCAAACTTGCTTTCGGCGGCTTCGGGCAGCGACAGTGTGCTCACGCGCTCGCACTCGATGTTGCCCAGATGCTCGCCCACATGCATGGTGTAGTCGCTGTAGCCGTAGTCGAGCATGCGCCGAGCGATGGCTGCAGGGGTGTGGATGCGGTCGGTGAGCACACCGATTTTTGTGGCGCGCTCGATGAGCGCACGGTCCAGCTCGGGCCACGGCCGGCCGGTAAGCGAGACAATGCGCATATCGTGATACGGGAGCACCAGCCGGTGGGCCAGTGTCTGCAACGAGTTGAACCACGGGTAGAGCACAACCTGGGCATCGGGCTGCCGAGTGACGATGGTGTTGGCAAACCCGTAGAACAGCGGATCGCCGCTGGCAAAGACCACTACCTCGTCGTGCTGGCGATACTGTGCAAACACCGCATCGAGTGGCACAGTGATGTCAATCCACTGTGCGCCTTCGGGCAGGAGCGAGCCTACCAGCTCGTGATGCCGCTTGCCGCCCGAGAACACTCGACCCCGGGCGATGACCTGCAGCACCTCGGACGGCAGGAACGGATGTGGCGCATCGGCGATGCCTATCACAAAGTATTTCATTTGCTCTAATTCTTTTTTGTTAAATTCTCGAATGCTCGAATGTTCGAATGCTCCGGGGAAAGTTCCTTGTTAGAGGTCACGACCTGGGCGCAGACTGGCGGCATCGTCATAGCACAGGATGGCATTGCACAAGGTGGCGGCAAGGTTGCTGCCACCCTTACGCCCCTCGACAATGATTTTGGCAATGTCTTTGAAGGGCTTGACCATATGCTTTGATTCGCGTACATGCACAAATCCCACCGGTGCGGCGATGATGCCGGCAGGGTGGGCCTTGCCGTGCCTGATGAGGTCGCACAGCTCCATCAGTGCCGTCGGGGCGTTGCCGAAGGCAAACAGCGCGTCGGGGTGCTCGTCTACAGCCAGTCGGATGCCTGCCTGGGTGCGCGTGATGCCCAACGTCGATGCCATCTCGGCCACACGTGGGTCGTTGAGGTAACACTTGGCCTCGATGCCCAGCCTGGACAAGGCACCCTTGCGGATGCCACTCACCACCATGGTCACATCGGTCACAATGGTGGTCAGCCGGCCGCTAGCCACCTTGTTATAAAGTGCCGCAACCGCTCCCGGGTCGGTGTGCAGGATGTTCTCCATGTCGAAGTCGGCGGTGGTGTGTATGGCGTGTAGCAGTGCCCACTTGTGGTCCAGCGGTATGTCGCGATGGCGCAGCTCGCGCTCGATGGTGCGAAACGACTCCATCATGATCTGCTGGCCAGGCTTGGTGTCGCTGTCGTGCTGCTCGCGGTAGTAGCCACGCGGGGTGATCATTTTGCCGTGGTCCACATACGACTGGCTGTTGCCGATGATGATGACCGTGAACATGTCCACATCCTCGGGGTCGAAGTCGGCCAGTGTGGTCACTGTCACCGTCTGGTCGTCGCGACCGGCCTGGTGGACATAGCCCACCGGCGTGGTGCTCGACCGTTCTTGCAGAAACAGTTCCTGCAGTCTGTAGAGTTGCCAGTATCGTCCTTGAGACTTGGGGTTGTAGATGGCGGTGACAAAGTCGCCCCTGGCGGCGGCAAGGATGCGGCGCTCAATCACATCCCACGGCGTCATCAGGTCGCTCAGCGAAATCAGGCACACATCGTGCCCGATGGGGGCACCCAGCAGCGAGGCGGCCTTCTGAAATGCCGAGATGCCTGGTAGCGACTCGATCTCGACATCGCTGCCTCGCTCGCGGCGCATCTCATAGACCAGCGGGGTCATGCCATAGATGCCAGCGTCGCCCGACGAGATGACCACGACATTCTTGCCGCGCTCGGCCAGCGAAAACGCTTGTTCGGCACGGTCGCGCTCGCGTCGCATGCCGGTATCAACGCACTCGCACCCTGGTTGCAAATAGGGTGCAATGAACTGAAAATAATACTTATATCCCACTACCACATCGGCCTGGCGCACGGCATCAATCACCGCCGGGGTCATGTCGGTAGCACTGCCCGGCCCTAGGCCGGCTATTACTATTTTGCCCATAACGACTGCAAAGATAACACTTTTTTCACTCATGAGCCACCATTTTTCCGGCTTTCTCCTGCAGAAGCCGCCCGGTAGCGCAGTTGAGGGATGGTTCTACTTCCGCCACTTTTAACACTTGGCGCAATGGGGACGGTTCTTTTTCCGCCACTTTTAACACTTGGCGCAGTGGGGACGGTTCTTTTTCCGCCACTTTTAACACTTGGCGTAGTAGGCACGGTTCTTTTTCCGCCACTTCTAGCCTGGATTAGTCCTTGCTTAGGAGGGAAGTTGTTGTGTGAATTGCTTGTAAAGACGCGATGTCAGCGCAGCAGCTCGCCCAGTGTGGTGGTGAGGTTGAACATCAATGTGGTGGCACCGGTGTGAGGTTGTGCCAGAGCCACTCCCAGGCCGAACGACTTGACGCGCAGTCCGGCTCCCACCGAGAAGCCCGACAGAAAGTTGCGGTTGTAGGTCGACATGTCGGTGCGGGTGCGATAGTTGTAGCCTATGGCCAGGTAGAGGTTGTCCTTGGGCAAGACCTCGACACCAAACACCAGGTGGCGCAGCAGATTGCTGGCAAACGACTCCTTCTCGACCAGCGTGCTTCGGGTGTTGTTGTTGTCCGATGGTGTCAGGTAAGGAGACTTCCACTTGGTCAGCCCGTAGGCTGTAAGCGATAGGCGCAACGGCAGGCCGGTGAAGGTCTTGCTCACACCTAGCTGTATGTCCCACGGCAGTGGATCCTTCTTGTCGTTGAATTGCTTGACCTGTCCGCCCAGATGCTTTGCTACGATCGAGGCCGATACCTCATGGTCGGGGTTGTAGTAGTTTACACCCAAGTCGGCGGCGATAGCTGTGGCACTATATTGCTCATACTTTGAGTGCAGCAGCTTGACGGTGATGCCACCGCGCAGATAGTCGTTGATGTCGTGGCTGTAGGTGACATTGAAGTTGAGGTCGCTCGCGCTGAACTGGCCCATGGCGGTGCCTGTGATGTCGTAGCCCTCCATCGAGCCGTAGCTGTAGTATTGTAGTCCCACTGCCAGCGCGCCGTGCTTGCTGATGCCTTGTCCGTAACGTGCGCCCATGAAGTTGCTGCCGCCCAAGTAGCGCATATAGTTCAGGCCCACTTGCTTGTCGATTTCGCCCCCCATCAGTGCCGGGTTCTGCTCCACCAGGTTGATGTCATCGTCGATGATGGTGATGTTGTGTCCGCCCACGGCATAGATGTGGCTCGACACAGGAATGCTCAAGAAATTGTAGGCGTTGGTACCGTCTTGCGCATGGCACAGCATAGCCATGGTCAGCACCAACAACCCGATGATATGTAGTCTGCGATAATTCACGCGAATTTACTTATGATGGTTTGTTTTGTTTAACGAAAAAAAAAGGCAAATCGTATGTTATGCGACTTGCTTTTTGTTTTTTGGCTATGAGTAGTGGCTACAAGCGGAAAGCGATGGGTAACACGCAGCGCACGGCCACGGTCTGCCCCCCCACCTTGCCAGCCTTCCAGCGTGGCATCTCGCTGATGACGCGCATCGCCTCGCGGTTGAGCGACTCGTCGGCCGAGCCACGGATGATGCGGATATTCGAAACCTTTCCGTCGGTGCCGATGATAAAGCTGCACAGCACACGGCCTTGGATGCGGTTCTTGTAGGCGTGGTAGGGGTACTCACGCGTCTTGTTGATAAAGTTAATCAACCCATGCTCGCCGCCAGGGAACTGGGGCTGCACGTCGACGTAGTCAAACTCGTAGACCTCAATGGCGTCGTACGAAGTGTGGTTGGGCGACATCGGGTTGACTGTGGTCACATGACGCACCTGCGCCCACATGGCCACTGTGGCCACTGTGGCCATCAGCAAGAATATGTTCAACCGCTTGTGCATAGCAAATTGTTAGATTTCGCTTGCAAATATAGCGGTCTCCTTGCAATTGTCAAGCAATTTGCTCGAAAATTTGCAAATGATTAAGTTTGTTTTATGATTTTTTACGGATAGTGAGCAACAAACCGAAATTTTTTACAAATTTTCAAAATATCACCTTTATGCCCAGGGATCTTGGTTCTGAGGAATGCGCACATCGGGCATCAGCCCGTCGGTGCCCCACACAAACCACTGGCCCGTGCTGGGCTTGCGGCGAAGGTCGAGCTGGCGTGGACTGTCGGCACCGCTCGAGGGGATAAACAACGTGGCCATGTCCTGGTTCTGGTAACTGTAGGGCGTGGTCATCACTGTGATGGACAGCGGCTGCACAGGCACGTAGTTGTTCTGCGGCGATGTGCCGTTGAGATACGACACCATCTTCCAGGGCTTGCCGGCCAGGCGGTCGCGCAAAAATTGCACCTCCATGGGCGACAAGGGGCGTGGACCGCGCAGGTAGTTGAGCATCTCGATGGTGGCCTGGGGGTTCGGGCAGTAATTGCACAGTACGGCCACGGTCAGTGCGGCCACTTCAAACTCGTTGGTTAGTGCCGCAAACGGCATCTGCTGCAATTGCTGCAGGTTTTGCGGAATGAACGGGATGGGCACCGTGTAGGCGTTATTGCCACCGGCGGGAGCACCGCCACCCATCAGGTTGTCAAGGAATCCCATTATTCAGTTTAAAGTTAAAAGTTTATAATTTATAGTTCAAATCGCACTGCGTGCTGGTTGACCGTTGCGCTGGTGTGCTGCATTATGCATTATGCATTGAGAAAATCGAGAAATTCACCTTGCCATAAGCACGGTGTTGCACAAAGTTGGGCAGCGTCGAGAAGTCGTTGGCACGCGAGTGCTCGACAATGACAATCGTGCCGGGCTTGACCAGCGACGAATTCATAATCAGCTCAGGCACTTGCGGCAGTTCGGGCAGGTCGTAGGGAGGGTCGGCAAAGATGACGTCAAACTGCTGGCGACACGAGGCAATGAAGCGGAACACGTCGCCGCGCACGGGCGTAATCATCTGGGCATTGAGCTGGTCCTTGACGCGGCGGATAAAGTCGTACTGCGTCTTGGCCTTCTCAACGCACACCACCTGCGAGCAGCCACGAGAGGCAAATTCGAAGGTCACGGCACCAGTGCCGGCAAACAGATCCAGTGCGGTCAGCCCCTCAAAGTCGACGAGGTTCTCAAGTACATTGAAGATGTTTTCGCGCGCCATGTCGGTGGTGGGGCGAGCGGTGATGTTGGTGGGCACGTCGAAGCGGCGTCGCCCATACTGTCCACGGATTATTCGCATAGGGCTAGGGTGATGAGGTTAAACGGGGCACGCATGGCGTCGTGGCTCAGCCGCATGGCCGCGGCGGGGAAGATGGCGGGCATCACATAGCTGATGTAGCGGCGCAGCTCTTGTGCCACAGGGTCGCGCATGGCCTTGTCGCCGCTGAACTGCAACTCGTCGCCGCGCACATCCATGCCCAGGCTTTGCCAGGCGTGCAGGGCCATGAATGCGGCATCGCTGGCATTGCGGGGTTCAAAGGTGTTGGCCAGTTGCAGGTGGTCGCGGTCAAACACCACGAGGTCCATACGCTCGTCGTGGAAGTTCAGGAACATGCGGCGCACACCGCTGCGCTGGCAGAAGCGGGCGTAATACTCACACAGGGGCATCAAGTGGTGCGCAATGGGAGCCATGTTGAACGTTCGGCGCAGAAACCCCAACAGGCCGTCAGGCAGCTCAAACGCCAGCTTCACGCCACATCGGGGCAAAGTGCACAGCGCCGTGTCGCCCTCCAATTCCGGAAATTGGGCGCGCAGCAGCTCGTCGGCTTCGCCGTCGTCGGTCACCTCGGGTGGAAGCAGCACAAAGTGGCTGGTGTCGACCAGCAGTTGCACCTGGCCATAGTCATCGAGCAGCACCGAGTTGTCGTAGACGGCATTCTCCAGCGTCTTAAGATAACTGTCGGTGCCGTTGTCGAGCGAAATCTCGCCGGCTATGAGCGAGTTGTCGACCTGGCGGTCAAACAGCATATACCGCAACACCCTGGGGTGGAATGCCAGCTGCAGGGTCCACAACTCGGGCCGCTGAATGTTGATGTTACCTGTATGGTTTGATAGATTGCTCATGCATTTAATGATTTCAGGTGCAAAGTTAAGCAATTGTGGCGGATTTTTGATTACAATCATGCAAAAAATCAAAAAACTTTTAGTAATTTTGTCGCCGAAAGGCTTGTCTACTAATTTACTAAAACTACTAATATGAAATTGAAACATCTTATCTTGATTGCGGCTATAACCACAATGCCGCTTGGAGCATGCAATGCCAATGGCACGAATGCCAACACGACTGAGCAGTCGGCACCCGTTGCTTCTGTGACCAACAAACCCGACTTGGGCTTCCTCAAGAAGCTGGGGGTGGATGTGAGCCGACTGCAAACTATCGGCGACAAGTATGACAGCGACCAAGAGTGGGAGCCTACTGCACTCACTGACGAGCAGGTATTCACTCTGCTGCCCATGGTCAGAAGCATGAATGACGTGGAAATCGAGGGTGGTTATTACCTCGAGGCGGCCAAGGCAATGCCCGAAGGGCACACCATGCTAATCTATGCCGTGGAGTATGGCGACTCGGGAGCCGAGTTGATGGGAATCTATGACCGCGAAGGCAATCTCACCGACTTCATGCAGTTGGGCGACATCCGCGAGTTCAGCACCCAACAGTGCAACGACGAGATGACCCAGGGCACAGCACAAGTTACTCACACCACCTTTAAATTCAACTCTCCGGCCGAGTTCAGCATTGACAAGACCGTCAAGGTAGCCGACTGGAAACGCGCCCCAGGCAACGAGGCGTTGCCAAGCAATTTCACCAAAGTGCACTGGCTGGTGCAGACGCTCGACAGCTATGAGGTCGACGACCAGGGACGCATCACGCTCGTCGATGAGAAGGAGGTCAAGCGTCAGGGCGAGGTTGACCCCGATGTGGAGCGGTGGAGCGGCATTGCTCGGCTGGGGCAACTGCCCGCCAGCGACCCCAACCGCATCGAACGCCTCAACGACAAGGCCAACGAACTGTATGAGCAGTTGGGACGTGGTGACTATGACGCCGACCCCAGCTACCACATCCAGATGGTGCTGGCCGAGTACTTCGACAGCAACCCGCAGACCCTGCTGCAATGGATCTACAACTACCGCGGCAAGAAGACCCTGCTGGTCGAGCACTTTGAGCAAATCTTTGCCAACGGCTGGCGCAACAAGTTCACTCTGGTCAAGGCCATCGAGCAGATGCGCGACCCCGATGCCCAGCAGTATCTCAACGACCTCACCGCGCAGTGGGGACCCAGCGATGCTGTAGGCTAATGGCATCAAACAGTCACTCGACGGTCGACTATGCCGCGGCCACGTTGCGGCCATTATTCACAATACTAAAAACTCAACACAAATGAAACTGAAAAATCTTATCCTGATGGCCGCTATCGCCACGATGCCGCTCGTAGCATGCAATGCCAATGGCGCAAGCACTAATGCAACCGAGCAGGCGGCACCGGCTGCCGCAGCACCCGAAAAACCTGACCTGGGCTTCCTCACCGCAATGGGACTCGATGTGAGCAACCTCAACATCATCAATGACGTGTGGGAGTTTACTGTTGACATGATCGACCTGAACAAAGACCAGGCACTCAAACTCCTGCCCATGGCACAGTTTCTCTTTGACGGAGATATCTATGACGGCAGATACTACATCACTGCTGCCAAGGCGCTGCCTGATGGCTACACCATGCTGCTCTATGGCTGGGAGACCGGCGATGACGCAAGCCTGCAGATGATGGCCATCTATGACAAGGGCGGTAACATCACCGACTTCATGCAACTGGGCAACATGGGCGAGTTCAGCGACATCGAGCAGAACGAAGCCTACACCCAAGGCCGAGCGCAGATGACCGATATTAATCTCAAGTTCACCGCGCCTGGGGTGTTCACCCTCGACAAGACAGTCAAGGAGGCTGACTGGCAGCGCGACCCCAATGATGACAACGGAGAGCGCCAAGCAACCAAGGTGTACTGGCTAGTGCAGACACTGGAGACCTACAGCGTTGACGGCAGTGGGCATATCGCATTGGATAGCCGCAAAGAAGTCAAGCGTGAAGGAACGCCCAACGAGGAGTATGAGTCATCGACTGCAATCAACGACCTCGCGCGGTTGCCCATGTCCGACGCCACCCGCATCGACAAGCTCAATGACCTGGCCGGCAAAATGAAACAGACGCTTGGCGTCGAAAAATATGCCGGCGGTGCTGGCTTTAACGTCATCTCGGCTATCGGCGAAATTTTTGCCAGCAATCCTGACGCATTTTTCCAGTGGCTCTACAAGAACCGCGACCGCAACAATCTGATTGTCGAGCATTTGCAGAAAGGCATCACACACTCTTACATTTACAAGTCAGTGTTAGACGAAGCCATCAACCAGATGACCGACAAGGCTGCGCAAAAGTATGTCAAGGACCTCACCGCCGGTTGGCAACCGGAATAGCATTTGCTCAATTAACATATTTAATAGCAAGCAAAATATGAAACGTATACTCATCACAGTGGCTGCTGTGGCGGTGATACTCGTCGCATGCAACGCCACCCCGACGGGCGGCAGTAAGTCGCCCGAACAGGCTGCCCGCGTGCAGAAGACCAACGACTTCGCCTTCCTGACCAGCATGGGCATCGACATCGAGCCGGTGACCGGGGTCAAGTGGCTCAACGACATCGCCAACACCGAGGGTCCCCTGCTCACCGCCGAACAGATGGCTCGACTGACCGCGCCGCTGGGCGAGCACTTTATCGAGGAGATGGGCTCAATCAATCTGTTGGCCGTTCGCGACATTGACGGCGAGCACACGCTATGCTTCTACGCCATCCACAACGGGGCGGGCTGCGATGCGGCGATGGCCACCTACGATGCGCAAGGCAAGCCCTGCGACGCCATGATGCTCAGCCGCTGCCACGAGTTGTGGCCTGTCAATCCCGAGACCTTCGAGGGAAACCTGGCGCGTGAATTGACCGCCGAGGTCGAGTTCAACGGCCCACGGCACTTCAACATCGTGCACCAGCTGCAGGAGATGGTCTATGACCCATCGACCGACGAGCGCAGTGCGCCACAGTGGGCGGTCAAGTGGCATCAGGACTACGACATCGACCGCGACTGCCACTTTGTGCTCAAGGAGCAGAAGGAGGATACTCGCAGTGGCAACAAGAGCGCCATCAACGAGGTGGTGTATATGAACATGCGCCTGGCCACCTTCGCCACGCAGTCGGTCAACGACCCGCGCGTGCTCGACCAGTGGAACAAGGCCATCCCCGAGTGGGAGCAATTCTACAAGAGCGTTGACCTGAGCTACATCGACAGCGACCTGAATGCGCTGTTTGACAACAACCCCGTGCGCTTCCTGCAGTGGATGGCCAGCCATCGCGGCAAGGACAACCACATCTTGCCCTACTTCACCAAGGGCGAGGCATGGTATAAGCCCAGCATCGAGGCTCATCTTGACTCGCTCAGTGACGGCGACAAGAATTATATACTGTCTATCGTCAGTAAATGGCCGCAATGACACGAATATTGAAATGGGCATTGTGTGTGACACTGCTCGCCGGAGCTGCCTGTGGCCCTGGAACAACCGACCGCCAGGCGCAGTGCACTGGCGAGCTTGAGCCATACAGGCGCACGTTGCAGTTTCTCACCGACATGGGCATCGCACCCGACACCCTGATGATGCCCGATTTCATCATGTTCCCGGAGTTTCGCGATACCACAAGCCATAGCCACTGGGTCACGGCCGACGAGGCCGAACTGCTGGGGCTGCGGCGGCTATGCGGTGTCAATGGCCGTGACACCACGGCTCTATTGCTGGGAATCGACACGATAAGCCATAACATCACCCTGTTGCTCTATCAGCTATATTATGCCGACGTCTCGCCTGTGGTGCTGGTCACCTACGACACCGACGGCATTGTTGTCGATATGCTCAATGCCGGCACCTGGGCCGGAGTCAACAACCTGTATGCTCACCAGCAAGGCGACACCATCGACCAGGGGGTGGAATGGGCTGCCATGGCTCTGGAAGATGAGGGAGAGATTAGCATTGAGCATCACCTGACCATGGAACGCCGTACGGCCGGGGTAGCGTTGCAGCAACTGTGGCGGCATTATTGCAGATACTACTACAACGTCGACTCCGTCACTGGCAGTATCGGGGTGTATGATATGGAGTATGCTCCGGCTGTCGGGGCAAGCGATGATGATCAAGCGATGCGCAGTCTTGAGATGCTCGCCTGGGCGCCAGTCAGCGATGACAAGGCCATAGAAAGCTACGACAACTTTGCCACCGACAATGCCGGGTTGCTGGCAAGTCGGCCAAAGTTGTCGCAGCGGTATACTGCCGCTCTGCTACGGCGGTTCGACATCGCCCCACAAGCGATGCTGCAATGGCTCTACGAGCATCCAGAAAGCCATGCTCATCAGTACTTTATCGCCGCCATAGCCCGGCATCGCCCCGATGCCCACCGCATGGCCTGCGCCCTCAACTCGCTCACCGACCCGGCAGCCAAGCGCTACTGGCAGCGCCGGGTCGCAGAATAAGTGACGGAAAAAAGAATCGTCCGCAAGGTGCCACCATCACTCGGTGTGGATGACGGTGGCGGCGGCACTGACGATGGCATACATCGTGACCAGGGCCATGATGGCCATGTAGAGCAGGTCGCGCACGGTGACTGTGCCGTCTAGGCTCAAAATCATCGACCGCCAACTCAAGGCACACACCAGTGCCACGATGACATAGACCGCAGTCATGAACC
>JAFUVK010000037.1 GCA_017477555.1 Muribaculaceae bacterium
TTCTATCACGAGCTGGGTGGACGGCGTCCGCAGATACTGGCTTTCCTCAATGAGTTCGGCCTTGACGGCGACAATGTCATATTCGACGGCACGGACATCCTGTCCGCCTCGCAGGGCATGGACCTGCCCAAGATGAGCAAGGTCAAGTCGGGCGGGTTCGGCACGGCCATCAACATCATGTTCGGCTACTCAATCGGCGCGGGCATGGCCAACTACTACCGCCTGCTGCCGGGTAACATCAAGGACATAAAGGCGTTTAAGCTGTGTGCGCAGGAGTATGCGCACAAGTCGCTCACGATGATTGTCGACAAGGGGTTCCAGTCGGAGGCGAACATCGAGTTCCTCGACTCCATCGAGGGGGCAGGATACGTCATGGCGCTGAAGCGGAACACCAGCGGTCTGGACTACTCGCCGTTCGCCTCGCGCGACAACAAGGGGGCAATGGGGCATTTCACCTACAACGGCAGGGTGCTGTGGTACAGCAAGCAACAGGCTTATGGGCATGAGGTGTGCCTCTACTTGGACGAACGGCGGCGGGTCGAGGAGGAGACGGACTACCTGAACAAGGCGGACGACCCCGACAATGACCACTACTCAATGGAGTCATATCAGGAGCATGCCCTTCAGTTCGGGACCATCGCACTGCTCAATGGGGCGGGGAAAGACCCAAAGGAACTCTATTACGCCTACAAGTCAAGGGGCGAAATAGAGCAGGCCATCGACGTGTTCAAGAACGCGCTGGAGGCCGACACCTCGTCAATGCAGAGCCCTCAGGCTCTAGAGGCATGGATGTTCATCAACATGGTCGCACTGCACTGGTACTACGAACTCAGACAAAGGCTCATCGACACTGACCTGATCAAGAAGTTCTCCCCTGCGGACATTATAGGATTGCTGCGACATCTGCGCACCGTATATGTCAACGGCGCATGGCACACCGCCGAACTGACAAAGAAAGAGGGCGACGCTATCGCCGCCCTGGGGGTTGATATTACGTAATTTTAGGGAAGTTATGGTTAATTCTTGAATCAGTCCTTGAGGGGGTGGTACTGGACAAAGGCCTCGATGGCCTCGTAACTTGCCAGTCCCAGACGGCTGTATAGGTCGGCCATGTCGCGGTTACGCTCAATCGAGCGTTCCCAGCTGAGCTTGTCGTCATCATCGTTTTCCCTGATGGGCGCGTCATGTATCTGCGACTGGTGCTTGAGGATGGCATCGCGCTTGACGCGGAACTCCTCGGGACTCATGGGCACCGCCATCTCCACCTGGTCGACATCCCACTGTCCCCACTGCCCGCGGTAGAGCCAAACCCAGCACGAGTCGGTCCATGGCTCATGCTTGAGTTGCTCTATGGCCATCAGCACGGCATCGGCAGCGCGCACTTGCGTGCCATAGGTGTCGTTCAGTCCATCGGAGACAAAAATCTGGTGCGGTTTGATGCGTTCAATCAATTCGCGCGCAATGGCCACATCCTGGTCAGTGACCCGTCCATGCCCGAATGCCTCGCTGGTAAAGAACGGCAGGTTCAACTCATAGATTTGTTCAGGTTTCACCCCCAAGTAGGTACACGACATGATGCCCTCGCAGGCGAAAATCTGCCCTTTGACATATCGCACATCGTCGGAGTCAGCCTCGCCGGGAGCCTTGTCCAGCACCTCTTGACGAATGCGTCCGGCCAGGTCTTGCTGTGCCATTGACGACATATTGTAGTGAGCCGACACCTTTTCGCTGAGCATCATCGTGCGCAAGAGGTCCTCATCGGCCACAGCAACGTCACCGTTGGTCTCAAAGGCCACATGCACATCATGGCCTTGCTGCACCAGTCGGCGCAGTGTACCGCCCATCGACACCACGGCATCGTCGGGGTGCGGGCTGAACACCAGCACGCGTTTGGGATAAGGTGCTGCGCGCTCAGGGCGATGCGTGTCGTCGGCGTTGGGCTTGCCACCAGGCCATCCGGTGATGGTGTGCTGCAGGACATTGAATATTTTGATGTTGACATCATAGGCCGAGCCGTAGATAACCACCAGTTCGCTCAGTCCGTTGTCGTTATAATCTTTGTTGGTGAGCTTGAGTATGGGTTTGCCTGTCTGATGACAAAGCCACACAATGGCCCTCCGGATGAGATAGTCGGTCCACTGGCATGAAGTGACCCTCCACGGATAGTTGATGCGCGTGAGCCTTGTAGCGGCTTCCAAGTCGGCAATGATGCGCGCACTGTGGTGCATCTGCAGGAAACTGGCCGGCACCAGGTCGGTCATTCGGCCCTCGACCGTGGCATGCAGCGCGGGTGCGCTATCCTCCCCCCATGCCACTGCGATGATATTCCTGGCAGCCATCAGATTGCTGATGCCCAGTGTGACGGCCGTGCGCGGTGCGCTCTCGCGCTGGAACGACTCGGCCACCCTCATGCGCGAATCGTCGCTTAGCAGCATCAGCCGGCATGTGGAGTTGCTGGGCGAGCCCGGCTCGTTGAATGCCAGCGAGGCCACCTTGGTCAACTCGCACACCACCAAGTCTAGTCCTCCGTACTCGCTGATTTCGCTCTCGTAGGCTTTGCACAGCTGGTGTACGTTCTCCTGTGTGGCATCTTGGCTGAACGTGTGAATGTTGGCCGGGTCGATATCCACCTTGTTGAACAGGTGCCGCTTGAGGCGCACAAATGTGCTCTGCTCGTCGGCCTCGACAACTCCGATTCCCAACTCACTGATATTAAACGCAATAACATTGGCAAAACTCACCTTGTCGGCAAAGTAAAGCTTGACGAGCTCGTCGTAGACCTTCAGCGCGCACTTGCCTGCGCCAAAGCCAATGACGCATTGCCCCTTCTGCTCGACACACTTGTTGATGCATTGCACCACTTGTGCCGCAGCCATAGCCGAGCCATCGTCACTGTTTTCCACCACGCGCGTAGTCACCTTCTCAAACCGCGTGAGCGATGCCATGTCGAGCTCGCTCTCAGGTTGGTAATATCGCTTCGACACCTGGTCGAGGCGTATGTGTGAACTGAGTTCTGTCTTCATATTAGTCTATTTCCCTTTTTCTTGAAACACTAAATGTTCTATACACACAAGAGACTCCCGATGTGCTAGATGCACTGGAATAGTGCTATTTGATTTGATGCTTGATCTGGTCGTAGATAAATTGGGTGGCCCCCACATGACTGCTGATGTAGTGCTCGGCAACCGAGCCGGCATGTCGCAGCGCGACAGGGTCGCTCGTCAGGCGATCCATCACTTGGGCAAGGTCTTCAGCATTGCTCACGGTGAATCCACCACCACAGGCAATCAGCTCCTTTGCCTCGGTGAACTTGTGGTAGTTGGGTCCAAAGACGACCGGCATGCCATATACCGCCGCCTCGTTGATGTTGTGTATGCCGGCACCGAAACCGCCGCCCACCATTGCTATCTGGCCATAGCGGTAGAGTGATGACAACAGCCCGAAACTGTCGATAATGATGCAATCGAGTTGCGACGATGTGTCAGGCAATGCCTGACTGAACAGAGCGGCAGGGCGCTTGATGCGGGCCATGATGTCCAGCAACCTGTGACGGTCGAACTCGTGTGGCGCGATGATGAGCTTCATGTCAGGGTGGGCATTGAAGTAGGGAATCATCAAGTCCTCATCAGGCTCCCACGAACTGCCCATGACCACCGTGAGCTGAGCATTGGCCACAAAGTTCTCGATGGTGGGGAATCGCTTGGTCTGCTCGCGCACATGAGCCACGCGGTCGAAGCGCGTATCACCGCTCACCTCCACCTGGTCGATGCCTATGCTTTGCAACAGCTGGCGCGACTCCTCGTTCTGCACATATAGTTTAGTGAAATGCCTCAATATCTTGCGCATCTTGTTGCCCCAAGGCTTAAAGAACACTTGAGTGGGTCTGAAAATGGCCGAGATGCTATAAGTAGGCACGCCACGATGATGCAGCTCATGGAGATAGTTGCCCCAAAACTCATACTTGACAAATATAGCCATCTGCGGCTTGACCATATCGAGAAACTTGCGCACATTGCCCGGCAGGTCGAAAGGCAGATAGCACACCGCATCGACCTGACTATAGTTCTTGCGCACCTCGTAGCCCGATGGCGAGAAGAACGACAGCAGTATACGAGCGTCAGGGCGCTGTTGACGTATCAGCTCGATGAGCGGTCGTCCCTGCTCAAATTCGCCCAACGACGATGCGTGCACCCATATATAGCCGCCTTCCGGGTCGAGCTGCTGTCGCAAGTAGTCGAAAGTTTTCGCCTGCCCAGCAAGCATCAGTCGAGCCTTGCGGTTCTTGACCGAAGCCAACCGCACAGCCAACTTATATGCTGATATTCCGATATTATAAAGGGGATCCATGTTTTTCAGAAGATAGGGTTAATCGCAGCATCCGGTCGATTGACTCGCTTGCCAGTGCCACCGATGTAGAACCTGCAGCTTACCTGTTGCCAAAAGCCCGTGATGCGGTCGGTGGCATGGAAAGTGAGCAGGGCACTGACATCGACCAAAGCGTTGGAGAACAGGTGTCCTCGCACATCGGTTCGGCTGTAAAAACGGCTACGATAGTAAGGGTCGCCCAGATTCAACTCGCTGCCAAAACGTTCATATAGCGGAAACAAGTCCTTTCCGGCAAACAATGCCTCCTCGACTTCAAGCCAGCGCCAACGAGCCTTGAGGTCGGCCACAAAGCCGGCCGGTGTTAGCCATCGGTCATCGGCACGGCAGCGCTGCATCTGCAACACCGCTCCAGCCTGCGCCGCGCACGCCACACGCCCCACCTCAAAGCGTGCTCCCAGCATCGGATTGATGGTGACGTCGTCGTTGACGCCCTCGCCTTCGGGCGCATGCTTTCGCTTGGCCAGATGGTTGTACTGTATGTGCGCCAAGGCGTAGAGTGGCGACTGCCCCAGGTTGATGCCGCCACTGAGCACGGCGTTGAACGCCTCGCGCCGCGTCAGGCTCTGCATCTGCCGCCAGTCGACCATCAGCTGCAGCCAGCGGTGGCCATTGTCGTAGTCAAGCATGACACCGCGCACGTGGGGTGTGCAGTAGTTGAGCGAGTCGCTCCATAAGTATCGAGGCAACCCATGCCGCATCAGATGCCTCGGGAAAGCTCCCAGCGTCACGCGCCACCCACTGTGTGTAGTGCCCTGATAATAGATGGTGGGCTGCACTTTATAGCCTTGCAGGTTGTCGTTCAGTGGCTGGTACCAGGCCACGCCTGCCATCAGTCGGTGGGTGTTTTGCTTGCCGTCGACATACTCAACTCCCAGTTCCGGCTCAAGGCGTGTGAAGAGGAAGGTCTGGTCGGGGCGCATCTCATCACCACCCTCACGGTTGGCAAACACGGCATTGCAATCGACGTCCCACACCAATTGCTGCCCCGACAACGGCCAAACTATGCTAAAGGCTATCAGAGCAAACAATAGCCTCCATTTATTCACCACTTTCAATTCCTAATTTTCAATTATATGAATGGCATCGACTCCGGCCTGGATGCGGGCAATGGTCTCATCCTTGCCCAGCAGCTCGGTGATATCGAACATGTGCGGACCTTTGCACTCCCCCACCACTGTCAGGCGGAAGGCATTCATCACGTTGCCCAGATGATAATCGTGCTCCTTAATCCAATCGAGTACAATCTCCTCGCTATTGTGGCTCGTGAAGTCGCCGATGCCTCGCAGCACCTCGATAAGGTCGCGCATGATGTCGGGTGTTTCGGGCTTCCAGCGCTTGCGTACATCCTTCTCGGCATAACTGTCGGGTCGCACAAAGAAGAATCTCGCCTGGTCCCAAAGCTCTCCCACAAAATTGACACGGCTCTTGACCAGCCCCACGGCTTGGGCAATGTACTGGTCGCTAAACTGAGCGGGGTCAACGTGTTGCGCCAGCACGGGCTTGAATACCTGTGCCAACTCATCATCGGCCATATTCATCAGATACTCGTGGTTGAACCACTTGCCCTTCTCGAAGTCAAACTTGGCGCCCTTCTTGGAGCAGTGCTCAAACGAGAACTCCTTGATCAGTTCGTCCATGGTGAACATCTCGCGGTCGTCGCCAGGATTCCAGCCCAGCAGGGCCAGGAAGTTGACCACCGCCTGGGGCAGATAGCCACGCTCACGATATCCGCTGCTGATGTCGCCACTCTTGGGGTCGTGCCACTCGAGGGGGAACACCGGGAAGCCCAGACGGTCTCCGTCGCGCTTGCTCAGTTTGCCCTTGCCGTCGGGCTTGAGCAGCAGTGGCAGGTGCACAAACTGGGGCATCGTGTCGGCCCACCCCAGTGCCTCGTAGAGCAGTACATGCAGCGGTGCGCTGGGCAGCCACTCCTCGCCACGGATGACGTGCGACACCTCCATCAGGTGGTCGTCCACAATGTTGGCCAGGTGATATGTGGGCAGGTCGTCGGCACTCTTATACAGCACTTTGTCGTCAAGGATGCTCGAGTTGATGGTCACTACGCCACGAATCAGGTCGTTGACCACCACATCGCGATTAGGCTCAATCTTGAAGCGCACCACATGCTTCTCGCCGGCATCCAGCAGGCGTTGCACCTCGTCGGCTGGCAGGCTCAGCGAGTTGCGCATCTGCAGGCGTGTCGATGCATCATACTGGAAGTTGGCCACCTCTTGGCGCTTGGCTTCGAGTTCCTGCGGGGTGTCGAAGGCGATATAGGCCTTGCCATCGTCCAGCAACTGCTTGACATACTTGCGGTAGATGTCGCGGCGCTCGCTCTGCTTGTAGGGGCCATAGTTGCCTCCCTCGCGCACGCCCTCGTCGATGCCGATGCCCAGCCACTGCAGAGCCTCGTTGATATAGTCCTCGGCACCAGGCACAAAGCGAGTCGAGTCGGTGTCCTCGATGCGCAAGATCATCGTGCCGCCGTGCTGGCGGGCAAACAAGAAGTTATACAGCGCAGTGCGCACACCCCCGATGTGGAGCGGGCCTGTGGGTGATGGTGCAAAGCGCACCCTGACTTTTCTTTCCATATCTTTCTAGTAAACGAGTAAACAAGTAGGTGGTTCACGCATTGCGAAAATGGTTCGCAATCACCGAAACAATCTGCAAAGATAATCATTTTCTGCCGTACAGCCCCCAACAAACCCCAAAATTGTGAAAAATGTGTGCTTTACAAGCCTTGGCTGCAAGCATCATCCCGGTACCTTCGTCATAAGAGCAATTCTAATCCTATGCTTTTCCCAGATGGGCATATACCGCGGTCTTTCTTGCTCTTTCAACACCGATTTAAAAGCCTTGCTGTTCCGTTCTAACATTCTGCCCTCCAAGTGGCTCAATATCTGGTCGATGACATCGTATGTCGCTTGGTCATCATAGGCCATCAGAGCAGAATAAAACGCTTCAAGCAAATCGTCCCTTCCCGTGGACTTAAGATTCGAATCAAACAGGCTTAGAAGATGAGGTAAGAACGATGGGTGCGGCCAGTTGGCAACAGCATGGAGTGCGGCATAGGCCTTACTGGGCCGACTTAGTGCCTGTGCAATCAAGGAAATATCTTGTTCACGATGATATCTGGCCAAAGGAATCAAAGCATCATCAATCCCTTCTTGTTCAAACATGCTATGAAGGCGTGCATAGTATTTTTCAAGTGCTGGCAATGAGGGTAATAGTCTAATGCTAATGAAATCGATGTGACTGAGGTTGGGTGTGAAAATGAGCAGGCTATCAAGTACCTGATAATTATAGGTCAGGGAGGAATCTATCATTTGGCTATTCCTGAAAGCCCAGACATCATATTCTGCAACATTGCTTGTCCATCTCACATCTGCACTTTGCCGGATCAACTCACATGTGTCGGTCAGCGCATGCTCTAACAATTGAGGAACCGACGGGTCGTCACGATAGGTCAGAAATTCAAAAGCCAACGCCCGGATTTGAGGCTTAGGGTATAATTGTGCCAAAGTAATAAGATCACTATTGGTGCACAAGTTGCTGAGCAACTGCTGATAGGCCATATTCTGATCACCAATGTAACTTGAAGTGCCTATCCAACTGATTTTCTGTGCGATGTCAAGAATACGATTATCCGAAAGACCCAGTTCATCACGCAGCCTTACGGGCCGACCTGACTTGGTCTTAATCACGACAACGGTGTCAGTATCGATACAGCAGGAGGTTGCCGCCTTGTCGCGATTGAGGATTGAAATCGAGGCAATGTCGTCAGCATCCAGTCCCACAAATGCTTGTGCGATAAGGGTATCGGTCTGGTTATCAGTCGTCAGGTCTTGAATACTGATGCCGACATCGCCGTTTATGACCTTGCCGTCAACCACCCACACCACGTTCTGAGTCTTTGCGAATCCGCAGAGCGCAATGATGCCCAATGCTATGGTGAGGAGTCTCTTGATCATATCAGGAATTATTTGTTTAACAATAGGTCACCGATGGCGGCCAGTTGGTCGTGGGCGGTTTGGTCGACACGGCATGGGGTGACTGCAATCCAACCACGGTCCAGGTTGTAGAGGTCGGTTGTGGGGTCGTCGGGGTGATCCATTTCATAGCGGCCGGTCATCCAGTAGTAGTCGCGGCCGAAGGGGTCGACACGGTGGTCATACTCGTCGCGCCAGCACCCCATGCCGGCTGTGGTGACCTTGATGCCATGAATCTCACCAGCCGGCATGTTCACGTTGAGGCACACCTCGGCGGGCAGGCCATGCTCGAGCACACGCTCAATGATTTGTCTGACCCAGGGCAGTGTTGGGGTGAAATCGACATGGGTCTCATATCGCCCATAGCTGAATCCCACGCTGATCACATGGTGTGCCGCACCCTCAAACACAGCTCCCATCGTGCCGCTATAGACGGTGTTGACCCCCGTGTTCAGCCCATGGTTGATGCCCGAGAGCAGCAGGTCGGGCCAGCGGTTGGGCAGCAGTTGGTCCAGAGCCATCTTCACGCAATCGGTGGGTGTACCGTCGACCAGCCAAACTTGGTAACCTGGCTCATCGACCGTCTTATAGGCGCGCAGTGGTCGGGCGATGGTGATGGCACTGCCCATGCCGCTCTGGTGCTGCTGCGGCGCCACGACAACGACATCGCCCAACTGCCTAGCAATGCCGATGAGCGCCTGGATGCCATCGTAGTCGTATCCGTCGTCGTTGCTGATTAAGATCAGCGGTTTCTTGTTGTCTGTCATAGTCGTTGTATTTTCTGCAAAGTTAATGTTTTTTTGGCAAACGCGTGTGAAGTTTGCCAGAAAAGCTGTAATTTTGTAGCCGTATGCTGAAACAACGAAATAACTCTAAACTCTAAACTAAGTATATGCGACTAATCATCGAACCGAATTACGAGCAGGTGTCAGAGTGGGCGGCCCGCTATGTGGCCAGCCGCATCAATGCTGCCACCCCCACAGCCGAGCACCCCTTTGTGCTAGGATGCCCAACGGGCAGCTCGCCGCTGGGAATGTACAAGAGACTCATTGAGATGAACCACGCCGGGGAGGTCAGTTTCGAACATGTGGTTACCTTCAACATGGATGAGTACTGCAACCTGCCTGAAGATCATCCCGAGAGCTACCATTCGTTCATGTGGAACAATTTTTTCAGCCACATCGACATCAAGCCCGAGAATGTAAACATCCTCAATGGCAACGCCGATGACCTGGAGAAGGAGTGCGCCGACTATGAGGCGCGCATCCAGGCAGCAGGTGGCATCGACCTGTTTATGGGCGGTGTGGGTCCCGACGGCCACATTGCGTTTAATGAGCCAGGGTCGTCATTGACCTCTCTCACACGTCAAAAGACGCTGACTCAGGACACCATCATTGCCAACAGCCGCTTCTTTGACAACGATATCAACAAGGTACCCAAGACGGCGCTGACGGTGGGTGTCGGCACGGTGATGGCCGCCCGCGAGGTGATGATTATCGTCAATGGTTACAAGAAGGCACGCGCCCTGCAGCAGGCTGTCGAAGGGGCAGTGAGCCACATGTGCACGCTCAGCGCCCTGCAGATGCACCGCCATGCCATCATCATTGCCGACGAGGATGCATGCCAGGAACTGAAAGTGAGCACCTACCGCTACTTCAAGGACATCGAGCGTAACAACCTCGACCCGGCATCGCTGATGTAAGAAGCGAGAAGCGAGAAACAAGATGCACGATGGGCTTCGCCGAATGGCGAAGCCCATCGTGCATTGTGCATTGTGCA
>JAFUVK010000038.1 GCA_017477555.1 Muribaculaceae bacterium
AACCCCGGTACAGGCAGACACCCAAGCGTCCCTCTCATGCGCATGTCGCCATTCCACCCTGTTCGGCCTGATGGGTAAAATCTTGTTCAAATGAGCAAATGAGCGCAGTCATGCCTGCATGGACTGCCGAGTGCAGCCAAGATTGTCCACACCCCCCCCCCAACCCCTCCCCTTTAAGAAAGGGGAGGGGAAGTGAGGAGATTTTTCTGAATCGGTGAACAGGTTACCATTTACCCATACTTTGGTCCCGCCTAAGAAATAAACAGGGGTGCCGTCCGTACCACAGCCCTGCCACCCGTTACCCACACAATGTGTTGCGGTAGGGACAGCCCCCTGTCACCCGTTGCCCCCCACAATGTGCAGTGATTTTTCAGCGGCCTGCCAGACCTGGGAAGGGATGGAGTAACGGAAAGAAATAAACGTTTGCATGTGTCGACAAAAAATGCTAACTTTGCACACCCAATAGACTACATTACGAGCAACAAAAGCATCTGTCTTAACTCCTTTAACTACTTAACTCCCTTTAACTCCTGACAACAACAACTAGCTAATTTGACAATGAAAAGAACAATTCTACTGCTGACCGCGGCAATGAGCCTGATGCTCGCAGTGGCCCAAACAGGCGACCTGCCACGCTCCACCCCCGCCGAGCAAGGCCTGAGCGCCATGGCCGTGAACCAGTTTGTCGACTCGCTGATGGCACTGCCCGACACCGAGATCCATCATGCTATGGTGGTGCGGCACGGACATGTGGTGGCCGAGGTGCATCCCGCGCCGTTCCGTGACCAGGATGCCCACACACTCTACTCGGCCAGCAAGACCTTTGTGGCACTGGCTGTGGGACTGGCCATTGCCGACAACCGCCTGCGGCTGGACGACCGCGTGGCAGCCATCGTGCCCGACCTCCTGCCCGACACTGTCAGTGAAGCACTGGCGCAAATCACCATACGGAACCTGCTGACCATGAGCAGCGGAATAACCCCCGACTGGAACATGCGCAACCTCACCACTCAATGGACACGCACATGGCTCTCGAAGCCGGTGGGCAAACCCGGTGGGCAACTACTCTACGACTCGATGTCGACCTACCTGCTGTCGGTGGTCGTGCAGCGTGTCACAGGCCAGACCGTGCTACAGCTGCTGGCACACCGCATCTTCCAACCCATGCACATCGCGGAGGTGGACTGGGAAATCAGCCCGGAGGGCTGCTGCACAGGCGGATGGGGGCTGCGCCTGCAGGCCGAGTCGCTGGCAAAGGTGGGACTACTCATGTTGCAACGCGGACAGTGGCAGGGACTCCAACTGGTGCCCGAAGAGTGGATTGACCAAATGACCCAGCCGCACATCAACTACGCCGACGCCACTGGCCAAGCACCCTCCGACGGCAACCAGGGGTATGGCTACCAGCTGTGGCGCTGCAAGTGGCCCACGGCCTACCGCATGGACGGAGCCTTCGGACAGTATGTGGTCGTCGACACTGCCAGCGACATGGTGGTGGTGATTCTGGGACGCAGCGGACGCGGGCACGACGAGCTGGCATGCATCTGGAACCAACTGATGCCTGGCGTGAACCACACCGACAAGGCCGACGGCAAGGCACAAAAACGCCTGGTCACAACTTGCAGCCAGGCCACCCTGCCCATGCCACAAGGCAAGAACCGGTCGCCACAGTGGACCAACGCCGACTTTAAGCTGCAGAAGCCCAACGCCGAAAACATCGACCTGATCAAGGTTTACCGCAACGGACAGCAGATGACCCTGCGCATTTATTACAGCGACGGCCACGACGAGACCATCGACATGGGATACCACCACTGGGCCTACAGCCACCTGAGCGGCGAGCCACCCTACTCCATCGGAGCACGAGGACGCTTTGCCGGGCTGCGACACAACTTCGACGTGGCGGCGGCCTACGCATGGACCACACCCACCACACTCACCGCACAGCTGCACTATGTGAACTGGATCAGCGCCACCACCCTGACGCTCGACACCCAGGCTGCCAGCGTCACCATCCACCACAACTATGGCCGCCCCACGACCATACCCTGCACCATCGTCAGGCAATAGCCGATGCGCGACATTACCGACATAGCACAAGTCAAGGCCGGCTACCAGACGTATCTGCGCATCGAGAAGGGGCTGGCACTGAACACAGCGCAGGCCTACGGCGACGACGTGGACAAGCTCACACGCTACCTCGCAGAGCAAGGCATAGCCGTGGAGCAAGCCAACACCCGCGACCTGGAGAGCTTCATAGCCGCACTGCACGACCTGGGCATCGGGCCGCGCTCGGTGGCCCGCATCATCTCGGGCATCAAGAGCTTCTACAAGTATCTGAGGCTCGAGGGGTTCACCGAACAAACCCCTACGCAGCTGCTCGACTCGCCACGCCTGGGGCGACACCTGCCCGAGGTGCTCACCCTGGCCGAAATCGACGCCATGATCAGCTGCATCGATATGAGCACCCCCGAGGGAATACGCAACCGAGCCATCATCGAGACACTGTACGGCTGCGGGCTGCGCGTGAGCGAGCTGGTGGGGCTGCAGATGTCGCTCATCTATGCCGACGACGAGTTTGTGCTCGTGCGCGGCAAGGGCGACAAGCAACGCATGGTGCCCATCTCGCAGGTGGCACTGGAGACGATTGCACAATACGTGAGCGAGGTGCGCTCGAAGCTCGTGGTGAGCCGCGGAAGCGAGGACATCCTGTTTCTCAACCGACGCGGACATCAACTCTCGCGACAGATGGTGTTTATCATCATCAAGCGACTGTGCGAACTGGCCGGCATACACAAGCAGGTCAGTCCGCACACACTGCGACACTCATTTGCCACACACCTGCTTGAGGGTGGAGCCAACTTGCGCGCCATACAGCAGATGCTGGGCCATGAGAGCATCACCACCACCGAAATCTACGTACACATCGACCGCTCGAGATTGCGACAGGAGATACTACAGCATCATCCGCGCAACAAGCGATGACCCACGCGCATCACTCGCTGAGCTTTTCCAAGAACTGGTCCGACACATGGTCAAGATACGTCAGATTAAAGGGGTAAACGATACATCAATTGAGTACACCAACGGGGTTTGCCTGACTGTTGATGTTTCCGGAATCACAGCGATCCCGGAAGGCAGCGCACCGGTTGGGCAGCGAAAGGCCGTCGATATACCCGACAACAACTGTAGCGACTGCCGCACCAGTGCCGCCATGCCAGAACCCCATCATGTGAGTAAGGAAAAAATTGTGTGTCCTCCACCGCATCAGACTTAAAGCTTGCCGGGAGTCAACGTCTCCGTCCAAGCATCTTGCGAACAAAGTCCGCAAGCTCACGGTGTCACATTCAACATTCCCCAACCATGCAAACATCATGCCACCCCCCACCCATCCCCAACAAAAAATTCAACCCAACGAGCCACCTTGCGAAAAGTTACAGTCTTTTATATCTAGAACATTTGGCTCGCAACCACATGAACACAATTATGGTTTAAATAATTGCAGAGTCCATTGGAAAACATTACCTTTGCAACGATTTTACCTCTTCACGCCAACATCCATATCGCTTGAACATATGGTTTGGCCCCCCCTTTTAAGACAAGGACTTGTCGGTACCGATCTATACACCAACGCATATTGCACATTATTAAGCTTTTAAATTCCGTACTATTATGAAGAAATTTTTACTGATTCTACTGGGTATCTTTGTGGCACTGATTGTGGGAGTCGCATGCACCTGCTTCGTCAGCACTAGGGCATGGCAAAGCGAGGTTAAGGTGACCGATGACGGCAAACAGTGGCAGTCGTTGTCGGGCATCTCGTTGGACGATGAGGTTGTTGCCGATATGAAGTCGTGCGGCTTGATACTGGCATCGGAAGACGGAACATCTATAATCCTCAGTTGCCCGCTTGCTGTGGGGACTTACGAGGGGGAATACAACGCCACAACCGACAGCTGGTCGCAGAATCTTGAGGACGTTGAATTTAGCGCAGATTACCTCACTCCAGGTGAAGAGGAGAACAAATCGACAGGCAACACCTGGAAGCCGCTAACAGCTCGGGTCATTGTCACAGACCATGGTCAGGACGACGTTGCGCTCACCGCTACCATCGAATTGGTGTTCAAAAACAGTGAAACATCTCAATCCAAGACGGTCAAGATTGAGTTGGACAAGCTTACTTTCGGCATTATGAGAAACATCGGGAGCCTCTTTCCCTATGTGTGGAGGGTCGCTTAAGCCCAAGTTCCACTCTCAAAAAGCTGATGCGGCTTGAGCCGCATCAGCTTTTTGTTGGCATCTCACCGTCTGCTGGAGTCAAAGCGGAGGGTGCCCACAACAAGCATCACCGAAAAGCACATCTCATAATCGGCATTGATATTCAATTGAATAGCACAACTCCCTCACCGCAACAAGCGTGCCACTATAACGCCCCAACCTCATGGTTGCTGCGCTTTGCTTGCCTTAATGGTTACCGTTCTGCCGCGAGTGCTTTGTGGCTGATGCGCTCGAGAGCGCCGCCACTGTTTGTGCCCAGTATCACATCGGCATTGAGTGCGCTAAAGTCGCTATAGATAGGTGGTGTGAGTGCTCGCAGTCCGTCGGTCAAACCATAGTGACCCAAAGCCGTAGAGTAGACATAACGTCCTGTGAAATGATTGACCGGCTCACCCTGGTCATTCAACACGGTGTAATTCAGGGGCTCAATATGGGTGAACACAAATTCATTGACAACATGCCCATTCAAATCGAGCAACGCCATAGTCCAGTCATCCCGAGTCACTACCACCCGCGCTTCATCATCGAGCCACAAGTCTCGATAGACGCATGGCAGCACCAGATGCAGGCTGTCGTCCAACAGCCCATAGCGGTCGCAATGGTTGACCTGCCAGAACTTGCCACCATGCAGGGCAGTCAACTCATCATATTGCGGCTTCAACACCCATCGTCCCTGTCGGTCGATAAGTCCTACGCGCCCATCAGCTCCATCCATTACGCACCGCCCATTGTGGAAGCAATAGCCGTCCAGCATCCCCGAAAAGGCAAACTCCGGCTCCATAACCTTCTGTCCATTGTGGCCAATGAAACACACCTTGCCGCCGCGCTCTACAGCGGCGATGCCCTCGCTGAAAATCCATGCGTGCTCCCACTTTGCGGCGATTATTGGCTCGCCCGTCGTGAGGTCGAAGTAGCCTCGGTACTTGCCGTCACTGAACAGTACCAGCGAGTCTCCGTCCACCGATTTGGCCATCCAGTCCAAGCGCTTGATGGTAGTCCGCCCAGTCAACGTGTTCACCACCTTGCGGCTGTTATAGTGGAAGTTTTCTCGCACCACCACAGCCGGCGACACCTTGTGGTCGAAGGTCATACGACCCACATAGCGATAGTAGTCAACGACAACCTCCACAGTGTTCACCGCCCAGCCTATGGTGCCCACCAATACAGCCACCGCTACAATTCTACGAGCGCAGCGCACCCACTTTGACCCACCGGCCAACCCCACCAGCTCAGCCAGTTTCCGCAGCCACCCTCTCTTGTGTGTCTTCGTTTCATCCATAGTCTCTTGTGCTTGTTTTAAGATAGGTTCAGTGGCATCAGTAATTTAACGCTTCTCTCAATCGTTTGACCTCACACTGCTCTTGGGTAATCAGTTGTTGCAAGTAGGCTTGATAAACTTCGCCATCAATCGTCTGACTTGCTTCGATGAGCGATTGCAACTCGCGTTCGTGACGAGCCAATTCACTTTCGAGCTGGTTGCCCATATATTCTGAGGCATCATACGAAGCATCATCAATGCCTTGCGCAACATCCCCGTCTCCAATCATCGCTTGTAAATCAGCAACAGTGAAACAACCTTTTCCACCACAATTGTAACATGGAATGATGCTACCATCAAAATAGGTTGCCATTCCACTGCCACCACAAGTAGGGCAGCAAACCACTTGATAGGAGTCTGGTTGAGGCGGCTGTGCGTCGCTGAGGACCTGAGAGGTATTATCTCCAGCTATCGGATAATAGGTCAGCTGATATTCATCAGACTGCGAATTGCCGCTACAGCCAGTCAAAGCCATCGACGCTAATGCCATAGAGCATAACAGAATTGAAAATGTTGTGCGAGTCATGATTCTGATTTTTATTTGATTGTAAATCCTATTCGTTGTTTCTTGATGAGCGCGGTGGCGAAAGGCCACCACGCTTTTGCCATTCAATCAATAGTGCTTGCGGTACTCATGACCACAGTTACGGCAAGTCTGACCACGCCCCTCAAATGCCTTGCAGTAGCATCCGCTCTTCAGGCAGCGACCGAAGCCCTCGCTGTGCGCATGTGCCTTGCCAGCCTCGGACGTAGACATGACAACCTCGGTTGTAGTTGCTGCGGTGTCGGCGATACAGTCGCCCATCGTTTCAGTTGTGGTGGGGGTATCATGTGCCATCAACCCCATTGTTGCCACCATTGCCATCAGGCAAAACAACATCTTTTTCATCTCGGTATGCCCTAATTTCGTAGCGGGCGCAACTTCTAGTTTGTTGTTATGGCCGCCGTAGTAGCGGCCTTACACTTATATAGAGAACCTTACCAATAAATTCCTATCACAGATAGCAACTTTTCTCACTTTTTCTCAGTCATGCCCCCACACAGAGAATAGAACGATTTTGTGGCACAATGGCGATAGAAGCATTTCGCTTCATACCCACACTAGTCATTCTGTATCTGTTCCTCCTGTTTGAATACATCATTTATTTACTATGCAAGCAAGGCGGGGATGAGTTCCCCGCCTTGCTTGCATCAACCATCAATGTTATCAGTCATTCGACCTATAGTCAGGTATACTCCAAAGGAACACATCGCCTGCGGTATAGCGCATCGTCATATCACCTTCACCGGCTACATGGGCAATCATAGGTTCACCTAACTTTTGCACAGCATAACAATCGTCGCCAATATAAGCCACATATTGACCACTCTCGGTCTTGTAGATGTCACACCGTCCACCTCTTTTTAGGTAGTTGAAATTATCCATTGCCTGATAGAACAATTCGTCAGGGTCTTCGTTGCCATTGGCGGTGATCCTTGAGTTATCATGCTCAAAATAGTCGACATCCCCTTTATACTCACCTCGGCTGTCACACGACTGCAGGCATAGTGTAATCACTATGGGCATCAATGCCATTAATAATTTTACCTTCATCATAAAGTCATTTTTTATCTTGCGTCGAACACAATTGGGTTTAACTAAGCGGAACTTATTTAGATGGCCATCAAGATAATCATCCAGTTGACGGCAAAACCGGCTATTGCACAGGTCAAGCAGACAGATGCAAATGTCTGGGCTTTATCGCGCTGGGCAAAATAGATTATCAGGCCGACTATTGGAATCAGTGCAGACACAAACATTCCGCCCAAGTCATCGTCAGTGAGACTGGACTCTTTAATCATGTAAGTTACATAGGTGATGATTGCAGCGGGAATCATAAACCCCAACCCCCATTGAGCCAATTGATTGATAAAGATGAACAAGATCATAGTCACTTACCCTCAATCCGTGTCGGGTACAACTTCCAGTTAGTTAGTATGGCCGCCTTCGTGACGCCCTTTCACCTATATAGAGGGCCTTACCAATAAATTCCTATCACCGATACCAACTTTTCAGCTGCTACCCTTGATATTGTACAGTTTGAAAGCGCATGATGCAAACACCTGATGGCATCACGGATAAAACACTGTCCACAAGCTATGTTTACATCCTATTTTTATCCTGTTTTAACGCCCTTGTTTTCCCATATTTATCAAAATCTTCCAACTTCTCAAGTCTTAACTTAATCCCAACGTTAACATGACTCATCAAGTATTGTTTATCTGATTAAGTATATCCTATCCGAATCAAGATTATAGCTATATGTATGCCCATTCGGTGCTCTAAAACCCATTTGCCCAAAAATCATATTATAGCCATCGCGGAAGCACAATGGCTTGTAAAAAAATTCCTTGATAGCAAACTGCTGGTCATTTTGATTTATTGCCAAGTAGGTGATGTCGAAGGTTCCTTGGCCCAGCACATCCATCAGCTTATAGCCATGCCTTAAATTCGTTCCTGGCGGCAGAGCCAGTGGGTAAGCCTTACGGTAGTTTCTTGGTTTATCTGTATAGAGCATCATTCATTGAACATGTCATCGAAGGTTGTAAATCCAAAAATATCTCCTAAGCCAATCTCTCCGTTCCTAGTTATCACGAACATATTGTTGTAAATGGAACTACGGATCGTTTGTAATTTAGGTGCGGTATTTTCATATACAATCTGTCCCTGCTTGTCTATGATTACATCTTTCCCATCCTCCGTGATAATATGAGCCGTTCCGTTTTCAAAAGGGTCCAGCATTCGTGCTCCTTCAAACTGTTCTAATACAACTTCGCCATTTTTATTGATATAGCACCTCTTGTTGTTCTCCTTTTCTACAACGGCTAGCCCTTCGCTGAATAGATATTCCACATCTTCAAATATGGGCTTAATTATAACTTTTCCCATACCATCAACAAATCCCCATTTCTTCTCATAATTTGTGCAAAAGGGTGCTAACCCCTCATTCATTTGTCCAACATACTTAAAATCTACTACCTTTTCATATAAAGGCAGAAACTTGCCTGTTTTATCAAGCAGACTAGTGACATGTATGTCGTAATTCTCGTAACACAACAAATAACCGTCTTTATAGTATGGCCCAGGAACCGGAGCGTACTCAATCCCATTTTTCTTCAATTTGTCAATCCTTCTATAATCAAATAATGGGCTACCATCCTTATCAATAAAATACCTTCTATAAGGTCCAACACCTACATCACGAACCACATAAGCTGCGCCATCTGAAAAATCATATGCTAGCCAAAACTCACACGGAATCACTAATTCAAAATTCTCATTGATAAATCCATATTTCCCGTAATCGATGACAAGAGCTAACCCCTCACTAAAGGGGTGAGAAGTTCTGTATTTAGTCTTATGCTCATTTCCTTTAATGTCAAAATAATTCCCCACTCCATCGGTTGCCCATTCTCCTTTTATGTAAGCCATAATATTTGCGTCGCAACCATACTTACCATACTTCATCACCTTGTTCTTAAACACTTTAACCAACTCTTTTGTGATACACATCGGATGGTGTTTCTTTAGTTCATCTTTTAAAGCCAAACTCTTATGTTTTAATTGTTCCAATTGCTTACTGGAATCAACGGGGCATTGCTCAATCCAATCTATTGCTTTCTCAAAATCTCTTAACCTAAAGCTCTTAAGTGCTTTTTCATAATAAAAATGATTGATTGTATCAGAACAGACAACAACTAGATCCTTGATGGGAACACCATCAATTTCAACTTCTGTGAAGCCATTAGAGATTAAAACATTCAGATTCTTAAGTGCAGCTTCAAATTCGCCATATTGAAAATACATTTTGCAATCATCAATCAGTTTGTTAACATCTTGTGATTGTAGTCGGAGTGGTACGATAAAACATAAAACGGCGAAAACAAAATTAATAATTTTCATAGGGGTTGTATTCTTTTAGTTCTTTCAATCTGAGTTCTACAACTGCACTAGAATTCCTGTCCAAGTAATCTTTATAGTCAGCAATTGCTCTAATCCTTGCCTGAGCGTTTTTTTTGGATGATGAAATCCACTGGTCATAACTTTTATTTCCTTCCGATAACAATTTCGCGTATTTAGCATTCGAGTCTATCTCTTCAATTAAATCTCTGGCTTGCTTAATATTTAATCCAGCCTGGATGGCTTTGTTTGCCCAGTTTCTTGCATGTTCTATTTTATTTTTTTTCTGGCAATACTTTGCAAGGGGGTAATAGGCCTTAGAAAATCCTTCATTGGCTAGTTTTTCCAGTTCTTTGAAGTCTGAGGCTTTATTTGCTTTTGTGAAGCGTTCGTCTTGACTTGGTAGTATAACTTTCTCTTCACCTTTGGGTTTTGAGACCTCTTCAGCAGTATCCTTAGGTTGCACAATCGTTTCATAGGATGTTTTGACATCAGCGTTTGCAATCGTGTCACCGGGGATGACTGTAGGTTGACTGATGGCCACGACGTTGTCAGGAGTCTGAGAAAATTGCTCGCCAAAGAGGAGATGCTTTTTATAGCCCCATAGGGCTACGGTTACGACCACGAAAGCGACTAGAGGCCATCGCAGCCGCTTGACAAACGACTTTACTCGATTGATCCGCTGCAACCGGCGATTGTCAAAGTCGGCACGCTTGACGCTGTACCAAGTACCATTGGCTTCGAATAATTCAGCCATCGGATTATCATCTTTTCCCTTGACCACACCAGCCTCAATCAGGCCGGTTGCCACCGAGGCGTGAGCCAAAAAGTCTTTGTGAGTCCAAGTGTGGCTGGAGCAACTGACGTTCAAGCCTTCATCACGACGGCACAGGCGCTGAGCAAAACTCTCTTGGATGGTGTATTCACGCACATTATTGTTATCACCACCCAGCCGTCTTGTCTTACCCGGTTTGACTGTAGCGTCATCCAGTATCCGTTCGGCCTTATAGGTGATGAAGTCTTCCTTCTGGCCCTCTACACTGAGAATGCCAAATCGGTCACCCTCTGGACTTTCCAGCACATAACCATTAGGCAAGAACGGTGGAGCCAGCTCTTTAATAAACGCTTCGACCGATGATGTGCGGTTAGCGACATTGTAAGCCAGTGCGTGCTTTACAGCCTCCTTGGTTTTTTCGGTCACTTGTGCATTGTCGAGCAACTCATCCAGGTCTTGATGAATCTGATCATATTTTCTGGGCCACTGGCCGGTGAGCATGTGGAGCAAGGTTGCGCCCAGTGAATACACATCGAGATGTGGAGCGAATCGCTGCGGCAGCATATGCTCGGCCGAGCAATAGCCATCGGTACCAAATGCTTTACGGATTGAATGGGTCGTGAGCTTCTTACGCTTATCATAGTGCAATGTGGTTCCGAAGTCAATCAACACCGGCTCTAGCACAACACCATCACCGACAGCTTGACGCAGAACGATGTTCTCGGGCTTGATGTCCATGTGAAGGATGCTATTTTCGTGCAAGCGATGTACGGCCCAGGCGATGGGAGTGATAATCGACATGGCTTGAGCCTCGGGTATGGGTTTGCCATCAATCATACGTAATAGATTACCACCTTCGAGATACTCCATGACAAAGTAGCTGGTCTCATTGGCATCAAACGTACTAAACACCTTGACGATATTGAAATTTGCTTGTGCCAATAACTGCTGCTGAAATGAGATGTTATCCAATAGTGACAACTTTTTGTTGTCGACAGTTATCCGCCTGAGGGTTTCCGCTTCCTGCTGGAAGTACTTGAGTCCGGTAAGAACTTCGTCAGCTGCTTTCACCTGCGTGTCGAATTTCATCGTACAGCCCTCACGCCGGCATTGATCTTTATGGAAGAACTCCTTGATGGCAAAAAAACGATGGTTTTTATTTTGCTTATCCTGTGCCAAATAAGTTATACCATAGCCTCCCTGCCCCAGCACGTCCATCAGTAGGTATCGGTCGTTCAAGATTGTCCCGGGTGGCAGAGCATCAGGATATTTCGAACTATAATCAAACGGATCATCAGTATATTTCATCATAACTCAAAACTTAATCAATAGATTTATCATCAACTGCAGACAGCATGGCAGACAACCAGTTATTAGCGGTAACTTCATCCAGTTGCTGTGTACAACGAGCTATTTCTTCGGCCCGATGCACATCGCCCGCATGCATCTCGTAGCACCGTTTCATGTGCCTTGCCGCTTGGGGCGACAGTTGCATCTGCCGATTGGCCATTTCGTAATATTCAAATGCGAAGATGAGGTTGATGTTTACACCGTTGCCCTCAAAATATTTCTCTCCCAGATGGCATTGCGCGGCTGCATGACCATTCAAGGCTGCCGCCTCCAGCAAGTCCAAGGCTTTTTCGGGGTCGCCAGCCGTGACGGTGCCCGACTCATAGAGTCGGCCCAGGTAATAATAGGCAGCGTTGCTCCCGTGTTCGATAGCATCCTCGAGCATCTTTACAGCCTTAGATACATTCTTCTTAGGATTTCTGTTACTGGCCATTATCAATGCTTGCATCGCAATGCCATCAGCGATGCCCTGTTTTTCTACTTGCTCAAATAATTGACAGGCTGTGTTCAAATCCTTATCGACCATAAAAGCCTTCATTCCTAGTACATATTGGCGGAACGGGCTGTCTATCCCCTGCAACTCGCCACACATCATTCGCTGAATATCATTACGGTAGCCATGCGCAAAAGCCACCGCCATCCACTGCAGAGCATGGTCGTAGTCGCGAGCCACACTATCACCACGCATATAGGACTGCCAGAGCAGCATCATGGCCGACGAGTCGCCATGAGCAACCACATTTTGTAGGCTGTCGACAAATGTGTTACCAACACAGACGGTGTCAAGACATGGCACTAAATCATCAAACAAATGGCTCAAATCTCTATTTTGCGCCGAGGGCAAGTTCCATGATAAGAACATCACCAGACTTACCGGCAAGATGCGTCCGAACACTCGTTTCAGTAAACGCCTCGTCCAACTCTCCTTTGCTAAACGCCGGGGTGGAGCCACCTCCTCGATTTCGGAGTGGTCCACAATCTCCCTTGTCTCATATAAAGGTTCTGAAGTGCGGTCAGTCTCAACAGATGTGCCACCAGGCTCGTCATCACGCATTACACCGCACACAGGTATAAGTATTGCGGTATTGTTGTCATCAGAATTCTCACACATTTGGGCAATCTGATTCAATTTCAGCTCATCGGACATAGATTCATTGAGCAGGACTGTGGCCAGTTGATCATCAGACAATCCATGCAGTACGCCATCGCTACAAAGCAAAAAATAGTCACCCGGCTCCACGTCATCTGTACACACCATTGTGGCCATGTCGCGAGGTTGTCCGGGCAATGTCGGCGACAAGCAGCGAGTAATCACATTGCCCTGAGGGTGATTGATGGCCTCGTGCGGTGTGATATATCCTTTCCTCACATAGTCATTGACCAGTGAATGATCTTCGCTGCGATAGATGATGCCCTGCGAAGGCCGAAACTGATAGATGCGGCTGTCACCCAAGTGCGCCATGGTGACCCCTCGGCCATGAATGACCAGCAAAGCCATTGTGGTGGACATCTCGCGATACTCGGCATTTACCGCCCGCTCATCGAGCGCATCATAGGCCCGCCCAAGTGCATCACTCAAATGCTCGCCCGACAACCCTTGTGACAAATCCATCGCGCTGATGACCTGCCCGAGCGTGTTGGCTACAGTCTGGCTGGCCACCTCGCCATAGTTGTTGCCTCCTACTCCGTCGCACAACACAAAAACAGGATTTAGCGCAGAAGGTGCATCCTCGTTGGGGTAGCGATAATCTTCTTGATTGTCGCGCTTTCCCTGTCTCATAAACGAGTAAGGTTGGTGAAGAGTGACTTCCATGTTGGTTGCTTGTCTTGAATCTTAAATGTTAATATGGTCTTCCCTATTTTGATAATGTCTCCATCATTGAGAAAGATGCTATCGCCTACAGAATATTGCCGTTTATTGATGTAAACTGGATTGGTTGCTCGCTTAATTCTTGCTTGAAAGGTATATCCTGCCTGATCGCTCTTCTCAACCTCAATTTCAAGAGAACGGGCACTGACTGTGGGGTCGTCTATCATTACATCACTTGGTTCATCTTTATCCTTACGTCCAACTGTGGTTATGCCGAGACGTAAATCTTCAAGTTTCCATACTCCATAACGCCTCCATCTTAGACAACCACTACAATTATCTTGAGTTATTGAGAAAATTTCGGTTACTTCTTTGTGATCATTGCTACTAGATTGCTGACCACTTTGTTGTCCACCAGACTCTATTGCTTTATAGGCGACTTTGCAGCCGCATTGTGGGCAAGTAGCCACATAATCTCCCACTCGAGATGCAACTTTGGATATCCCTCTACAGCAGTCGCCATTTGGACAACAGTAAGAGAATGCTTGCCCGACTTCAATTGTTTCTGATATCCTGTACTGGTACTTCTCCTTGCCTGTAACTTTCTGCACATGCACGGATAAGGATGACGGCTGGGGGACAACCACTTTATAATTGATTCTACTACCACAGCCCGAGCATTTTGTTGTGGCAAGTCCGGGAGCAGCAGGGTGTGTTTCAATCTTCTGCTGGCACTTCGGACATTCAAATACAAACGGGCGGTTCATTATAGCATTCTTGTTCACTTGCAGCCTTTTCATTTTACACAATTCTTACAGACGAATAAAACCAAATAAATCAGACAATCCCCAACTGTAATCACTGTCATCACCATCGGAGGCTTCACCGTGTAACTCATCATTAGTATCCAATGGCTCATCCAATGGCTCATCCAATGGCTCGTCCAATGGCTCGTCCAACGGCTCGTCCAGTGGCTCGTCCAATGGCTCATCCAACGGCTCATCCAGTGGCTCATCCAATGGCTCATCCAATGGCTCATCCAACGGCTCATCCAGTGGTTCATCCAGTGGCTCGTCCAATGGCTCGTCCAGTGGTTCATCCAACGGCTCATCCAGTGGCTCGTCCAGTGGTTCATCCAACGGCTCATCCAGTGGTTCATCCAGTGGCTCGTCCAATGGCTCGTCTGCTAGACCATCCTGCTGATTGCCTCGCTCAGTTTGAACTGCCGCCAACAAGTCCTCCTCAGGCTCTTGCTTCGCGCCAGCCAAAATTTCATCAGTTTTCGGATTTTCATGAGTTGCAGGATCGATAATATCTGCCAATAAGTCATCACTTGGGTCATCTATCACTTGAGGAGGTATGTAATCTCCACCAGAAACCATATCGTGAATATAAGCCACAACATCATCGACTGAGTACCCTATTTCTGCACCTCTTGAGTCGCAAAAATATGCAACAGGTATATAATTTCTGTTTATGACCGTATCAAAAATCCCATTGCCATTGACATCTATCATGGCATAGTCATATCCATTTGCATCCCTCAAAAACACCACATCTCGTAATTGTCCACAAATTTCAAGCTTCTGATGAGACAGCGGTGTCAGATTGTAACGAGTGAAGTAGTCTTGTAATGAGCAATCATTGGGGTCAATCTCAACGGAATCAACATTGTTAAGTATCTCGTCAACAGTAGTCCCTGGCTCGTAAATCGGCTCGCAGACATCATCTTGCACCGATTTCTGCATCTGGTCAAGCTCAGACTCGGAATCGGCTTCGGGTCTTTGTTCGGTTTCAGAAAATTGTTCCGAATCGGATGCCTGCTCAAGCTGTGGTGCAGGAAACGATTCAGCGGCGACAGAATCAGTCGGTTTGGGTTCCAAACCCGGCTGTTGGGTTGAGTTTTTATGATTCCTAAAAGCAAATCCCAGTCCGGCTGCCATGCTGCCGGCAATCCCCAGTGCGACAAACCTCTCAATGCGTTCTTTCAGTTTTTTCTTTTTGAAACTGAAACCCGATTTCTCACCTGAAATTCTTTCTGTACTCATTGTGTTCTTTGTTTAAACGTTTTTACTTCTAAAGAGTATTTCAGCCACAGATGTCTATCACCAAGAAACTAAGATTTGTCCAAAGTTGTCGGCCGATGTCACCAACTGGGGGTGTTGATGCGAATAGGTTCGCCTAGTCACATAATGATAGATATAATTGAACAATTCAATAACTGTAATGTTTCGATCTTTGTTGACATCGCACATTCCTCTCAAGCCATTCTGCAAACCCTTGCCGAAGAAGCCGCTTACCGTCATGTTGCCATCACCATAAGAGACTTCATTTGGCCGACTTGACGTAAACATAATTAAGTTTCGACATTCGCTAACATTCCACTTATAAGGACTCACATCACTGATGGCTGTTCCTGAATAGCACGACTCAAAGAAACAAATAATCTGCTGGGCTTTTGAACGCTTAAAAATAGGGATTATCTCAGCAAATGAGACATCTTTATCGAATGCACAAATGCTGCCAGGTGAGCCATGACCGCCATAATAAAAAATGACTCGGTCGTTGGTGCCGGCAGCTGCACACACACTGCGCAATTTAGCTAGAATATTGTCGTGATTGGCATTTTTCCCCGTCAACATGGCCAACGAAGTTGAATGCTTCGACAAGACACGCCGCAGATTCTGTGCCGCCACAGTGACCATAGGGAGGTCACCACAGTCTGGACGCAGACTCTGGTCATAATTGCTGATTGCAGTGACCAGCGTATAAGTCTTCTGCGCCGTTACACTCAAAGACATCCCTAATATCATCAGCAAACATGAGAACAGAAACCTTTTCATCTTCAAAATATTTGTTATCTGCTATATTGTACAACCGCATTTTGAACATTTTCCGACTGCTATGTCTGATTGAGGCAATTTCTTATTGCAGCCGGGATTTGGACACAGACTTATAGCATTTATCCTCGCTTTAGCTTGCTCGTAG
Organism: Muribaculaceae bacterium; assembly: GCA_017477555.1. GTDB lineage: Bacteria > Bacteroidota > Bacteroidia > Bacteroidales > Muribaculaceae > Sodaliphilus. The sequence continues at coordinate 16,460 of JAFUVK010000038.1, forward strand.
CTGTCTCTCTTATTAAGAATATAGTCAAAAACAAACATACCACCACCAAGCATAGTATATCTTACAAACCTAACAAAAGACATGCTATTGGTTTCCTTTATTTCGAGAAACTCATCTATGACAAACAACAGCACCAAAAAAATCAGCCAAGAGTATCGATTAAACTTATCTTTAATGTTTCTTCTCTTCTTTAGTTTCTCTTCTAACTTAAGGAACTGTTCCATTTCTTGCCTGATATAAGTGAATTCAGCCTTATATCGTAGCGCATTCTGAGCATTTTGCTTCAATACATGACAGGCATAAAAAGAGCACCCAGTCACGTCTGGTAGGCCTAGTCGGACATAGGACATCTCATTGATTTTCATTTTTGAGACCCGTTGCATTTTCCCACTTTCCTCGTCACGGACAAAGGTACCATTTTTTGATTTCAAATCTTCAATAATCCACTGCTCTGATGGATTATCTGGTATTGTTATGCGAGCATGTTCTCTGCCCACTCCACTATTCGAAATCTTAAACCATTGATCCCCTTCACGGCCTAAAGTTATAACAGTTGCCATATTTCTTTGGGTTTTGTTTGTTGGTTAGTCAAATTCTAATAGGTTGTCTGTTTCATCATCTGCTGTTTCATCATAGTCAGATGCTTCTTCATCATCTGTATATTCTTCATTTTCATCAGATTCAGTTTCAACCCCGCCATCTGCAACCTCAGCCATAGACACCAAGTCAATATCCTTGCCATCCCAATCTTCATCAGGAAAGTCAACCTCGAAGTCATCACTCCAGTCAACCGCTATATCATCCTGAACAAGCTCTGCCAGTTCTCCGTTTTTGGCAATCCAGGCTTCAACTTTTTTAGCTTCTGAAGGAGACAGTCGCCCTTCCATAAAAGCAGCAAGTAGATTGGCATTCTCTAAAACAGGTATACGATAAATGTTCATTTCAAATGAATTTGTTTAAGTTCTTTAAATTCTTTTTTTGCTCGACTGAGTGCATTCTCATAAGCGGCTACAGTCATTTCCAGTTCACCGGCAGCCTGGGCACTGCTCATCTGCTCAATGTAGTGCACGTATAGGATCTTGCGATTACGTGGCACCTTGACCATATTCATGATTTTTACAACATCGCTCAGAGCCAAGCTATAGCCATCTATCTCTAAAGAGGGCTCATGGGGCGAAATCCTATCACCGTCATCATTCGTAATCTCAAGAGACTCATATTCAAATTTGTTCTTGATAGCTTGTGTGCAGAAATTCTTAGTGACAATCTTTAGCCATGAAAGCAATGTGCTTCTGAAAGAGAATCCCTCAAGCGCACACACATTAGAAGCCCCCGGAGTGATTACATGGAGATAGATATTTTGGATTAACTCTCTCACATCCTCAATGAGCACGCCATGTCTCGCAAACTGTGACGCAAAACTCTCATACATGGCTTTGAAAAGCGGGTAGCTCTTCTTAAAAAAGAACCATTGAGTCACTGCTGGGTCGTGTTTAACCAAAGCATCGACAATCTGCCTATCGGTCAATTTGTTTAATTTACTCAATTCCATTTTATTAATGTTTTGTATTGGTATGACCGAATAAGGTTTTTACATAATTTAACTCCACTCGCATCCACACAAAAAAGCGCGGGTTTACGATTCGGTCGCTCGTCCCACGCGTGCAGAGGACTTCGCATTGCCTTTTCACCATTGTTACGAGCAACGTCGAAGCCCACGCCGAATATGTCGACTGTGTTCAGCACAAAACCTGCGCCACACCTTAAGGTGTGAGCGTGCAGTCCTGTGCCTCAGTACATATCCCAACAGGAGCATATACCGTTGCAATGAGCACAGTGGCGAAGATTGTACAGTTGTTTTGCGAAGTTTCTGCACGCCCTAGGCTCAAAGCGTTAAGGGTAAACGCCTTATCCATCTATGTACCCCCACCCTAACCACACCGCTGAGGTGTGTATTGGCATGAGCTGCTGCAAAATTACTACTTCCTGCGCATTTTTGCAAAAATAAATTGACTTTTTTCAGAGAATGTTAGGATTGAGCACAAAAATATGTCCAATCCTAACATTTTGATCAAAAAAAACGTGTCAGTTGTGGAGCAACACCTTGCGCAAGATGCCAGCTTGGCGAATGAGATAGAGGCCGGAGGGCAGCAAAGGAAGGTTCTCGGCGTGACCATTATAGAGACATGTGCCATGCAGGTCATAAACCTGTATGGCAATGGCTGAGGCATCGTCAGAGACAACAGATACAGGAGCCGTGACCGAGACAGCGCGCGAATTGCTATAGTTGGCGTCAAGCATGGGTTCATAGCCAGTTTCAGCACCATAGGCAAAAACGCTGAATTCGCTCAAGGTTATTGACCCGTCGGATTGCCGAGCCAACTTTACCGTGCCGCGATTGATCCACTGATAGGTTGGACTGGCCGAAAGGAGAAATAATTCACTCATGTGTTGGCTCGAAGATATGCGCCCAAACAGCATGTCGTTGTTATCAAGAACAATCGTGGCCGTACCGTCATCCTCAGGTTGTAACAAAAGGCCATGATAGATGCTGAAATCAGCATTCATACCGATGATGCTGGTGACATAGTAATCATCATCGATTTTTTTGATAGTCATCTCGTATTCAGTCGGGTAAGCATATCCCGTAACACCTAGTTGTTGCACCACCGACCTGACCTTATAATTCCCCTCCCATGAACACGAATCTTGTTCTGCTTCCGGTTCAGGATCTGACTGTTGTGAGGCGATGACAGTCACTACACACGCCGCAGTCTTACTGTTGGACGTACTGACCGTGATGGTCGTTGTGCCTGCAGATCGTGCTGTGACTTTGCCCGATTGGGTCACAGAAGCCACAGTACTGTTGCTGCTCTGCCAGTTCAGGGTTGTTGAGGCATTAGTGGGCGTCACCAAGGCTTGAAGTGAGGCGGTCTCATCCACAGTCATGGTCAAACTTGTGGGCAAGACAGAAACACTTGCAGGTTGCGGCGACATCACACTGATACGACAACGGGCTGTATACTTTCCTCCAGCTGTACTCACCACAATATAGGTAATGCCAGGAGTCTTTCCTCGCACACAAGCCGTATTGCCTGTGGCAGTAATCGAAGCAACATTAGGATCCTCGGAATACCACGAACAAGTACCCGGCCCACCGCTAATTGTAGCCGAGAGGGTACACTGTTCGTTGACAATCAAGTCTATTGATGAATCGGAGATGGCTATGCCAGTTGGCTCATCAGACAAAACACGCACATGGAATGCGGCATAGTACTTATCACCAAAGATTCCATCGTGATTGTGAGTTACAGTGAGTTGTACCACCGAAAGTGGAGTGGCTCGCTTGCCACGAACATAGGCATAATCCCATGAATAGGACAATAGCTCTAAATCCAAGGCATTAACATCCCATTTGCCCGATTTATATGTCGAACGGTTCAGGATGCTCCGACCTGATGCGGGAATCTCGAGCTTGACAATCTCGCCAACCTTGACAATGTAATCTTGGGCAGATGCGGCTCTTGCAGCTATCGTTCCAAATAAGATAGCACTCACGAGCGTTAATAGTAGTTTTGACTTCATTTGTGTGTGGTTCTTGATGTTAAACAAAAGATTTGTAGCATAGTTGCAGGCAGAACGAACTTGTCCCTCCTAAACATAAAGAGGGATTAAAATCAAAAATCTATCTTGTTCTGTCGTTTTTTCGAGAATCACTCTTCATGTGTCCTGCGAAAGACACCACATCCTGTTTTTGGTTTACCCACAACTGCTCAAGAATCACAAAATATACATGAGTGCAATTACAGAGGCTAGCATGGAGACGGGAAGAAAAGTTGGCAAATATTTGGTTGTTTGGGTGAAATACTGTAAATTTGCACTCAAATCATCTTAATATCCACTATTATGACTGTTGCCAATCCGATTTACGACATCGTGTTCAAGTACCTGATGGAGGACACGCGTGTGGCACGTATCATCCTCTCGGCTCTGCTCAAGAAGGATGTCATCGACATCAAGCTGCGCCCCCATGAGTACAGCAACACCGAGCGCGACTCTCTGTCGGTGTTCCGCATCGACTTTGCCGCCACTATCCGCGACGAGGATGGTCATGAGAGCCTCATACTGATCGAGGTGCAGAAGACCTGGCTCGAGACCGAGACGCTGCGTTTCCGCCAGTATCTGGGCGTGCAGTACTCCAACAAAGGCAACATCAACGACCAAGGTTATGCTATGCCTATGGTCTCTGTCTATTTGCTGGGGCACCGCGTGGGCGACATCGAAGAGCCGGTGCTCTATGTCAACCACCAGTCATACAACTACGACGGCCAGGTGGTGACCGAGGGGCTGCCCGACCCATTTATCGACAGCTTGAACCACGATAGCATCATTGTGCAGATTCCGCTGCTTCGCGGCCAACTCAACAACCGCCTAGACAAGGTGCTGAGCATCTTCGACCAGTCAAACCGCGCCGCAGATGACGCGCATACGCTCATCATCGATGAGAAAGCCTACCCTGATGACGATGACATGAGCCATATTCTGCGCCGATTGACTATGGCTGCCGCCGATTCTAAAGTACGGCGTGAGATGAACATCGAGGACGAGATTCTATCGCTGGTTGAGAAACGCGAGTCCGAACTGATGAAAACACGGCACGAGCTTGAAGTGACGGTCACTCAACTCAACGACACTACCGCACAGCTGAGTGCCACCATCAGGATGCTGCTCGACTTAGGCAAATCGCCCGAAGAGATAGCAACCTATCTGGGCATGGATCTAACCGATGTCCATCGGCTCTCGTCCAAATAGCCGAAACAGAGGCCAAAAGAGCCTCCCACTAAATATCAACAAACCAAGCCCCCCTACACCTACTTTGCAAAAAGAGAAACCGCCAACATTTGTCTAATTAAAGCGGAGGGTGACACCGGTGGGGGCGACGTCGAGGGTGACGGGATGCCCCTCGATGAGGGGGTAGTTCCACGCCTCGTCGTGGCTGGCGGGGAAGTCGTAGCAGATGGGTATGTCCAGGTGGTAGCTGTCGAGCATCTGGTGGAGCATGTCGTTCATGTCGGTAAAGCCGTTCTGAGGCTTGTAGTCGGTGAAGCGCCCCACCATGATGCCCTTGACACGGTGCAGCACGCCCTTGAGGCGCAGTTGCGTGAGCATGCTGGCCACGCGTGGCATGGTCTCGCCCACGTCCTCAAAGAAGAGGATGATGTCGCGCTGGGCGATGTAGTCGCGGTCGAGGAAGTCCCACTGCGCCGAGCCCGAGAAGTTGACGCTGAACACGGCCATGTTGCCGCCCAGCAGTATGCCGCTGGCCTGGCCGCACTGGTTGTAGGGGTGCGCCGGCACCTGATAGGTGGGAAGCTTGCCGCGCAGCATGTCGCGCAGATAGCCTTGCAGCTTGGGGTCGGCATCGTCGTCGGCCAGGTTGCCACACATGTTGGCATGGATGCTCATGTTGCCGGCACGCACCTGCGCACTGTGCATCGAGGTGATGTCGCTGTAGCCGATAATCCACTTGGGGTACCGGGCCAGCGTGTCGGGGTGCAGCAGGGTGAGCATCATCGACGAGCCATAGCCGCCGCGGGTGCTGATGATGGCCTTGACATCGGGGTCGCGCAGGGCCTGCATCAGGTCGTCGAGGCGCTGCTGCGGTGTGCCGGCATAGCCGTGGCAGTTGTCGAGTACATGCTGGCCCACGACGGGTGTGTAGCCCCACTGCTTGAGTGTGGCTTGCGCGGCCTCGACGTAGGCCCGCTTGGGTGTTGAGGCGAGCGACAGGATGGCGACCTTGTCGCCGGGTTTGAGATACTGTGGAGCGGTGGGCATAGTCTGTGCCATGAGTGTTGCAGTGGCCATAGCAACGGCCACGAGTGTGACAATTAGTTTATTCATTTCGGTTTTCGTTTTTCGGTTTTATGCTGCCCGTAGAGGCGTATGAAGCGCAGGCCCACCAGCCACAGTCCCAGCCCGAAGATGATGGCCAGCAAGATGACTGTGGCCCATGGCACAGCCTGCTCGCTCAGGCCCATCTTGACCATGGCGTCGACTCCGTCGTTGGTGGCCGAGAACATGGTGAGTACAGCCACAATGACGGCCAGTGCCGCCTGCCAGAACTCCTTGCTGGCATCGACCTGCTCCTTTCGCTCGGTGCTCAACTGCTCGGCCAGGTCGCCCAGAATATTGAGCTTCTGCTCGACCTCGGCATGCAGTGTGTCGATGCCCAGCACATCACAGCACTGGTGATAGAAGTTGTTGTGCTGCGTATAGTCGCTGACAGAGCTAAAGCGGTTGTTGACAGTGAGTTCGCTCATGCGCCTGACGGCGCGACGAACGCGCTCTAGCGTGTGGTTGACATCGCGGTCGCCGTCGCCGTCACGATCGATGTCGATGTCGATAACCCAGTTGGTGATGTTGAGCAGCGAGTGCCGCTGCATGAGCATCATCACATAGATCCACAGGTAGCGCGGCTGAAGTGAACCGGTGGCAAACTCTTTGAGGTACTGCGGCGAGTTGTCGCCCACCACGGTCATGATAGCCCCACCCGATGTCGTCGAGCTCATGTAGACGTTCTCGAACGAACCTGGCCGCATCACCTGGTCGACTTGCTCGTTAGTGACGCGATAGCGGTCGCTGATGCACATCGCCAGCCGGGTGAAGTGGTAGCGAATGGCCGTGTCGGCGGCAAAGACCTCGGGGTCGAGCTCAATGTAGGAGAACACGTGCAACATGTCATCGTTGAACCTTGAGTGAGCTATGCCCCGCATCAGCGCCGCCAACAGGTGCGACATAGTGAACCACACCCGCCCGGTGTCGGAGTCACAGTCCACCCCTAGCGCTTCGGCCAGCTTCTGGTCGCTGCCGGCATAGTCAATGTCGCCGCGCCTACAGGCTTTGCGATATCGACGGTTGTCGGGCGATGCATCGACGGAGATACGGCACGACTGGCCGTCAGTCTTGTGGAGCAGGTAGTTGAACCTCACCAGCTGCTTGATGTCGGGATGGTCGCCCAGCATGGGCATGAAGGGCAGCATCAGCAGCCCCACGGCGGCATTGGGGCAGACGACCAGTTTGGGCGACAAGAAGCTGGTTGGCCTCGTGCCTATGGTGAACGCGGTGCCCTGGTCGAGCGGGACCATCAGCTGCTGTGTAAGCACATGGCGGTGCACGACCGCTTTGGGGTCGACCGAGTAAATGTGGTAGTCGCAGTCGCGCAGGTGGTAGTCGCCGGCAGGGGCGTACTTCCGCCTGACATGCTCGCTCACCGAAGCCTGCAAGAAGCGCTGGATGTGGCTCAAAAACACGCCACAGTCCACGCCCATCTTTGCCGGTTGCCAGCAAGTGCCCTCGGGCAGGGCAAAGTCGGCCAGACCATAGTCATCGCCGCTGGTCAGGGTAAACGGCATCATCATGAACGATATGGCCCGGTGACGATAGGATTTTGATGGAGTGGACTTCATTGTTACGCTATACGTTAGTCGCAGCTGTGACAGCAATTTAGCAACAGCAAAAAAACAACTTGATACTATTTAGAGCCACAAAGTTACTACATTTCCGGCAACTTGGCAAGTCAATGAACTGATTTGCCAGCTTTGTTGGACAAAAAATCAGAAGTTAAGGTGTAAAATATTGTGGCGGCAAGCAGGTGTGCTGCATAATCAGCCAGGTAGGGACGGCACCCCTGTGCCGTCCGCCCCGACAAAGAGTAATTTCGGTTCCGACCCGGCTGCGGCCTGTCGCATGCTTCCTAAAGTAACGGGCAAATATTTTTGAATTTTTTAAGAAAAATATTTCATATTTGTTCAAGAGTTCGTGATATTCGACAGGTTTCAAGGCCGCAGTAAAGGTTTTCTTAGCGGACTGGCCTGCCTGAATAAAG
>JAFUVK010000064.1 GCA_017477555.1 Muribaculaceae bacterium
GAGCCGACTGTCGTCACGCATCTGCCATAGCCGCAACAGCGTCTCCTGGGCGATGTCTTGCGACTCGTCATAGTCGAGGCCCATTGCTGTTGCTTTGTTTACGGCAGCAGCCCTCAGCTTTGGAGCTATCAGTTCAAATGCGTCAATAGTCATTTACAAATCTCGTAATTTGCCGACAAAATTACTAACTTTACATCTATATAACACATCACCCCCCAATTTTCAAACAAAAGCGACGAACTTTTTTTGAAAAATGTGGAAATAAACTGATGCTTTATTTTTCTGAAAAACTAATTTATTTTGTTTATTGTTTGTACCTTTGTAGCGATAAAATCACAAAGATTATGGCAGAAAACATCACTATTGTTCCTAACCAGTCCGAACTGGAAACTCAATTCGAGTTTGTCAACTCGTTGATTGAGAGGTATCGCTCATCAGCAATAGCTATGGTTAATACAACAGCATTGCAGATGTATTGGGAAATAGGTCAATATATTTCACTGCAACTTAAGTCTGCCCGATGGGGGACGAAAGTTGTCGGTGACTTAGCGGACTATCTAAAACGGCAAAATCCTAGAAGACGAGGTTTGAGCAAAAGGAATCTTTATAACATGGTAAAATTTTATGATGTTTATAGCCGACCTATATTCATTGACCGTATTTCACAATTAAATATTAATGAATTTGTGCAATTGCCAACTGCACAAATTCAAGATACCACAATTGTGCAGTTGCCAACTGCACAATTAGAAACAACGAATAATAAACAACTTCCAGCATTATTAACAATTACAACGTTTACCAATCATGTGGAAATCATGAACCGCTGTCGCAATGATGAGGAGCGTATATTCTATATGCTATACGCTCGGCATCAAGGTCTGAAGACTGAGGAGTTGCGTCGTTGCATTGTTAATCAGACCTTCTCGTCATTAATGGACAAGGAAAAAATGTTGTCGCCCAAACTGCTGGCTGATTATCCTCAATCGGAGTTTATGCTCAAAGACAAAGCGGTTGTCGACTTTCTCAATTTGCCCCAAAAGCATAATGAGCACCATTTACACAAAGGTTTGCTTGAGCACATGAAAGCGTTTATTTTAGAGTTGGGCAAAGATTTTTTGTTCATTGAGAGTGAATTTGGAGTACTAGTAGGTGGTTCCACAAAAAGAATCGACTTGTTGTTTTTTCATCGAGCCTTGCAATGTTTAGTGGCGATAGAACTGAAGGCGGTTGATTTTCAGCCTGAGTTTGTGGGCAAGATGGATATGTATCTCGAAGCACTGGATCGTGATGTGAAACGAGATAATGAGAATCCGAGCATTGGCATTATTCTTTGTCCTTCGGCCGACAGGAGCATGGTGGAATATACATTGAGCCGATCATTAAGTCCAACAATGATAGCCGAGTATCAGCGCAAGCTAATTCCTAAAGAGGTTATGAAAAAATCATTGGAGGAATACTGTGCTTTCTTAAAAGAGAGCAAATAATTAAATGTAACTTTATAATAAATAATCAGGGTTTGTTAACAGTTTATCAGCGAGTTAAAAGGTCTTCGTGCCGGGACGATATAGGGACGGTAATATGTAAAAAATGGCCTCAATTGGCAAAATCAAAAAATGCAACTTGTTGATAATCAAGTGTGCTAATACTCTGATAATCAGTCCAGCGAATCCCTCTCTCTCCGCTCAACAAAAAAGCACCCTGAGGTGCTTTTTTTGTTTTTCAGAAGAAGGCTTCGAGGACTTGCTTGAAGATGTCGTTGGGCGAGACGCGGTTGAACAGGTTCATGCAGGTCTGGAGTTTGAGGACATCAATGCTACTGCCCATGATGTAGTCGATGTCTCGCTTTCCCTTGTGCCCGAGCAGTGCCTGACAGATTTCGCGGAGTCGGCCCCCCAGGATGGGATGGGCAAGATAGGCCCGTGCCTCGTCGATGCCATCGAGTCCATAGAGCTGCGAGTTGTAGCTGTGCCCGAGTCCTTTCTGCTGCGGGAAGATATACCATATCCAGTGCGAGCGTTTCTGCCCGGCACGTATCTCGTCGAGTGCTCGCCGGTAACTGGCATTTTGTGCGGTGAGGAACCGCTCCAGGTCATATTCCTTGGCCGTCGGTTGCCCCAAGATGTCCCAAAAAGCCGCCGGCAGCGAAATGTTATCCATGTCGCGGCAGTCGCTGAACAGCGGTGCCACCTGCTCGACCGAATATCCGGCAATGCCGCAGCCAATGGGCGTGACCAGGAACTTCAGATGGGGATGTGCCTTGGCAAACTCACAAAACTCCATCACATAGTGACTCATCACAGCCAGCCCGCTCATCGAGGGGATGGCATAGCTATTGCCCTGCAGCCCACTACCCTGCCCCATGATGGCTCCAAAATGCTCTACTGCAGCTCTGGCTGCTCCACCGTGATGGAGCCCCTGCTCATTTGAGCCGAAAACGAACACCTCGTTTTCCTTAAGGGATGAAATGTGTGCAGGCGTGACGCGGCTTGATTGACTGTGAGTTGCCTCAAACTTTGCCTGCTCCTCGGCCTCGACAACTGACAGTTGCCTTTGCCACTCTGCAAGAAAATTCCCCATGTCATACTGCAGTTCCCTGATTTCATCAGGCTTGAACACGCCCGACTTCATCACAAAATCCTGCACCTTCTTTCTTACAGTGGCTTCGGTCTTATAGCGAGCCATCGGCTTGGGGTCTAATTCGAAGACAAATGATTTACCCACTTTTTTCCCGTTCTGCATCTCAAACTTGATGACAGTGATTTTGACTTTCATGACTTTTGGATTTTGATTATTTTCCATTTTTTCGGTTTGCAAAAATACGAAAACAATTCCATTCAGAAAAAAATTATGCGTTTTGAAGTTTGCCTTCCGGCCATCGGTGGCAGCGAGCTTGCATGATGTCGCCATTGGGCGCGATGGTAACGCGGCTGTGGTGGCCGAGGCAGTCTCGGCTTACGGTGGAACAGTAGATGACGTGGCGGGCGGTGGTGGTCACTGTGCCGGCTAGGGGCCGTGTAGCGAGACATCGCCGGAAACAGGCAGGTGAGAGGGGTTGCCCCTCACCGCCAGCATGTCAATCGCTCATCAGTTGTTTAGAAGTTCCTTGCGTTTCTTGACCTCCTTTCTCCACTCGGCCAGAAACTCATCCATCTCATAAACCAACCCACTCATCTCACCTGTACCAAACACTCCCGTCTTACGAACATACTCCTCAATCATCTTCACCACCTTGGCACGTGTCATAAACTGCGCCATCACCACCGGATCAACCGGAAAAGTCAACGACTTTCCCATCTTCTTACCATCAAGGACCTCAAACTTCATCACATTAATTTTCACCATCTTAAACCTCCTTTTATCCATTAAACAAACATTCATCACGCAAATGCGCAAAAAACTAATAGCATATATGGCAATTGGTAACTCAAAATTCAAGATTTTTTGAGGAAAATTTTCCGGCAGCTTGTTTTTTCTGTACTTTTGCAGACTAGAACCAGCAAAACAGACGATGGACAAAATGACACCAGAACAGCGCCACCGCTGCATGAGCCGCATTGGCAGCCGCAACACTCGACCCGAGATGATTGTGCGCCGGTGGCTGTGGCGGCAGGGCTTCCGCTACCGCGTGGGCGTGAAGTCGCTGCCCGGCACACCCGACATCGTGCTGCGCCGCTACAGCACGGTGATCTTTGTCAATGGTTGTTTCTGGCACGGGCACGACTGCGAGAAGTTCAGGGTGCCCAGCACCAACACAGCGTTCTGGGAGGCCAAATTTTCCCGCAACCGGGCGCGCGACCGGCGTGTGTACAAACAGCTTCACGAGCTGGGCTACTATGTGCTTGTGGTGTGGGAGTGCCAACTCGAGGCTCCCCTCCGTCGTGCGACGCTACAGGCCTTGAGCACCCGACTGGCCGAGATTTACCTGGATACACACCAGGCCAAGCCACGGCCTTACGGCGATGGTGACGATGTAGCTCCCGGCATTGCCGCCGAGCCGCAGGAGTGAGGCAGATTTCTTGCTTGACGCTTGTCCGAGACTGCGTCTCGGAATACGCCGACCAGCTCTTCCTTGCCTGGTGTTTTCTTATCCCCGAAGACGGCCTATGGCATCTACCTCGGGGAGCTGCTCAGAACTGATGTTGAAAACCTGAGAAATCACCTACTTGCGGATGGCACGGGTGATGCCATGATAGTCCAGGGTCTTGACCGAGTCGACAAAGTCGATGATCATCTGCGCGGTCTGATAGCCCAATGGTTGTCCCGGGTCGCGGTGCGGCGATGTGACGATGGATGGTACAAAGTTGTTGGTGACCACCCGATAAGTCCTCTTGAGGTTGAATTTCTTTCCGTCGGGTGTGAGCAGCTTCAACTCCTTGATTTTTGTGGCATCCTTTTTGTCCATGGTCAGCTGGCAGAGCACGCCGCTGGTGACCGGGAAGCGGTTGCGGTCGCGGGTGTAGCACGAGAGCAACATCTGCCGCAGTTCCTCACCTGTGAGATTGAGCATGACGGCATCGTTCTGGAAGGGGTCGAGACTGAGTGCATCGCTGACGGTGAACGGCCCTGCAGGGAACTTCTCGGTGCGTACTCCACCAAAGTTGACAAAGCCAATGTCGGCCCCAGCCTGTGCCCGATAGGCATCGGCCATGAGCGCACCGAACTCCTCGTAGGTTGAGATGGGTGCCACGAACTGTCCCAACACGCGCTTGAAGCTGGGGTCGTTGCAGAAGTTGTCGACCATGGCCTGCACGACCTCATTCTTGCTGGTGCAGCTCGCCACCTCGATGTTCTCGCATTCCATTTTCTCGATGTGGTTGTTCTCGTCCAGGAATATCGCCGTGTGGGTGACACGCTCCAGGCGGTTGACATTCTGCGTGATGACGATGCCATGCGTGGCATCGAAGGGACTGAGCTGTGTATGGGTGTGCCCACCGACAATCAAGTCGAGCCATGGCATGTCGGCCGACAGAGCAATGTCATCGTCGATGCCGATGTGCGAGAGCAGGACGAGGACATCGCACTGGTCACGCAGCCATCGATATTGCTCGACCGACTGCTTGACCGGGGTGAACTGCAGTGCTTTGACCTTGTCGGGATGGGCGTCGGGTGTGCCGCGCATGCCCAGTTGCACGACGCCAATAACCCCTACCCTAACCCCATTGACATCAAATATCTGGTAGGGACGTGTGTAGATGCCCCACTCCGGCACTGGCCGAATGTTGCAGCACAAATAGCTGAAATTTGACAAGCCGATGAGTTGCCCCAGATTTTGCGGTCCACCATCAAACTCATGGTTGCCCAGTGTGGTAGCATCGAAACCAATCTGGTTCATGAGTGCGACCATGGGATATGCCGGAATCTTATACATATCGTTGACCGGCTCACCCGTACGGTTATCTCCAGCCGACAACACCAACAGCGACGGGTACTGAGCACGCATACTGTCGACGATTGCCGCCAGTTGCGGCATGCGCTGAATGTTGGCGTGCATGTCGTTGGCCGAGATGATGTGCACTTGCTTCTGTGCCAGCATGGCCAAAAAGCAACCCGCCATGGCCAGAATCGTTAACAGTCTTTTTTTCATCGTGGAAATGTGATTTGATGGTTTTATGGTGACAAAGATAGTGATTAAAACAAAATGGTGGTGTATTTTTCGTTTGATTTGCACATTTTTGCAAAGTTTTCACACATTTAATAGGGGTAAGCGGCGAAAAATCCGTACCTTTGCGTGTTCTTTTGTGACGCAACAAATTTTAACTATCAATAACTTTAAAAACGTTTTTAATTATGAAGATTTCGCACATTGAGCATGTGGGTATCGCAGTCACCTCTCTTGAGGAGGCTATCCCCTTTTATGAGAACATGTTGGGTCTGAAATGCTATGCCGTAGAGGAAGTAGCCGACCAGAAGGTTAAGACCGCTTTCTTCAAAGTCGGTCAGACCAAGATTGAGCTTCTTGAGGCCACCGCTCCCGAGAGCGCCATCGCCAAGTTCATCGAGAAGAACGGCGGCCGCGGCGGCATCCAGCACATCGCCTTCTGCATGGAGGATGGTGTGGCCAACGCCTTGAACGAGGTCCAGGAGAAGGGTGGCCGCGTGATTGACGCTGCTCCCCGCCGTGGTGCTGAGGGTCTGAACATTGCTTTCTTGCACCCGAAGACCACTTGCGGTGCTCTGCTTGAGCTCTGCGAGCATCCCGAGAAATAATAACCCCAGACAAGAAACAGACAATAAACCCAATGAGCAAACAACTCGAAAAAATTCAAGAGCTGATTTCGAAGCGTGCCGCAGCCCGTCTGGGTGGCGGTGAGAAGGCTATCGAGAAGCACCACGAGAAGGGCAAGTACACAGCTCGCGAGAGAATCAATATGTTCCTTGACGAGGGCAGCTTTGAGGAGCTCGACATGTTCGTGCGCCATCGCTGCACCAACTTCGGCATGGAGAAAAAGTCGTTCGATGGCGACGGTGTGGTCACCGGCTATGGTACTGTCGACGGCCGTCTGGTGTATGTTTTCGCACAGGATGCCACCGTGTTTGGTGGTTCGCTGAGCGAGACCATGGCCCAGAAGATTTGCAAGATTATGGACCTGGCCATGAAGAATGGCGCTCCCGTTGTGGGTCTGAACGACTCGGGCGGTGCCCGCATCCAAGAGGGCATCAACGCCCTGGGCGGCTATAGCGAGATTTTCCAGCGCAACATTCTGGCCTCGGGTGTAGTTCCCCAGATTTCGGCTATCCTTGGCCCGTGCGCCGGTGGTGCCGTCTACTCTCCTGCCCTGACCGACTTCACCATCATGGTGCAAGGCATCTCGTTCATGTTCCTGACCGGCCCGAAGGTGGTGAAGACCGTCACCGGCGAGGACGTTACGCAAGAGCAGCTGGGTGGAGCCAAGGTTCATGCCAGCAAGTCGGGCGTTGCCCACTTTGCCGCTGAGAACGAGGAGGAGGCCATCACGCTGATCAAGCAACTGCTGAGCTACATGCCCAGCAACAACATGGAGGAGGCTCCGCGCCGCGAGTGCAACGATCCCATCGATCGTGCCGAAGATGTTCTGAACCAGATTATTCCTGAGAGCGCCAATGATCCCTACGATATGTATCAAGTGATCAGCGCCGTTGTTGATAATGGTGAGTTCTTGGAGGTCCAGAAGGATTTTGCCAAGAACATCATCGTGGGCTTTGCCCGCTTCAACGGTCAGGCAGTTGGTGTTGTTGCCAACCAGCCCCAGTTCATGGCCGGCGTGCTCGACGTGAACGCCTCGAAGAAGGGTGCTCGCTTCGTGCGCTTCTGCGACGCCTTCAACATTCCTCTGGTGACTCTGGTTGATGTTCCCGGCTTCCTGCCCGGCACTGGCCAAGAGTACAATGCCGTGATTCTGAACGGTGCGAAATTGCTGTATGCCTACGGCGAAGCCACAGTGCCCAAGATTACTGTGACCCTGCGCAAGAGCTATGGCGGCAGCCACATCGTGATGAGCTGCAAACAGCTGCGTGGCGACATGAACTATGCTTGGCCCAGCGCTGAGATTGCTGTGATGGGTGCCGCTGGTGCCGCCGGCATTCTCTATGCCAAGGAGGCTAAGACCGCCAAGACCGAGGCCGCTGCCGCCAAGGAGGCCGGTGATGAGGCCAAGGCCAAGGAAATCATGGCCCAGTTCAAGGAGTTCATCCAGCAGAAGGAGGACGAGTACAACAACCTGTTCTGCACGCCTTACAATGCCGCCAAGTATGGCTACATCGATGATGTGATTGAGCCTCGCAACACGCGTTTCCGTATCATCCGTGCGCTGGAGCAGACCCGCACCAAGAAGTTAACCAACCCTGCCAAGAAGCATGGCAACATTCCTCTGTAATCGGTTGAAGGTTATGAAAAAAGGAATCATATTGACCCTGATTGTTGCCGCTATGGGTTTGGTAGCCTCGGCCCAGGGGCGCATGGAGATGCGCTTCAACGAGGTGATGACCCAAAACGACAGCAATCTGATAGACCAGACCGGCCATCGCAGTGCCTGGGTTGAGATTTTCAACCGCTCGTATGGTACGGTCGGCATGGAGCAGATGTTCATCTCCAACCAGGCCATCGACTTGAGCAACCTGGGCGGGAAGAAGCCCAAGGACTACCTCAACGAGTATGCCCAGGCTCACCCCGACGTGCTCTATGAGATCCCTCGTGGAGATGTGGCAACCAAGGTTGCTCCTCGCACTCACATTGTTTTCTTTGCCGACGGCCAGTCTTCGCTGGGTGCGCTGCACCTGTCGTTCAAGATTCAGCCCGGGCAGGAGAGCAATCTCTACTTGTATGATGTAAATGGTGACCTTGTCGACATGGTGACCATCCCCGCCTCGCTGCCCGCCAACAGCACATTTGCTCTGAAGGCCGACGGCCAGAGCGAGCTGATAGACGGCAAGATGGATGCCTCGGCTTGGGGCACTCGCGACGGTGCTACCGATGCAACCGCCATCACCCCCGGCAAGTACAACGTGGGTGTTGTGAACGAGAACATCGAGAAGTTTGCCGAGAAAGACCCGCACGGCTACATCATCTCGCTTGTTGCTATGGGCATCGTGTTCAGTGCCCTGCTGATGCTTGCCATCCTGTTCTACTTGTTCGGCAAGGCCAACAAGGCGGCTAACAAGGATGAAAATCCAACCAGCACTGAGCCCGCAAAGGTTGTGGACACTCCCGCCGCCACTGGTGCCAGCGACGAGGCCATCGCCGCCATCTGCATGGCTCTGTTCCAGCACTTCAATGCTCACGACGAGGAGAGCGGTGTACTCACATTTGACCGCAATCCCCACACAGCCTGGAGCGACAAGAGTGGCCTGATGCGTCAGTTGCCCCGCAAATAAACTAACCACCAAACGAATTTACATCAATGAAAGAATACAAGTATAAGATCAATGGCAACGAGTATAAGGTAGCCATTGGCGATGTTGAAGGCAACATCGCAAAGATTGAGGTCAACGGCACGCCCTACGAGGTGGAGCTGGAAGACCAGCCCAAGGTGTCGCACGTTGTCAAGCGCGTAGCTCCGGCCGCCAGCGAGACCACGACCACCGCTCCCAAGCCCGCCGCCAAGAAGGTGGCCGCCGCAGCAGGGGACTTCGTTATTGAGTCTCCGCTTCCCGGCACCATCAAGGAGATTTATGTCAAGGAAGGCCAGAGCGTCAAGGCCGCCGACGTGGTGTGCATCCTCGAGGCCATGAAGATGGGCAACGAGATTCATGCCGGCAAAGATGGCGTGGTCAAGTCGATCAATGTAGCAAAAGAGGACTCGGTGCTCGAGGGCACCACAATCATGGTAATCGGTTAATTAGGCTATGGTACTACTCGAAAGTTTCTTAACCAGTAATCTTGAGCAATTCTGGAACTTCACCGGATTTGCCAACTGCACCTGGTCCAACCTGATCATGATTTGCTTTGGCCTGTTGTTTATCTACCTGGCCATCAAGCATGATTTTGAGCCTATGTTGCTAGTGCCCATCGGCTTCGGTATCCTGATAGGTAACATCCCGTTCCAGCCCGGCAACGAGATTGGTATCTATGAGGAGGGGTCGGTGCTGAACATCCTGTATCAGGGTGTGCGTCAAGGCTGGTATCCGCCACTCATCTTCCTGGGCATCGGTGCCATGACCGACTTCACCGCCCTGCTTGCCAACCCCAAGCTGATGCTTGTGGGTGCCGCCGCACAGTTTGGCATCTTCGGTGCCTACATGATTGCCCTTGCCATCGGCTTCATGCCCGACCAGGCTGGTGCCATCGCCATCATCGGCGGTGCCGACGGTCCCACGGCTATCTTCCTGTCGGGTAAGCTGGCTCCCAACCTGATGGGTGCCATCGCCGTGTGCGCTTACTCTTATATGGCCCTTGTGCCCGTGATCCAGCCCCCGGTGATGCGACTGCTCACCACCGACAAGGAGCGCAAAATTAAGATGAAACCCGCCCGCAAGGTCAGCCAGACCGAGAAGATTTTGTTCCCCATCTTCGGCCTGCTGCTCACTTGCTTCTTCGTTCCTTCGGGTCTGCCCCTGCTGGGCATGCTCTTCTTCGGCAACCTGTTGCGCGAGAGCGGTGTGACCACTCGCTTGGCCAAGACCGCCAGCAATGCGATGACCGACATCGTGACCATCGTGCTGGGTATGACCGTGGGTGCCTCTACTCAGGCATCTGAGTTCCTGACCGCCGACACGGTGTTCATCTTCTTCCTGGGCTTCTGCGCGTTTGTGATTGCATCGTGCTCGGGCGTATTGTTCGTCAAGCTGTTCAACGTGTTCCTGCCCAAGGACCAGAAGTTGAACCCGCTCATCGGCAATGCCGGTGTGAGCGCCGTGCCTATGGCAGCCCGCATCAGCAATGACGTGGGCCTGAAGTATGATCCGAGCAACTACCTGCTGATGCACGCCATGGGCCCGAACGTGGCCGGTGTGATTGGTTCGGCAGTGGCTGCTGGTGTTCTGCTGGGTTTCTTGGGATAAATTGAACCAAGCATGATTCATCTACGGGAGGCGCGTCAACATTCATGTCACGCCTCCCGTTTTTTATCTCTCGAGATTATCTAGAGGCACTAGAATATCTAGAATATCTAGAGATTCTAGAAGCGAATAGGATTAATTCACAATTCTCATTTCTCAATTGGATAAGCCAGTCATCTATCAATTGTTACCACGGTTGTTCGGCAACACAAGCCGCCATTGTGTGCCTGATGGCACCATCGAGCAAAACGGTTGCGGCAAGCTGGCCGACATCACGCCGGCCGTACTGACTAGCCTCAAGGACATGGGTGTGACGCACGTGTGGTACACCGGTGTGATTCGCCACGCCACACAGACCGACTACTCAGCTCACGGCATTCCCAGGAACAACCCTCATGTGGTCAAGGGTAAAGCCGGTTCGCCTTACGCTATCGTCGACTACTATGACATCGACCCCGATTTGGCCGTCGACGTGGACAATCGGCAGCTGGAATTTGACGCGTTGGTCGAGCGCACCCATCGGGCAGGTCTGAAGGTTATCCTTGACTTTGTGCCCAATCATGTGGCCCGCGAATACCATAGCATAGCACGACCTGATGGAGTGCGTGACTTGGGTGACGGTGACAACCCGGGCATGTTCTTTGCCCACGACAATAACTTCTATTACCTCACCGGCCAAGCGTTCTGCCCGACAATGGGCTGTGGCGACTACCATGAGTTTCCGGCCAAGGCCACGGGCAACGACTGCTACAGCGCCTCGCCCGGTGCAAACGACTGGTATGAGACCGTCAAACTCAACTACGGCATCGACCCATGGAACGGCAGTCGCCACTTCGCCCCCCTGCCCGACACCTGGCACAAGATGCTGCACATCATGTGCTACTGGGCCAGCCGTGGCGTTGACGGCCTGCGTTGCGACATGGCTCACATGGTGCCTGTCGAGTTCTGGCACTGGGCCATCGGTGAAGTGAAAGCGCAATACCCCCATCTGCTATTCATTGCCGAGATTTACGATGTGGCGCTCTACGACAGCTATATCAACTATGGCGGTTTTGACTACCTATATGACAAGGTGACCCTCTATGACACACTGGTAGGTGTTGCCAGGCACGACTGGTCGACACAGTCGCTGCCCGGCTGCTGGCAGACCGTCAACGCCTGGCGCCGCCACATGCTGCACTTCATGGAAAACCACGACGAGGTTCGCCTGGCATCGCGCCATCTGCTGGGTGACCCGTTCGCCGGCCGTGCCGCTATGGTGGTAAGCGCCACAATCGACACTTGCCCGGTGATGGTGTACAATGGGCAAGAGCTGGGCGAGTGTGGCGATGAGGCCGAAGGCTATCGAGGTGCCGATGGTCGCACCACCATCTTCGACTACTGGAGCATGCACACCGTGGCCCAGTGGCTTTCCGGTGACAATCTTACTGCCCCCCACCCCTTGCGCGACTACTACAAACGCCTGTTGCGGCTGTCGGGCAGTGAACCCGCCATCAGCTCCGGCGAGATGTTTGACCTGATGTATGTCAACAGCCACCTGACCCGCCAGTATGCCTACTTGCGTCATCATGGACACGAGCTACTGCTCATTGTAGCCAACTTTGCTGACCACGATGCCGATGTGATGGTGACCATTCCACCGCATGCCTTTGACTACCTGGGCTTGAAAAGCGGCAACTATCGGTGCGATGAGCTCCTACACGGAGTCCATAGCACATTCGCTTTGATACCTGACCACGCCTTGCTTGTGCCGGTTGCCGCTCACGATGCAGTGGTGTGGAAGTTTTTTGTCAAATAAAATTCAAATTACTTGTGAATTTCACCAATAAAGTCGTACCTTTGCACAACCTATTAACTCTTTAACCAAAACTATGGCTCAGTTTAAAGTCTTCTCCGGAACAAAATCCCACTATGTAGCCACCGAGATTGCCCATGACCTGGGTGTCGAGCTTGGCAAAATGAACATTCTGCACTTTGCCGATGGCGAGTTTGAGGTCTCGTATGAGGAATCGGTGCGCGGCGTGCACGTCTATCTGGTTCAGTCGACGTTTCCCAACACCGACAACCTGATGGAACTACTGCTGATGATTGATGCCGCCAAGCGCGCCTCGGCCAAGAGTATCACTGCCGTAATTCCTTACTTCGGCTGGGCTCGCCAGGATCGCAAGGACAAGCCTCGCGTGAGCATTGCCTCGAAGCTCGTAGCCGACCTGCTCAGTGCTGCCGGCATCAACAGCCTGATTACGATGGACCTTCATGCCGACCAGATTCAGGGCTTCTTTGACATCCCCGTCAATCACCTGTACGCGTCGTCGGTGTTTGTGCCCTACCTTGAGAGCCTTCACCTGCCCGACATGGTCATTGCCAGTCCTGATGTGGGTGGTGCCAAGCGCGCCAACCAGTATGCCAAGTACTTTGATGTTCCGCTAGTGCTTTGCCACAAGCAGCGCGCCAAGGCCAATGTAGTAGAGAGCATGACCGTGATTGGCGATGTTGAGGGCAAGAATGTGGTGCTGGTCGACGACATGATCGACACAGCCGGTACCATCTGCAAGGCCGCCAACCTGATGAAAGACAATGGAGCCAATTCGGTTCGCGCTCTGGCTTCGCACGCCATCATGAGCGAGCCAGCAAGCCAGCGCATCATGGACAGTGCGCTCGAGGAGGTGATTTTCAGCAACTCAATACCGTTTGACACTGCCCGTTGCCCCAAGGCCACGGTCATCAGTATCGCCGGATTGTTTGCCGACACCATCCAACGCGTACACGACTACCGCAGCATCAGCTCGCAGTATCTGTTCAAGTAAGGAGAAATTACTACCAGAAAGATAATGAACCCGCCTGGCCATGCACCAGGCGGGTTTTCAATTTATCGACATCACTCCCATTCAATCGCTCTCCATCTCTTGGTCGAGCCGGTTCTCCCATAGATAGTGTCTGGTCTCACGCACCAGCACACCACTGAGCAGCAAGAGCGAGACAAGGTTAGGGATGGCCATAAGCGCGTTCATGCAGTCGGCCAGGTTCCACACCATGGTCAGGTTGATGACCGTTCCCAAGAAAACGACGATGATATATAGGATGCGATAATATCTAGTCCATCGCTTGCCTTTGAGGTACTCTACGGCCATCTCACCATAATAGCACCACCCCAGAATGGTGGTGAAAGCAAAGGTGACAAGCCCCACGAGCAACAAGGGCGACCCTATGAGCGGAATCTTGGCAAACGCAGTCTTGGTCAGCGAGGCACCGTCGGCAAATGTGATGTCGGGATGCGCCAGCACACTACTGACGATAACCAGTCCTGTGATGGCACAGATGACCACCGTGTCCCAGAACGTGCCAGTGGACGAGACCAACGCTTGACGCACCGGGTTGCGGGTTTGCGCCGCTGCAGCCACAATGGGTGCCGAGCCAAGCCCCGACTCGTTGCTGAACAATCCCCGCGCGATGCCAAAGCGCATAGCCATAATGACCGAACCTCCGACAAATCCGCCGCCTGCTGCCTCGGGCGAGAACGCCGCCTGGCAGATGAGCTTGATGGCCGGCCAGAGAAAATGGAAGTTGACACCTAATATATAAAGACATCCCATCACATAGAACACGGCCATGAATGGTACCATCATGCCACACACGCGCGCAATGCTTTTCACGCCACCGATAACTACCAGAGCCGTGAGAAAGGCCAGAAGCACTCCCACCCAAGCCGGATTGATGCCGTAGGTCTCATAGCAAATGGTGCTGATGGCATTAGACTGAACCGAGGCACCGATACCCAGAGCAGCACACATGGTGAACACGGCAAACAAGACCGCCAGCCACTTGAGCTTAAGTCCCCGCTCCAGAGCATACATCGGTCCGCCCAGCATCGATCCGTCGGGCATCTTGACACGATATTTGATGGCTAGCAATCCCTCGCCATACTTCGTAGCAATGCCAAAGACCCCCGTCAACCAGCACCACAGCACCGCCCCCGGTCCACCCATGGCCACCGCCGTGGCCACGCCGATGATGTTGCCTGTACCAATAGTGGCCGCCAGAGCTGTGGCCAGTGCCCCAAACTGCGACACGTCGCCTTGAGAGCCTTTGTCGCGTGACACCGACAGCCTAATGGCTGTAAAGATTTTTCGCTGTGGAAACTTTAGCCTGACAGTCAAGAAAATGTGCGTGCCCAGCAGCAGAATAATCATGGGCCATCCCCATAAAAAGTCGCTTACCGCAGCAATGATTTCGTTGAAGGTCTCCATAGTCGAGAAGTGATTGGTCAAAAATCAGTTTCGATTGAAGAACACGCGTGCGTAGTAGAACAAGGTGGCCAGCGAGCTGAGCGCCGCCACTACATAGGTGTAAGCGGCCGCCTTGAGCGCGTCGCGCGCATAGTCGGTAGTCTGCCCCTGTGTGATGCCAGCCGTCTCGAGCCACTTGACTGCACGACGGCTTGCGTCGACCTCGACGGGCAGTGTGATGACACTGAACAGCGAGGTGAGCGCAAACAGCACCACTCCCACTCCCAGCAGATAGGGGAAGAACTCAAAGACCAGGATTCCTCCAAGCAAAATCCAGGTGACCCACTTCGACGCAAACGAAACCACCGGCACGAGCTTGGTGCGCAGCACGAGCATGCTATAGCCCACCCGATGCTGCACGGCATGGCCACACTCATGAGCCGCCACCGCCGCTGCCGCCACCGTATTGCGGTTATAGACCGACTCGCTGAGGTTGACCGTGTGGCTAGTGGGGTCGAAGAAGTCGGTGAGCGAGCCCGCTGTGGGCCTTACGGCCACGTCGTTGATACCATTGTTGCTGAGCATCATTTGCGCTACTTGAGCCCCGGTAAAGTTCAGCGGGACGCGCGAGTACTTTTCAAACTTCTTGGTTAATGAGTTCTGCACCAGATAACTGATTAACGAGATGGCAAAAAAGAGTAGATAGACCATATTTGTTTTTAGTTGTTAGTTTGTTAGTTGCTGGTTTATTTGCGGATTGGGTGACAAAATGAGCGTCTGAGCCTTGTTTGAAAATTTTAATCTTATGCCGGCAAGTATGGCACGCAAATTGCATAAGGACAAATCGAGCAACTCATAGCGCAAAGATACGCATAAAATATGAGCTAGCGAAAGTCGAAAATATAAAAAAGTTAAAAAAACGTCTTATTATGATTGCTAATTGAAAAATATCCGCTAGTTTTGCGGTGTTTTAATAATCGTTTTATTCTTTCTAATTTTTAATTTATTTATTATGAAAAAGTTATTATTGATGTTTGCTGCCGTTGCAGCTATGGCTTTTGTTTCTTGTGACAACACTGGCAACAAGACTACCGAGACTCAGGACTCGACCGCCACGTTCAACGTTGAGCAGTTTGACTCAGCTCTGGCCAACGTTTCGGACTCTGCCGCAGTTGTTGACCTGCTGAACAATGCCAACGCCGAGGTTCAGAAGCTGATGGCTGCAGGTGACAGTGTCGGTGCCAACGACCTGCTGACTAAGATCAAGGAGATTGTTGCCAAGAACACTGAGAAGCTGACCGCCATTGTTCCTTCGATTGGCACCCTGGTTGACCAAGTGGTCGCTATGCCCGAGGGCATGAAGGACGTGGTTGAGAACGCTGGCGACAGCCTGAAGGATGCCGCTATCGATGCCGCCAACGAGAAGGTTGAGGAGGCAAAGGCCGCCGTGACCGAGAAGGCCAACGAGGCAGTTGACAAGGCTGCTGATGCCGCCAACAAGGCCGCCGACAAGGCTGCCGACAAGGCAAAGGAAGGTGTTGACAAAGCCAAGGAGGCCGCCAACAACGCAGCAAAGAAGATTGGTCTCTAATCATCCACAGAGATAACCTTACGACAATGCGGCGAGCACAATGTGCTCGCCGCATTTCTTTTTGCCCAATCAGTGACTATTAATGTATGCGCTGAAGCATCTGCTGCAAGACATGAAACGTCTGCTGCGGCGCATCTTGCCAGAAGTCGTTATACTGCTTTGTGTTGTCGTGTCCGGCACCAGGCGAGTCGCTGATGACGCGCATGCTCATGAAGCCCACTCCACGCACATGACACACCTGCGCAATGGCCGCACTCTCCATGTCGACGGCCAGTGCCTGCGGAAACTTTTCCTTGATGGCTCGTATGCGCTCAATCGAGTCAATGAACTGGTCGCCCGAGCAGATGAGTCCAACGTGCAGGTCATCGCGTTGTGGCACAAGTTGCATCAGGTCGTCGGGAGCATCGTAGTACAAGGGCAAGCCCTGCACCACCCCCCATGGGCTTTCGGGTCCACACCACACATCGTGATAGGCCGTTTGCCGAGCCACGACGATGTGCATGACGCTCACCTTGCTGTCGGCTCCTCCTGCCACACCTGTGTTGATGACGCGCTGCGGTCTGTAGTGGTTGATGAGCGTGAGTGCTCCCATCGCCGCATTGACCTTGCCAATGCCGCACTGCATGGCCACAATCTGGTTTTGCGCAATGCGTCCTTGATAAAAATTGAAACCGTCTGTGACAGTCTCTCTGATGTCGGTGAGCAACGGCAACAGCAGGTCCAGCTCCTTGCGCATTGCCACGATGATGCCAATTGTCATTTGCTATAGCATTATATTAAACATTCTGTTTTTCTTCACACGGTCTTAAGACGTGCCTCGATGGCGAGAATCTCGTCGCGGAACTTCCTCTCGATGCCCATGCGCTGCTCAACCTGCTTGCATGCATGCAACACAGTGGCATGGTTTCGTGCCATGCGCAGCCCGATATTTGTCGACGACAGCTGCGTCTTGGTCTTAGCGAAGTACATGACCACCTGCCTTGCGTCACTGATTTCACGTTTTCTTGTTTTTCCGAAAATCAGGTCGGTGTCGATGTTGTAGAAGTCGGCCACGGTCTCGGCAATGTTGTCGAAGGTAATCTCGTGACGTGACACATGCACCGTGTTGCTGGCCACACTCTGCGCCAATTCGATGGTGATGTCTTGGTTGAGCATAGTAGCATGTGCCAGCAACGACACCACCACTCCTTCCAGATCTCTGACACTGTCGGTCACCTGCGTGGCAATGAAGTCGACCACGTCGTCGGTGATTGTGAGGCCATCTTGTGCCGCCCGGCGTATGAGCACCTCTCGCCGCAGCTCGTAGTCGGGTTTGTCGAGCTGTACTGTCATTCCCCACTTGAAGCGCGAAATGAGTCTTGGCACCATTCCGTCCATGTCGACCGGCCGTCTATCACTGGTCATGACCAGCTGCTTGCCATGCTGGTGCAGATGGTTGAAGATGTGGAAGAAGGTATTCTGTGTGCCCGTCTTGCCCGCCAGTTCGTGAATGTCATCAATGAGCAACACGTCGATGCTCTGATAGAAATTGATGAAGTCGTTGACTTTTCCCTTGGGTACAGCCGAAGTGTACTGGCTCTCGAAAACCCTAGCCGGCACATACAGCACCCTCGCTCGCGGATTTTGCTCCTTGATGCGTATGCCGATTGCCTGGATGAGGTGTGTCTTTCCCACTCCCGTTGCTCCAAAGATGAACATGGGATTGTATGTTTTCACCTCGGGATGGTCGGCGATGGCCATTGCCACAGTCACCGCCAGCTTGTTGCTGTTTCCGCAGCAGTAATTTTCGAAGGTGTACCTTGGGTTGAGCTGCGGGTCAATGTCATCGAGCGGTTCTTGCTGGAATGGGTTGGCCACAGCCTGTGGCACGATTTTGGCACCCGTCTTGATTTTTGCGCTCTCTCCGCTCTGGTCCATCGTCATCTCCACATCCTTGGCCATGACTACCGCATAAGCCAGATTGATGCGACGCCCAAACACCCGGTTAAAGGTGTGCAGCAACAGTGTGCAGTACTTCTCCTCGATGATTTCGACAAAGAACTGCGACGGTACCCTCAGGGTAAGCTTGTTGTCAACGAAACTGACAGGCACAATGGGCTCGAACCAAGCAGCGAACTGCTCGGCTTGAACATTGTCTCGAATGATGTCGAGACACTTGTTCCACAATAGAGTCACATTGTCGTTCATTCTCGGTTTATATTGACAGTCGGTGTCTGCCTGCTGTGTCGCAGCGCGCAACACCTTATAATATTATAATGGTTCAGTCAACAAACCCCTCACAGGTTGAGGGGTTGTTTTGCAGTACAAAATTAGGTCAAAATTTGTTGAAAAAAAAGTGTTCAAAAAATTTTGTTTTTTCAGAAAAATTATAAGATATATGAAAAACAGCAATTTAACAATCATCGCAGTCATTGCACTACCCCAATCGGTAGTTTTTTACATCAAGTTCTTTATTATTCAGGCATTTGCCATGAGTGCGTGTGTGACCCCCCACATTGTTGGATATGTTACAAAACATTGATTTGATAGCAATTTGGGAAAATCACCGAGCGATGGTGACATTTCAGAAAGAAAAAGCTTATTTAGAATGATTCTAAATAAGCTCCCAAGTTTCGCTATTGTTGTGTTTTAAAACACTTTAACATTGATGTAGCGTTTGGGGTTCTTCTTGATGTCGGCCAGCAGCGAGTCGAGTGTAGCCACGGCATTGGTGGCATTGGTGTAAAGCTGCTTGTCGTTGATGAGCATACCCAAGCTTGAGTTGGGGTTGTTGAGTTGCCTTGACAGTGCGTTGAGGTTGGCGATCGTGGCATTGACCTGCGCCATGGTGCTGTCGAGCGGCAGAGCATTGAGTGTGCCCGAGAATTGGTTTAGGTTGCTTGACGTTGCCGTGAGATTGGAAGTGATGCCGTTAACGTTGTTCATCACGCCCGGCACCGACCGGTTGACCGATGTGAGCAGCTGCGTCAATTGCTGGCTGCTTCGTGCCAGTTCGGCTGTGATGCCATCGAGTCGGGCCACAGCGGCCACAAGTGCCGGGTCACCCACCAGTCCGTTGACCGATGTCATGATAGAGTCTACTCGCGGCATGATTTGCCCCACCGATGGCAATACCTCTGTAGTGACCTTGTCCATGATTCCTCGTGGCACGATAGTGGGAATTTCGTCGCCCACCTTATAGCATGCTTCGTTGTCGCCCAGGGTGAGCACCATCTGCGCCGAACCGATGAGCCCCGACTGGATGGCCACATTTGAGCCTACCGGGATTTTGAGGTCACCGTTCATGCTCATCATCACCATGATTTTGTTTTTCTCATAGTCATACTTGATTTCTCTGACCTGTCCCACTTGGAAGCCATTGACCGTGATGGGCGTGGCCTCGATGAGTCCGTCGACCTTGTCAAACTTGGCATAGTAGAAATTTGCCGGCTTAAACAGGTTCACGCCTTTGAGAAACTCGATACCCCAGTAGAGCAGGCACAGACTCACAATGATGGTGAGCGCTATCTTCACATTCTTGTTAAAAAACTTCTTCATTCGTTTGGTCTTGAAATTTTTGCGGTGCAAAGTTAATACATTGTTGGCGATGTAGGGCCACAAAATTGTCAAAAAACACACTACATTTTCAATTAGATAGCCAGAAAATCGATTTTATTGGTAAAAATCACTATATTTGCAGTTTCAAACCGAATCACCCCTTCCACCGAATGCTTATGTCACCAGAAATCAAACTCTATGGCCTGATAGGCTATCCGTTGAGCCACTCGTTCTCGATTGACTACTTCAACAACAAGTTTGAATCGGAGTCAATTGCTGCGCAGTACCTCAACTTTGAGATAGCCGATGTGCATCAGCTCAGCGACCTGATTGCGCAGTATCCCAACCTGTGCGGGCTGAACGTGACCGCCCCCTACAAGGAGCAAGTGCTACCACTGCTCGACGAGCTTGACGATGACGCTCGGGCCATCGGTGCGGTCAACGTCATCAAGTTTGAGCGCAATGCCGACGGCACGCTGCGGTGCCTGCGCGGCTACAACAGCGACACAGTGGGGTTCGGACGCACGATGGAGCCGTTGCTTGAGCCAGACATGGACCGCGCGCTGGTGCTGGGCAGCGGCGGTGCCGCCAAGGCCGTACGTCATGCGCTGCAGCAACTGGGTGTTGAGGTTCAGCTGGTGTCGCGGCACAAGAGTGCCCACACCATCGTCTACGAGGAACTCACCCGCCAGACCGTGCTTGCCCACAAGCTGGTGGTGCAGGCCACCCCGCTAGGCAAATATCCGCAGGTCGACGAATGTCCCGACTTTCCGTTCCGATTCCTGACTCGTCACCACCTGGCCTACGACCTGATTTATAATCCCGAGGAGACATTGTTTATGCAACGGGCGCACGCACAAGGCGCACGCGTGAAGAACGGGCTGGAGATGTTACTGCTGCAGGCGTTCGTCAGCTTTGAGATTTGGAATTCCTAGACCCTTGAGCCATTCAGTTGTTCAGCTAGTACCCGCCTTGCGGCTTTTGCTGCCCGTGATGCTAGGCATCATGCTCAACACGGTGTGTCCGGGCTACCTTCCCATCGCCCTGATGGCCGCGTCGGGTGTGGTGCTGTATGCGGTGCTACTGCGCCGTGGCAGTGATGCGCTGAGCAGGCTGCGTGTTCGCAGGCTATGGATAGTGAGTGTGAGTCTGCTGGCGGCTGCCGTAGGCGCTTTGTCGCTTCAGCTCTACCGCCCTCAGCCGCTCGACCTGCACCAAGCCAATGGCTCCACTGCCGTGGGACAGCTTGAAACGGTGACCGCCTACGACTATGCCATGCGCCTGCAAGTCAGGCTACTGGCGCTGGATGGGCAGAGTGTGGATGTGCGGCGCGTGCTGCTCTCAACACGAGGTTGCGACTACAGCCTGCGCGAGGGCGATGTTGTGGCGTTCGACTGCCAGCTGTCGCCCATTACCAACCTGGGAAACCCCGATGAGTACGACCGCGAGAGCCACTTGTGGCAACACGGTATCCTGTACAGCCAACACTTGCCGGTGAGCCAACTGCGAGTCATCGGCCATCGCCCCACCCTGCTGTCTTGGGCCTCGTCGGCTCGCCGCTGGCTAGAGTCGCGCCTGTTGGCCACCAGCCTGTCGGTACCCTGCCAGGAGCTGCTTTCGGCCCTATTGCTGGGCGACAGCCGCCAGCTGTCGCCTGCCGTGCGCAGCCGTTTCTCGCAGGCAGGCATCGCCCACATTCTGGCACTGAGCGGGCTGCACGTGGGTCTGCTCACCAGTCTGATCTGGTTTTTGCTCTTTCCGCTCGACTATCTGCGTCTCAGGCGCGTGCGACTGTTGTTCACCCTGCTGACCCTTACCGCATTTGCTCTGATTACCGGCCTGTCGCCTTCGGTGGTGAGAGCCACCATCATGATTGGGTTTACACTGGTCGCCCTAGTACTCTACCGCAAGTCGGTAGCGCTGAACGCGCTATGTGTGTCGGCACTGCTCACACTGTGCATCTGGCCAACAGCCCTGTATCAGGCCGGCTTCCAGCTGAGCTACGTCACCGTGGCTGCCGTGCTTACACTGCCCGGCCACCTGTTGCCGACCGGCCGCGGCCATCGCTGGTGGCGCTATGTGTGCTCGCTGGTGTTGACCTCGCTGGTGGCCATGTCGGCCACCATCATGCTCACCGCCTACTACTTCTGCTCCATCTCGGTGCTGTCGGTGCTGTCGAATGTTCTGATTCTGCCCGTAATGCCCGTGCTCATGGTGCTGGGCGTGGTGTTTCTGTTTCTTGCCGGGCTAGAGCTTGATTGTGATGTGCTCAACAGCCTAATCGAGTGGATATATTCATATATGAATACGGTGTCGCAAGCGGTATCTTCGCTGCCGTGGGCGCACATAGGCGGTGTGTATGTCACATGGGGCACGGTGCTACTGTACTATGTCGCACTGTTGTGTGTGGTATTGTGGCTACTGACTCGTCGCAGTCGTTGGCTACCCATAGCGCTGGCAGTGTGCGTGGCGGGTGCATGCCAGTTGTTGTGGTTGAGCTGGCGCACTCCGGCGCACTGCCTGATTGTGCTCAATGACTACCGGTCGACCCCGATTGTGTGGCACACCGACGGCCAGACCTACGCCTGGCTACCTGACGAGCCGACCGCCGACCGCCAGCTGTTTGAGTACACGCACCGTCGGCTGCTGGCCCACTTGGGTGGCGACTCGGTTCGCTGGGTCGATGACAGTGTGCGCATGGGCCACTCGGTAGTACACAGTCCCCTGGCCCTGATTGACGGTCGCCTGCTGTTGGTTGCAGGTAAAGACACCCCCCGGTCATGGCTCCAGCAGGCGGGCACAGTTGGTCCGGTCGACCTACTGGTGGTCACAACCCGTTACCATCGTCCGGTCTCTGAACTGACCAAGGTGTGTCGGCCTGGCGTGGTAGTGCTCTCGGGCGGTGCCCAGGCCACGGCGCGCCAGTCACAGCTCGCCTCTTGCACCGAGCAAGGTCTGCCTTATCACGACCTGAAGCAGCAAGGTGCCTTTGTGCTACGCTAGAGGGCACATGATTTTTTTTTGAAAAAAACATTTGTTAAAATTTTGTTATTTCACATTTAAGTGTTAATTTTGCAGCCGATTGTTAAAACAGTCTTTCCTAAAAGATGAAGAAATCGACGATATGGCTGCTGACCATCGTGATGGCACTGACGCTGCTGGGTCTCCTGGCAGTGCAGATTATGTACATGGAAAACATGATCAAGATGCGCAACGAGCAATTCAAGGAGCTGGTGACGCGCAGCCTTTACGGCGTGTCGACGATGCTTGAGCAGAACGAGACCAAATACTACCTGGACCAGGACCTTCAGGAGGCCGAAGCCGCCTACCGTCCGTCGCACTCGCTGAGCTTCGGTCAAGACAATGAGATTTCCGTCGACACGATGTCGATGATGGACAGCCCCCAGCTTCAGCGTCCAGCCAACCTGAGCACGCTGAAAGACCTAACCGACAGCTACTCGTTACGTCAAGAGATACTTAAAGGACAGTATCTGTACCAGAAAAGTCTGCTCAACGAGGTGATTCTGACCATACTGACCCAGTCGAGCGACCGTCCCATCACCGAACGTGCCGACTCGGCGACCGTGAGCGAGTATCTGCGCAGCGAGCTGGAGAACAACGGCGTGAAGCTGCCATTTGAGTTTGCAGTGACCAGTCGGTCGGGTGGCATGGTCTACAGCACCGACGGCTACTCACCCGAGAGCCAGCGCGACGTCTACAGCCAGGTGCTTTTTGTCAACGACCGGCAGAGCAAGCAGCACCTGCTGAATGTGACCTTTCCGAGCAAGCGCGACTACATCACGTCGTCGGTGCGTTTCATGATACCGTCGTTCATCTTCACGCTGATTCTGATGGCTGTATTCATCTATACAGTTGTTGTGGCTTTCCGTCAGAAAAAGTTGAGCGAGATCAAGAATGACTTTATCAACAACATGACCCACGAGTTCAAAACGCCGATTTCTAGCATCTCGATAGCCGCCCAGATGCTCAACGACGACTCGGTGCGCAAGAGCGACGCCCGCCTCAAGCACGTGGCCAGCGTAATCAACGACGAGACCAAGCGGCTCCGCTTTCAGGTGGAGAAGGTGCTGCAGATGTCGATGTTCGACCGCAAGAACGCCACGATGCGACTGGAAGAGGAGGATGCCAACGGCTGCATCTACAGTGTGGTGAACACCTTTAAAATCAAGGTCGACAACTATGGCGGCAGCATTAAGGCCAATCTCGATGCCGAAGACCCGATAGTGAACGTTGACCGCATGCACTTCACCAACGTGATATTCAACCTGCTGGACAACGCCATCAAGTACCGTCGCGACGATGTGCCGCTGGAGCTGCGCGTAGAGACCCGCAACCCCGACGAGGACACGCTCGAGATAGCCGTGAGCGACAACGGCATCGGCATCAGCCGCGATGACCAGAAAAAGATATTTGAGAAGTTCTACCGCGTATCGACTGGCAACCGCCACGACGTCAAGGGATTCGGCCTAGGACTTGCTTATGTGCACAAGATGATCACGCTATTCGGCGGCAGCATCCGTGTCGAGAGCGAGCCTGGCCATGGTTCAAGATTTATCATTATATTACCACTATTAAAATAATCAATCTTATGGAAGAGAAACTGAGAATTCTCCTGTGTGAGGACGACGAGAACCTGGGAACACTCACGCGCGAGTACCTGGAGGACAAAGGTTACAAGGCCGACTTGATGTCGGACGGCGAGGCAGGCTACAAGGCCTTTCTCAAAGGCAAGTACGACATCTGCCTGCTAGACGTGATGATGCCCAAGAAGGACGGCTTCCAGCTGGCGCAAGAGATTCGCATGGTCAACACCGACGTGCCCATCATCTTCCTGACGGCCAAGACGATGAAGGAAGACATCTTGGAAGGGTTCAAGCTGGGGGCCGACGACTACATCACCAAGCCCTTCAGCATGGAAGAGCTGGTGCTGCGCATCGAGGCCATCCTGCGCCGCGTCAAGGGCAAGAAGGGCAAGGACGTGACGGTGTACCGCATCGGCAAGTTCACCTTCGACACCCAGCGCCAGGTGCTGTTTACCGACGACAGCAGCGACAACCTGACAACCAAGGAGAGCGAGCTGCTGAGCCTGCTGTGCGCCCACATGAACGAGATTCTGGAGCGCAACTTTGCGTTGAAGACCATCTGGATTGATGACAACTACTTCAATGCCCGGTCGATGGACGTGTACATCACCAAGCTGCGCAAGAAGTTGAAGGACGACCCCAACATCCAGATCATCAACATCCACGGCAAGGGCTATAAGCTCATTGCCCCCGACACCGAGGTCAAGTGACAAAACACAATTGCCGAACGGCTATGTAGCTGCTCGGCAAATCGGTGAATGGCTACTCGGCTATTTCCAATCGTCAAAAAAACGTAAAAAGCAACAATCTACCGCAAGATTGTTGCTTTTTTGTAACTAAAACACTACCTTTGCACACCAAAAAGCCATTAAACCGACCTATGAAATACATATTCGCCATCTACCAGTGGTGCATCGTCGCGCCCATTCTGCTCATAGCCACCATCATCACGGCACTGGTCACCATCATTGGCAGCTACCTGGACAGCGAGTGGTGGAGCTACTACCCGCCCATGCTGTGGTCGCGCCTGTGGTGCGCACTGCTGTTTGTGCGCGTCGAGGTAAAGAACCGACACCTTATTAATAAAGACACGAGCTATGTGTTTGTCGCCAACCATCAGGGCGCTTTCGACATCTTCTCAATCTATGGCTATCTGGGCCATCCTTTCAAATGGATGATGCGCAAGGGCCTGGCCAACTTTCCGCTGGTAGGCACCGCCTGTCAGCGCGCCGGCCACATCATGGTGGACACGCACTCACCCGAGGGGCTGAAGCGTACCATGGCCGACGCCGAGCGCAAGCTGAGCCGCGGCATGTCGCTAGTGGTGTTTCCCGAGGGCCGTCGCACCGCCACCGGTCGGATGGGCACATTCAAGCCCGGAGCCTACAAGCTGGCAGTAGAGTTTAATTTGCCCGTGGTGCCCATCACCATCGACGGCAGCTACCGCGTGATGCCACGCACTACGTTCAATGTGCGCCCCGGCAAGATTGTGCTCACACTTCACACCCCCATTATGCCCAGCCCCGAAGGTCACGACACCGCCCGGCTGATGGCCGAAAGTCGTGATGCCATAGCCAGCGCCCTTCCTCCCGAGTGACGGCCGAAAGACTCCGCCACATGCGTTTTTTGCCGTCAAAAGTGGTGAGAATTGCCGAAAAACTGGGAAAAATCAACTTTTTTTGAAAAAAAACTTGCGAAACCCTTGCCAGTTCAGAAAAAAGCAGTACCTTTGCATCGCATTTAGGAATTGTCCTGTGGTGTAACGGTAGCACACCGGATTCTGGTTCCGTTTGCGTGGGTTCGAATCCTACCAGGACAACCAAGGAAGTGACCTTGCCAGAGGTCACTTTTTTTAACGGAGGAAACTCCACCATTACTAACAAATTTAAACTCATTATCTAAAATGGCAGTAAAGATTAGATTACAACGCCACGGTCACAAGGACTATGCGTTTTATCCCATTGTCATCGCCGATAGCAGGGCACCACGAGATGGTAGATTTATTGAAAGGATTGGTTCTTATAACCCCAACACTAATCCTGCTACAATAAGTTTAAATTTCGAGCGCGCACTCTATTGGATCAACGTTGGCGCACAGCCCACCGAGACCGTGCGCAACATCCTGAGCCGCGAGGGCGTGATGCTGATGAAGCACCTGCAGGGTGGCGTGAAGAAGGGCGCATTTGACGAGGCTGAGGCTCAGCGCCGCTTTGATGCCTGGAAGGCCGAGAAGGCAGCCAAGCTCGAGGCAGTGAAGAACCAGGAGCGCGAGGGCAAGAAGGCCGCCGCAAAGAAAGCTCTGGAAGAGGAGACCAAGAAGAACGAGGCTAAGGCCGAGGCCGTAGCCAAGAAGCGTGCCGAGCTGGCAGCCGCCAAGGCAGCTGAGCAGGCAGCACAGGCTGCAGAGGCCGCACAGGCCGAGGCTCCCGCACAGGAGGCCGCCGAGGCACCCGCCGAGGCATAATGCCCCTGAACGCCTAGCAACCAACGATAAGGCAATGTCGTGTCGAGACCATCGCGGTTCTCGGCACGATTTTTTTGTCCATTTACTCAAATGCCGCAACCCATATCGGCAAAAACCATGGCCCCACCCCGCCATCATGGCAAAAAATGTCGTATCTTTGCAACCTAAAACAGAAGGTCAGGATGTTCTGTGATAGGAATTTTATTAACATTTTAGTACTACATAGCTAAAGTATCATCTATGGCAGAATTAGAAACGATTTATAAAACTGAAATTAACGACGGTGTATATGGCTGTGGAGATGTAGGCATTTCAGTAAAAGAATGGTATAACCTTCTTCAATCTGCCGAATCTAAACCCTTTCTGGAAACCCTGTTCCACTTCTTGCGTGAACCAGCACACACAGCGTCATGCAGCACTGTTTCCTTAAAGTATGGAAACACAGCATATCACTATAATGCTAAAGTGACCAGCTTCTCAAAATGGGTTCAGAAAAAGCTGAATAGATTTCAAGTGATCGGCATAGATGGCAAAATCACCTATTGGGGCATCACAATGGAAAAGGGTTGGGACACCAAGCAGGGATTCATGTGGCAGTTGCGCAGCGAGCTGGTTGAAGCGTTGCAGCAATTTCTGATGAATGAACTTATCATTTGTTATCGTGACAAAGAACCGTTCAATGGCTTTGATGAAGAATATAAATGGGAATTGCTGGATAACTGCGATGGTAATGGAGCAATAGACATCATCAAGAATCTTAAAGGCAAGAACATTGTTGACAATGCCCGTGTCGATGGTGTCCTGAAAAATCTTTGTCAGACCAAAGAAAAAGAATTAACCGAGGTCGTTGAGCATCTGCTTGACGAGTCAAGCCCCATCGACAAACGCATTGCCGATTTTAAGACAGAAATGAAAGCCATCTGCCCTGTCAACTGGAGAATCTGCGCCAATGACGAACGTACGGCCTCGGCTATACTGATGTGTAAATACCCCAATAAGTACACGGTCTACAAAGACGAAGTGTATCAACTTATTTGCCGATATTTCGGAATAGAAAGCAGAAAGGTCGGTAGGAAGTTCAGTCATTTCATCGAGATTATAGATAAAATCACCGCTAGGTTTGGTGAAGAGATTCAAGGCATTATGATGCCCTCAATCTCCAAATACAAAAATAAGCCGCTGAACCTTGCCGTTCAGACACTATTCTGGTGCATGAGAAATGAGATAAAAAAGAAACTTGACAGTTGTGCCCAAAGATATTGGCTTGCCGGATATTCTTTTGGCCGCAACGACTCTCAGCTTGATCGATTTCTGCAAGAAGGCATTTGGGAATGTGGGTATGACGACAGCAAATCAAGCGACCGAAAATTGCTTGAAGACGCAATGACATTTTCTGAGGGAGACATCATCATTTTAAAATCAAGTTCAACAAAAGGCCCCAAAAAGAACATACCATTTTTGCGCATAAGAGCCATAGGCATTGTACAAAAAGAAAATGCCACCCTCTACACCACTGATGAGGGTGAGAAGAGATGTCTATTCCACGTCAAATACATCAATACCGACGAGAGAGACTTCGATGGCAAAGTCTATGGCCCTTACAGAAAGACCTTGCACCTTGCCGATGAGAGAGTGAAAGACATCATTGATTACGTTAACAAAATATTAAACGACGAGATTATGCCACAACAAAAACATAAGGAGTTCATTGAACTGTTGCAAGAGACTTATAATCTTGTACTCAATGGCGCACCGGGCACAGGCAAGACCTATATGGCTCACGCTATAGCAGAGGAAATGGGGGCAGTGACTCGTTTTGTACAGTTTCATCCATCATACGATTATACTGATTTCGTTGAGGGCCTGCGTCCCGTCGAGAAAGATAACGGACAGATAGGCTTTGAGCGCCGAGACGGTGTGTTCAAAGATTTTTGCCGTGATGCGTTAAAGAATTTGGTCGATTCGGCAAAGAGCGTAGAAAGCCTGTCAAAAGAAATGTCGTGGCAAGAGCAACTCAACCTATTTGTTGAAGATGCTATTGAGTCAGCAAGAAAGTTCAAAACTGTAAACGGTAGCGTGTTCACAATCTCAGATATGAGAGGGCACAATATCATGGTTCATATTGAACAGAATAAAGTCACCTCGCAAGTTGCTGTAAACTCCGACGAAATACTTGAGTTGCTGTCAAACGAGGTCGAGTTGAATATTGTGAGGGATATTCGAAACTATTTTCACCGAAAGTTTGGTACACAGCCCGACTCATACGCCTTTGTGATCACCAACGCAGTGAGATCTATGAAGAAAAAAGTCCCAACAGTCTCTGCCAATAAAATTGAGCGTAAACCGTTTGTTTTTATCATCGATGAAATCAACCGCGGTGAAGCGTCAAAGATATTTGGAGAACTGTTCTATGCCATTGACCCCGGCTATCGCGGAAAAAGAGACCATTTGGTTCAGACCCAATATCAAAATCTCATTCCTGAAACCGATGTATTCGCCAAAGGCTTCTTTGTGCCGGAGAATGTGTACATTCTCGCCACCATGAACGACATAGACCGCTCTGTCGAGAGCATGGACTTTGCCATGCGCCGCCGTTTCACTTGGAAAGAGATTACTCCCGATGACACGGAAGCCATGCTTGACGATCTGGCTTGCGTGGAGGATGCAAAAAGCACAATGCACCGCTTGAACAAAGCCATTGCTGAAACAGACGGCTTAGGAACTGCCTATATGATTGGGCCGTCATACTTCTTGAAACTCGGCGACAATGGTGGTGATTTCCATAAGCTTTGGGAAATGAACATCGAGCCGTTGCTAAACGAATACCTACGCGGCTTCCGTAAAGCGAGTGTCATCCTAGACAAGTTCCGAAGTGCGTATTTCAATGGAAACGCAATGGTAGCCAGTGGAGAGAATTTGGAACTGACTGATGAGAATTAATCTTACCGATAACACGACCAGTGCTACATTCCATCGCAGGGATGTCGCGGCTTTGTTTCCCATCGCCGACAAAACGATTGCGCAGCTTTGTCGGGAGAATGAGAACCTTCTCATTTTCCCTTACAGCATCGAGACTGTTGACGATAGAATTGGTGAATCCTCGATCATGAAAATCGCGAACACAAGTGACTCGGAGAACGTTTGCATAAACACTGGCAATGTGATGGGATTCATCGGAGTTGGCAGTCTTAAGGTAAAAATCAGATCACGATTTGACATTGGCCGCGACGATTACCTGTTGCATTATATGCTTCAGAAAGTTCTTTCGTTTAACCTATTTGACCTCAGCCACAACAACGAGCAGGAAGACATTTTCGACTTTATCATGTTCATGTTCCCATATTTCCTGAAATCGGCGTTGCGTCAAGGTGTGTATAGAGAATATCAGAACTATCGTCACAACGATACGAACTTAAGAGGTACTATCAACATGGGCAGACACATCACCAAAAATGTACCTTTCATTGGCAATTTTGCTTACTCGACCCGTGAATATAGCCACGACAACAGTATGACCGAACTCATTCGACACACGATTGAATTCATGAAAACTAAACGATATGGCCAAGCAGTACTGAAAATCGACCAAGAGACCACTGAAAATGTTAAGTCTATCATCGAATGTACCCCATTATATAATAAGAATGACAGGCGAGGTGTAATCAGCGAAAACTTGCGCAGCAATGCACACCCTTATTATACGTCGTACCGCCCACTCCAGACACTGTGCCTTCAGATTCTCAGAATGGATGAGGTGAAATATGGAGAAACCGATGATGAAATCTGTGGAATACTCTTTGATGGCGCATGGCTTTGGGAAGAATACATCAACACCATCCTCAGCAATATCGGATTCACTCACCCTCAGAATAAAGTGAGCAAAGGTGGCATTTATCTCTTTGATGACCGTAGCGGTTTGCGTTTCCCTGACTTCTATAAAGATGACATGGTGCTTGATGCCAAATACAAGCGCCTTGATAGCTATGACAAGGTTTCTCAAATTCAGCGTGACGACATTCATCAGATTGTAACCTACATGTCACGGCTACAAGCAAGCAAAGGTGGCTTCATTGCTCCATTGTTAGAGACACAGAAGAAAATCCCCAGGTCTCGCATACAAGGGCAAAACGCTACCATATCAATATATGGCATAGCAATCAGCAAATCAACGTCTTCTTATTCAGACTTTTGTGAGGATATGAAAAAGATGGAGACTAGTTTTGTTGAATCCTTAAATTCAAGTTCCTAAAGTAGTAAGGCTGTAGGGCAGTAAAGCCGTTGCTCTGGTCACAGACTACAGTTAGCTTTAAAAACTTTGGATAACTCACATGCTCGTCCTAGCATGGCTCTGCGCTCATTTGCATGAGATTTCAGCTTTTTGTCTCTTGTCAATAGCTAACGGCCAATAGCCAACATATCCACTTACGGAACTTGAGTTAAATTGCAAATAGAATAACTCAACGTAGGCAGCACTCGCACGCAACGCTCTATAGCAAAAAAAGTGACATCAATCCAGACAAATTAAAGATATGTATAGTTTAAGATTTAAGGTGACAACGAGCACCTGCGACAGCGATGGGCGGCTGAAGCTTTATTCGGCCCTTCAGATGATGCAAGACTGCTCGGAGATGTGGCTTGACTCTGAGCCTGGAGTCAAGCAGTATTTCGCAGACAATGACATGACACAGCTGCTGGTTTCGCGCCAGGTGGAAATCGTCAGAGTGCCCACGTTCAAGGAAGAGCTGACCGTAGCGACATCGGTCTATGACACGAAATCGCTGTACGGCTTCCGCAACACATTTATCTACGATGCAGCAGGCAAGCCCTGCTACCGCACCTGGAGTATGGGGGCCTTTGTCGACAAGACGGCAGGAAAGTTGAAACGTATCGATGATGCCACCATAGCCTCTCTGACGCTGGAGCCAAAGCTGGAGATGAACTATCGCGAGCGCCGCATCATCCTGCCCAAAGCCGGTGGCGAAACGCTCGAGCCAATCAAAGTGCTCAGGGCCGACATTGACTATAATAAACACGTCAATAATGCCAACTATGTGCGCATGGCCATGGAATTGCTTCCCGAGCAATGTGAAGTACGTAACCTGCGCATGGAATACCGCGTACCAGCCAAGCTGGGCGACCTGCTCACCCCCACCATCTATCGCTGCGCCAGCAGTATCGTCGTAGCACTCTCAATCGGATCAGACGTGAGTACCATCATCGAATTCTCGGAGTAAGATGGGCTATGAACAATCCGGGCTAAATGGTGGCATGCCCTTCTCTCCTGTCAAGGGAGTGGACAGGGGAGGGTTGTGCCAGCCGAGTGCTCCATAGATTGCTGCGCGCGTTACACCCCCAACGAAGCGAAGCGCTGCAACTCCAAAGGACAACTGGTATTTGGTACTACAATGGAAATCCGCAATCGGAGCGTCATGAACCGATTGCGGATTTCTTTTGTGGAGCTGGAGGGGTTGGTAATGAGTGTCGCTTGCTTCGCAAACGCGCACCGCACTTCGTGCGACGTTCGCTGCGACATCATTACGAACCCTCGAGTGAATTGTGGAGCTGGAGGGGTTTGAACCCTCGTCCAAACGTGGAACTAATAAGTTTTCTACATGCTTAGTCTCGACTTGTTTTTCGACCACCGGCAGGATCAAGACTACCAACCTGTGGCTTATCCTCTAAATTTCGAGTGCCGCTCAAGGAACGCGCCACTCTATCTCCGATTTGCCAGCACCACCTTATCGACGAGCCTCGCAGAAAGGGCTTCCGGGTGATGTCTCGTCTCTACCATCCTTGGGCAGAGATAAAGCTAACCTACTGTGCTTCGGTTAGGCAGCGAGAGCGTAAGTGTTTTCGCCAGTTAAAATTTAGTGATGACTGATATTCTAGAGCATTGCCATCATCGCTCTGCATGCTTGCTTACCACCTCTACACGCTGTCAAAGCCAAGTCAGCCCCATTTTTTAGACGTTTGACGTTAGACTTTGGTCGGATGTCAGTTGTCAGCAATGTTACTATTGCAAAAAGCATGCCAAAGTCATGGCTTTTGTGCAAAAGCGATGCAAATTTACTGCTTTTTGGTGGAATGGCCA